>JBBQGL010000051.1:0-22881 GCA_038323025.1 Hyphomicrobiales bacterium
CTCAGCGCCATCACGCTGCCGAGCGCTGTCCACGCCCCCGCCAGAAGGAAGAGGCCGCTCACCAGGTGAACGATCGTGTGAGGGATGTTGACGTTGAAGAGAGCGTTGCCGCTCGCGTCGGCAATGGGATTGGGGAAGAAACCCAGGATCCCGACCAGCGTCAGAACCACGCCGAGAACTATTGCTGCCATCCTTGCGTTCATGGAAAGCCTCCCAGAGAACGAATCAGCAATCCGAGCTTGCGCTCATCGGGTTGCGCACTCAAGCCGGCTAATCTGATTCGGCCCCGCAGGAACGTCCCCGATTGCACTAGGAGAAGGCCTGAATCCCGGTTTGCGCCCGTCCGAGGATGAGCGCGTGTATGTCGTGGGTGCCCTCGTAGGTGTTGACCGTCTCGAGGTTGACCATGTGGCGGATGACATGGAATTCGTCGGCGATGCCGTTGCCGCCGTGCATGTCGCGGGCGACCCGCGCGATGTCGAGCGCCTTGCCGGCATTGTTGCGCTTGGCGAGGCTGATCATCTCGGGAGCGACCCGGCCTTCGTCGAAAAGGCGGCCGACGCGGAGCGCCAGCTGCAGGCCAAGGGCGATCTCGGTCTGCATGTCGGCGAGTTTCTTCTGGACGAGCTGGGTGGCCGCGAGCGGCCGGCCGAATTGCTTGCGCTCGAGCACGTAAGTCCGCGCGCGGTGCCAGCAATCCTCCGCCGCGCCCATCGTCCCCCAGGCGATGCCGTAGCGGGCGCGGTTGAGACAGCCGAACGGGCCCTTCAGGCCCGCCACATTGGGGAGAAGATTTTCCTCCGGGATTTCGACCCCGCCCATAGCGATCTCGCCGGTGATCGAGGCGCGCAGGCTGACCTTGCCCTTTATCGCGGGGGTGGCCAGGCCCTTCATGCCGCGCTCGAGCAGGAAGCCGCGGATTTCGCCGTCGTGGGCGTCCGACTTCGCCCACACGACGAGCACGTCGGCGATGGGTGCGTTGGTGATCCAGGTCTTGGCGCCGCTAAGGCGATAGCCGCCGTCGATCTTCGCCGCCCGCGTGGTCATGCCGCCGGGATCGGAGCCGTGATCGGGCTCGGTCAGTCCAAAGCAGCCGACGATCTCGCCGCGCGCCAGCCGCGGCAGGTATTTCTTCCGCTGCTCCTCGGAGCCGTAGGCGAAGATCGGATGCATGACCAGCGACGACTGCACGCTCAGCGCCGAGCGATAGCCGGAATCCACACGCTCGATCTCGCGGGCGACCAGCCCATAGCTGACGTAGCTGGCGCCGGCTCCGCCATAGGCTTCAGGCGTGGTCGGCCCGAGAAAGCCGGCCGCGCCCATCTCGCTCATGATCTCGCGGTCGAACCGCTCGTCGCGGAAAGCACTGAGGATGCGCGGCTGCAACTTGTCCTGGGCGTAGTCGCGCGCCGCATCGCGGACTAGCCGCTCTTCCTCGCTCAGCTGGTCGTCCAGCCGGAGCGGATCCGCCCAATCAAAAGCGGCCTTCTCTTTGTCGCTGCTCATTCCGGCTCCTCGGCCTGCCTCGACGACAAGCTTACAGGCCGGCGCTATCCCGCCAAGGGAAAACAAAAGAGAGAAGGTGGTAGCGGAGCCCGGATTTGAACCGGGGACCTCCGGATTATGATTCCGCTGCTCTAACCAGCTGAGCTACTCCGCCACGCCGCGGCATATAAGAAACCCGTGGAAAGCCTGTCAAGCAAGGCCCGGGCGGGGCCGGCGGCCGGGAATAGGCCCCGCCGGCCTGGCGCCGGCAAACCCGCCGATAGCGCTTTTCCCCATCCGATCAGCCACTTGGGCGCGGATCGCCGCCTCAAACGGCACGGGATTTACGAAATTCGTCATTTTTCAACCGCATTCCGGCACGATGGCGCTATTGAAGCGACGATTCTGGCGCTGACGGGGACCTTCCGCCCATGGGAAAATACTTCGGCACCGACGGCATCCGCGGCCGCGCAAACCAGTTTCCGATCACCGCCGACGTCGCGTTGAAGGTCGGCATGGCCGCCGGGCTCACCTTCCGGAACGGCGACTACCTCCATCGCGTGGTCATCGGCAAGGACACCCGCCTTTCCAGCTACATGATCGAGAATGCACTGACCGCCGGTTTCCTCGCCGTCGGCGTCGACGTCCAGCTGACCGGCCCGATCCCGACGCCAGCCGTCGCCATGCTGACGCGCTCCATGCGCTGCGATCTCGGCGTCATGATCTCGGCCTCGCACAATCCCTTCCACGACAACGGCATCAAGCTCTTCGGCCCCGACGGCCACAAGCTTTCCGACGAGCTCGAAGTCGAGATCGAGAAGCTGGTCGACTCCGACATGGGCAAGCACCTCGCCGGCTCGTCCGAGCTTGGCCGGGCCAAGCGCATCGACGGCGTCCAGGACCGCTACATCGAGTTCGCCAAGCGCACCCTGCCCCGCAACCTGTCGCTGGAGGGCCTCCGCGTCGTCATCGATTGCGCCAACGGCGCCGGTTACCGCGTCGCCCCCGAGGCGCTGTGGGAGCTCGGCGCCGAAGTCTTCAAGATCGGCGTCTCTCCCGACGGCCTCAACATCAACCGCGAGGTCGGCTCGACCGCGCCGGCCGCGCTCGCCGCCATGGTGCGCGACAAGCGCGCCGACATCGGCATTGCCCTCGACGGCGACGCCGATCGCGTGCTCATCACCGACGAGAAGGGCCACATCGTCGACGGCGACCAGCTCATGTCGGCGATCGCGCAGTCGTGGGCGGAGGAAGGCCGCCTGGCGAAGCCCGGCATCGTCGTCACCGTCATGTCCAATCTGGGCCTCGAGCGCCACCTCGCCGGCCTCGGGATCGGCCTCGTGCGCACGCCGGTCGGCGACCGCTACGTCGCCGAGGTCATGCGCGCCGAAGGCTACAACCTCGGCGGCGAGCAATCCGGCCACATCATCCTTTCGGACTACTCGACCACCGGCGACGGCCTGGTGGCGGCGCTGCAGCTGCTCGCCGTCATCAAGAAGTCGGGCAAGCCGGTGAGCGAGGTCTGCCACAGCTTCGAGCCGGTGCCGCAGGTCCTGAAGAGCGTCAGGACGACGCCGGGCGGCAAGCCGCTCGACAACGGCGAGGTCATCCGCATGATCGGCCTCGCCAACGGCAAGCTCGACGGCCGCGGCCGCATCCTGGTGCGCGCCTCGGGCACCGAACCGGTCATCCGCGTGATGGCCGAGGGCGACGACCGCGAGATGATCACGGCGATCGTCGACGACCTCGTGGCGGTGATCGTCAAGGCGGCGGCCTAGCCGCCTCAACCATCCTTGCCGGCCGCCGTCATGATCTCGGCGACCATGACGGGGTCGGTTTCCAGGCGATCGTATTCGGGCGGGCGCAACTCGCCGCCCATGAACATGTCCGCCCGGCGGAACCGCATGGCGCTCGCCGTCGGCACCCTCGCCGCGAAATGCATCTCGCTGGCGCCGGTGATCTCCGCCACCCGCGCCGCGTTCCGCGCCGTGATGCCGCCGCCGGGCATGACGATGATGCGGTCGTGCGCGGCCCGGATCAGGTCGGCGATCCGCTCGGCGCCCTCGAAGGCGGTGGGCTCCTGGCCGGAGGTGAGGACGCGCTCGACCCCGAGCCCGATCAGCGTTTCGAGGGCATGCATCGGCTCCGGCGTCATGTCGAAGGCGCGGTGAAACGTGACCGCCGCGGGCCGCGCCCTGGCGACCAGGCGCTCGGTCAGTTCGGCGTCGATGCGGCCCTCGCTGTCGAGCATGCCGAAGACGACGCCGTCCGCGCCGATGGACTTGGCGGTGGCGATGTCGGCCTCCATCGCCGCGATCTCGTCGGCGTCGTAGAGGAAGTCGCCGCCGCGCGGGCGTATCATCACGTGCAGCTTGATCTCGCTGATCTTGCGCGCCATCAGCATGGTTCCGAGCGTCGGCGTCAGCCCGCCTTCGAGAAGGCTGGCGCACAGCTCGACGCGGTCGGCGCCGGCGGCATGCGCCGCCCGGACGCCGGCGACCGATTCGACGCAAATCTCGAACTTGAGGGTCAAGGCGACACCAACCCGCCCGAGCCAGCGGATCCATCTACGGCTAGAGTCTTTGGTGGAGACCGCTTCGGCTCGCCCCCATCGTTCACGAAATGCACCGCTTCGCTCCTCCTCGCCCGCTTGGCCCTTTCCAGACGCCTGCGCGCCGCATTGTTCAAACCTACGCGGCAGCGCCCTCGCCGTCGATCCACGTTTCCACGACCCGCAGGTCGTCGTCGAGCAGGACAAGGCTGGCGCGATAGCCAGGCGCAATCCGCCCGAGTTCGCCGCCGAGCCCGAGGAACTCCGCCGGCGCGCGCGAGGCCATGTGGAGGGTCGCTTCCAGCGGCAGGCCAAGGGCGGTGACCGAATTGCGGACCGCGGTTGCCATGTCGAGGTCGGAGCCGGCGATGGTGCCGTCATCGGCGCGCGTCAGGCGGCCATTGTGGCGGTTGATCCACGCGCCATCGAGCTCGAACCCGGTGAGGTCGGTGCCGACCGTGGGCATGGCGTCGCTGACCAGCATCATCCGCTCCCAGCCGGCCGCGGCGATGGCGATCCGCAGACTCACTGGCGAGACGTGGAAGAGGTCGACGATCAGGCCGACCCACGCATCGCCGTCGAGCGCCGCACCGACCGCACCCGGCTCGCGGCCGCCGAGTGGCGGCATGGCATTGAAGAGATGGGTGAAGCCGGTCAGGCCCGCCGCCCGCGCCTCGGCGATCGTGTCGTAGTGCGCCCTGGTATGGCCCGCTGAAACGATCACGCCTGCGGTTGTGAGGCGGGCGATGGTGAAGGCCGGCACCTTCTCCGGCGCGAGCGTCACCAGCACGATGCCGGGCTTCAGCGACGTGAGCAGCGCGATGTCCGCCTCTTCCATCGGCCGCATCAGCTTCGCGTCGTGGACGCCTTTCCTCTCCGGATTGATGAAGGGACCCTCGAGGTGAATGCCGAGCATCCCCGGGACCCCGGCGGCGATCGCGGCGCGGGCGGCCTCGATCGCTTCCGCCATGTGCTCGCGCGTATCCGTGATCAGCGTCGGCAGGTAACCGGTAGTTCCGAAGCGGCGGTGGGCGGCGCCGATCGCCGCGATGCCGGCCGCCGTCCGTTCGGCGTTGAAGAGAACGCTGCCGCCCCCGTTCACCTGCGTATCGATGAAGCCCGGCGCGATCAGCCCGACAACCTTCCGCACCGCCGCGCCCGACGGGATATCGGCGGCCGGAACAATGCCCTTGATGCGCTTGCCCTCGATCAGGACGGCGCGGCCGTCGACGAGGTGGGCACCGTCGAAGACTCGGGCACCGGCAAGGGCAAGCATCAGCGCGTCTCCGTGACCTTGGAGAGGAACGGCGGCTTGTCTGGGTCCCGTCCGCGCCCCCGCGCCAGGGCCTCGACCAGCGGATAGAAGCTCTGCACCAGCGCAATCGGCTCGACGAAGGGATGCAGGCCTTCGGGGGACGGCAACTCCAGCGTCCCCTCCCCCGCCACCGGTCCCGCCGCCAGAACCGGCACCCCGCGATCGACGAGGGAGGCGGCAAGCGCGGTCAGGCCGGGCAGCGACGCATCGTTCTGGCTGAAGAGCAGGACCGGAAAGCGCGGGCCGGCCAGCGCCATGGGCCCGTGCATCAGTTCGGCCGCACTCAGCGCCTCGGCATGGATCCCGCAGGTCTCCTTCAACTTGATCGCCGCCTCCAGCGCCGCGGCGAACCCCGGCCCGCGACCGGCGGCGTAGAGGCTTTCGGTGTCCGTCAGGAGTGGCAGCGCCTCCCGCCAGTCGGCGACCAGCGCGTCGGCGAGATCGTCCGGCAGCCGCCGCACCGCCTCGACGAGGTCCAGGTCGTCACCCCAATGGGAGACCAGTTGGAGAATGGAGGCGAGCGAAGCGATGTAGGACTTGGTCGCCGCAACGCTCCTTTCGGCACCGGCGTGGAGCGGCAGCACTATCTCGCAGCGCTCGGCAAGCGGCGAGTGCGACTCGTTGATGAGCGCGACCGTTAGCGCGCCGTCCTCGCGCGCGGCTTCCGCCAGCTTCAGGAGGTCGGGGCTGCGCCCGGATTGCGACACGGCAATGAAGAGCGCGTCGCCCATGCGGGGCCGCGCGCCATAGATCGACGCGACCGACGGGCCCACCGAGGCCACTACCGTGCCGAGGGCAATCTCGATCAGGTACTTGGCATACATCGCCGCGCTGTCGGAGCTGCCGCGGGCGCAGGTGACGACGAAGCGCGGCGGCCGCGCCCTGAGGCGCGCGCCAAGGTCGCGGCACGCCGCCTCGTTGGCGGCCAGAAGCCGGGCGACCGCGGCCGGGGCCTCCGCGCTTTCGCGCAGCAGAAGCGACAGGTCCGGGCTCATCGATCGCGCTCGGCGATGGCGAGTTCGGCGACGAAGTCGTACGCATCGCCGCGGTAATAGGACGATGTGAACTCGACCGCTTCGCCGCTCTCGAGGAAGGAGCGCCGCTCGATGTAGAGGGCCGCACTGGCGGACGCCACCTCGAGCAGCTTCGCCTGGTCCGGGTTGAGAAGAACCGCATGCAGGCGCTGGAGGGCGCGCCGCGGCATGAAGCCGAGCGCGTTCAGCGCCGAATAGAGCGAGGCCTCCACCGCATGCGGATCGGGAAGGAAGCGCGCCGGCACCACGGCATGCTCGATTGCCATGGGCACACCCGAAGCCAGACGCAGGCGCTGCAGCCGGCTAACCGGCTCGCCGGGCGAGAGGCCGAGCGCCATCGATTCTGCCGGCGAAGCGGCGCCGGTCGAGCGCTCGAGCACGAGCGCTTCCGGCCGCATGCCGCGCGCCACCATGTCGTCGGTGAAGCTCGACAGGCGCGAAAGCGCCTGCTCGACGTGCAGGGTCGCGGCGATGAAAGTGCCGGAACCCCAGCGCTGGACAAGAATGCCCCTGTCGACGAGCCCGGCCAGCGCCTTCCTGACGGTGACGCGCGAAATGCCGAGCGAGCGGGCGAGATCGCGCTCCGAAGGGAGCGCTTCGTCCGCCTTCAGCTTGCCGGCGCGGACGGCATCCTGGATGCCCCGTTGCAGCTGGATGTAGAGCGGCGTCGGGCTCCCCTCATCAAGCGCCTCGACCCCGGCGACGGGAACCATCTCGCCGAGCATCATGCCTTCCCGGCGGCGGCGGATGCCTGCCGCGCCATGAGAATGCCGCCCTCCATGGCGTCTCCCGCCGGCGTCACCAGGTGCGCCTGGAGCGGCGGCGCCAGCCACGGCAGGATCCGTGGAAACACTCCTCCGATCATCGCCACCTTCGGCGCGCCATGATCGAGCAGCCGCGTCACCAGGCGTTCCACCTGCAGTGCAGCTTCATGAATCAACGCGATCGCGAAGGGATCGCGTTTCTCGGCGTATTCGAAAACCATCGGTACGAAAGCGCCGAAATCCCCGGGCGTCGCCTTGCCCGCCCAGATCACCGCCTCCGGGGCGCTGCGATGGAACCGGTCGAGGACCGCGTCGACCAGCGGCGTCACCGCACCCATGCCTTCCAGCGCCCACAGCGACCGGCGGATTGCAGTACGGCCGATGTCCATGCCGCTGCCCTCGTCACCGATGTCGGAGCCCCAGCCCCCGACATTGATGCGCTTGCCGTTGATCACGGCGAGGCCGGCGGCCCCGGTGCCGACGATCAGGATGGCGCCATCCTTGCCACCGAAGGCGCCCATCCAGCCGGCATAGGCGTCGGTGTCGACCACCAGCGAGGCGAACGGGTGCGGCCAGTCGTAGACCGACTGCCGGTCCTCCGGCTGCTGCGTCCCGGCGAGGCCGAAGCCGGCGTGGGTGCGGGAAAAGTCGGCGTCCGCCAGCCCCGCGGCCGACATCGCGGCGCGACAGGCCGCCATCACTTCGCGAAAGGCCGTGTCCCTGAGACGGGCATTGCCCGGACCCGCACGGGCCTGTCCCAACATCCGTCCGGAGGCGTCCCGCAGGCGTGCGGAGGTGTGGGTTCCGCCGCCGTCTACTCCCATGAACAAGGGTTCTGGCATACCGCTGTCCTGCACCTTGGCCTGACGACAATATAATGCCACTTCAAGGCCAACGGGAAGAGGGAGCCGGTTAACGCACCCGTCACAATCCGCCCCGGTTCGTGACAAATCTCTCGAAAGGCCAGATGACACCACGCGCGAACCGGGCGCCCCGCCATGTGACAGAGCTTGTCCGGCCAAAATGCCGATGATACCAATGTAATATCAGTTGCACCGTCAGCGTGAGGCCGGACAGCGGCGCATGGACACCACGGAAACCATCAGCCCACGCTATATCGGCCTCGATTCCTGGGACGATGAGGCGATTCTGGACGCCTTTGTGACGGGCCAGGAACGGGCGCTGGCGGGGGTGAGACAGGCGCGGACGGCCCTCGGACACGCCGCCTCGGCGATTGTCTCACGCCTCGGCGACAGCGGACGCATCTTCTATGTCGGCGCCGGCTCCTCTGGCCTGATCGCCGCCCTCGACGGCATGGAGCTCGCGGGCACCTTCGGCTGGCCGGAAGCGCGCACCGTCTTCGTCATGGCGAACGGCCGCATCCTCGAGCCGGGCCTCCCCGGCCACGGCGAAGACGACGCCGAGCGCGGGCGGGCCGAGATGGTGCTGATGTCCCCTGCCCCGGCCGACGCGGTGATTGCGGTGAGCGCCAGCGGCTCGACCCCCTTCACGCTCTCGGCCGCCGCGGCGGCGCGCGCCGCCGGCGCCCTCACCATCGGCCTCGCCAACAACCGCGACGCCCCGCTTCTCCGCCAGGTCGAACTGCCCATCCTTCTCGATTCCGGCCCCGAGATCATCGTCGGCTCGACGCGCATGGGCGCGGGCACCGCGCAGAAGGCGGCACTCGGCATTCTCTCCAGCCTCACGATGATCCGCCTCGGCCATATCTACGACGGGCTGATGGTCAACCTGCGCGTCGACAACCAGAAGCTCCGGCGGCGCGCCATTGCGACGCTCGTCCACATCAGCGGCCGCTCCGCCGGCGAAGCCGCCGACGCGCTCGACCGGGGCGGCGGCAGCGTCAAGGCTGCCGCGCTGATCCTGCGCGGTGTCGCTCCCGAAAAGACCGATGCAATCCTGGCGGCCGCCGGGGGCAACCTGCGCACCGCGCTCTCCCGGCCGGCCTGAGCGAGCCCGCCGCCAGCTTCAGCCCCTGCCCTCAGAAGGCGGGCGCAGGTTCCGCCATCAGCTGGCGCAGCGCCCGCTCGGCCTCGACTTCGCGCTCGGCGCGCGCGATCCAGCCGCCGCCGAGGACGCGCGCACCGGCACCGTCACCGTCATAGAAGACGCACGCCTGGCCCGGCGCCACGCCGGCCTCGCCGCCGGCGAGTTCGACATGGACCTTGCCACCGCGGCTGACCAGCCGGGCCGGAAGCGGCGGACGCGTCGAGCGGACCCGGGCGAAGATTTCGGTGCCCTCCGCCGGCAGTTCGGCGAGCGACGCATCGCCGAGCCAATTGACATCGCGGAGATGCAGCCGGTGCGTGGTGAGCGCGTCGCGCGGCCCAACGATCACGCGCCGCCCGGCGGCGTCGAGATGGACGACATAGAGCGGCTCTCCGAGCGCCACGCCGATGCCGCGCCGCTGCCCGACGGTATAATGGAGGACGCCCTCGTGCCGGCCGACGACGCGGCCGTCGATATGGACGATGTCGCCGGCGGCCGCCGAGCCCGGCTTCAGCCGCTCGATCATGGCGGCATAGCGGCCGGTGGGAACGAAGCAGATGTCCTGGCTGTCGTGCTTGTCGGCGACGGCAAGCCCGAACTCGCGCGCCGCGGCCCTCGTCTCCGCCTTGGTGAGCTGGCCGAGGGGGAAGCGCAGGAAGTCGAGTTGCTCGCCGGTGGTGGCGAAGAGGAAGTAGCTCTGGTCGCGCTCGAGATCGACCGGCCGGTAAAGCGCCCGGCGATTGCCGAGGCGGGCCGAGTGGACGTAGTGGCCGGTCGCCAGCGCATCGGCGCCGAGCTGGCGCGCGGTGCCGAGGAGGTCGGCGAACTTGACCGTCTGGTTGCACGCGACGCAGGGCACCGGCGTCTCGCCGGCGACATAGGACGCCGCGAACGGGTCGATCACCGCCGACCGGAAACGCTCCTCGTAATCGAGCACATAGTGCGGGATCGCAAGCGCCTCGGCGACGCGGCGCGCATCGTGGATGTCCTGTCCGGCGCAGCAGGCGCCCTTCCGGTGGGTCGCCTCGCCATGGTCGTAGAGCTGCAGGGTCACGCCGATGACGTCATAGCCCGCCTGCTTGAGCAGGCCGGCGACCACCGAGGAGTCGACCCCGCCCGACATGGCGACGACGACACGCGTGCGCCGCGGGTCGCCGGGAAGATCGAGCGAAGGAACCATCGTGCCTGGCCGTTCTGAAACCGGATGAAAATCGTGCAGAGGGCAGCCGCCCGCACGTCTTTGCCGGACTATAGACGCGATGGCGTCATCTTCAAGGCCGGTCAAAATAGAGCGTTTCCGCCATTTCTCCTCTGGCGGGTAGCTTCAAACGTTACCGATTTGTTGTGGCCGGCTTAGGCGAATTTTAAAACCCATCGCCTATGGTCCTCGCCTGGACGGGTCAGGTGAGTATCGAGAGTAGAATGACCGAACAAGTACGTCCGCGTGTCAAATACGTCATCGGGCCGGACGGCAGCCCCCTGACCATCGCTGACTTGCCGCCGCGCGACACCAAGCGTTGGGTGATCCGGCGCAAGGCAGAGGTCGTAGCGGCCGTACGCGGCGGTCTGCTCAGCCTCGAGGAAGCCTGCAACCGGTACACGCTCACCGTCGAGGAATTCCTGTCGTGGCAGCAGTCGATCGACCGCCACGGCCTCGCCGGACTGCGCACCACGCGCATCCAGCAGTACCGTCCGGGCGAAACCTAGCGAAATAGCGAAATAGCGAATAGCGAGTGGTGAGTAGCGAGTAGCGAGTAGACAACTCGCTGCAGGCGGACTCTTCTCTTTTGTCTATTCGCTATTCGCAACCCACAGGATATCGGGTCGCACGCGCGGGAGCTCAAGGGTTCCTGGCGGTGACAATCCATATCGAACCGCCCATCGGGATGGCGGCGCCGTTCGCATAGGGCGTCACGGCGTCCCGGATGAGGTCGACCGCGGCTGCGCGCACCGCTTCGGGCTGTTTGTCGAGCAACCGGCTCGCGGGGCCAATAACCAACGCCAGCGCCAGCGCTCCTTCGATGCCCTTGCCGGCGCCGACATCGAGCATGACCTCGACTGGCCGGAGGGAAATATCGGCGAAGCCCGCCTCGTCCAGGATTCGCGCCACCCGCTGCTCGCTGGCGAACGAATAAGGCCCTGGAGCCTCCGGGTCGGCGGGCGCCGCCGCCGGTTGCACCGGCAAGGCTTTTTGGGCCGCCTGCAAAGCGACGAGAGCCCACGGATTGCGCTGGATTTCGCGCCAGCAGGCGAAGGTGACGACGCCGCCAGAGCGCAAACCCTTGCGCATGTTGGCGAAGGACTGTGCAGGCTCGGCAAAGAACATGACGCCGTTGCGGGAAAAGAGCAGATCGGCGGCCGCCGGTTCGAACTGGTGAACCGTGGCATCGCCTTCGATGAACTGCACCGGCGCGCCGGCAGGCGCCCGCAGCCGGGCGAGCGCCAGCAACGGCGCGGAAATGTCGAGACCAGTCACATGGCCGTTTGCACCAACGCGGCGGGCCAGCTCGAAGCTGGTTTGGCCGCTGCCGCAGCCGATATCGAGGACACGGCTGCCAGGCACGAGGTCGATGGCCCGGAAAAGCTCGGCGGATACGGGAGCCTGCAGGGTGTCCAGCGTCGCCTGTCGCTCGACCCAGCGCTGGCCCGTGGTGCCGTTCCAGGCTGCGGCCTGGGCATTGTTCCGAACGTCGATCTCAGCCATCTGACACCCCGGCCGCGGTATAGCCGGGAACGGGTCCGGATAGCCAGATCCGCGACCATCGCATTTGTTGCCACGCGGCGTTCCGCGCGTTGTTCGCTACTCCGTTTCCGCGATCCGCGCTGCTCACAGCGTCACCGCCTTGCCGCGCTCGGGAACCAGCACGGCGGTCCTCCGCCCTTCATCTCGGCGATGAACGCGTCGGGCGTCTGGTCGATAAGTGGGAACGTCGCATAGTGCGACGGGATCGCCGTCTCGAAGGTGTAGAAGCGCTTGCAGGCCAGGGCGGCGAGCTTCGCGCCCATGGTGAAGCGATCACCGATCGGCACGATGCCGATCTTCGGCTGATAGATCTCGTTGATCAGCGCCATGCCCGGGAAGATATCGGTGTCGCCCATATGGAGGAGCGTCTTCTCGCCCTTGGCGTTGAAGACGACGCCGGCGGGATTGCCGAGATAGACCGGCAGGCCGTCGACAATCTTCGAGGACGAGTGCCAGGCCGGCACGAAGGCAACCGAGAAGGCGCCGAGATCGATATGGCCGCCGTGATTTCCCGGCGAGTATTTCTCGACGCCCTTGCCGGCGAGGTACATGCAGACCTCGAAATTGGCGACCAGGGTGGCGCCGGTCGCCTTGCAGATCTCGACGGTCGAGCCGATGTGGTCGTCGTGCCCATGGGTGAGCACCACGTGGGTGAATCCCCTGAAGGCGGCGGCCTTGTCGCCCTTGAAGGTCGGGTTGTCGAGGAACGGGTCGATCATGACCACGGCCCCGGCGATATCCAGGCGGAAGGCGGAATGCCCAAACCAGGTAAGCTTCATCCCCTGTCTCCCTTTCTTGGGTTTGGCGTCGCGACGCACGGGCAAGCATCGCCCACGGTCCGGTCGGTCTGGACAGGGACGCGCGCAAGCGTCCCGCCGGACGCACCAGGGCAAAACCGGAACTTGCCCACTCCTGAGCGGGACCGCACTGTCGCAAGCCGCGTTTTCTGCGATCATGCCGCCGATGACCGGCGATCTCACCCTCGACGCGCTTGCCGCGACCTTGCCCGCCGAGGGCGCCCTGATGGGGCTCGATCTCGGCACGAAGACGATCGGCCTCGCCATCTCCGATGCCGGACGGCGCATCGCCTCGCCGCTCCTCACCATCTCCCGCACGAAATTCACGGCGGATGCCACAGAGCTCCTGAAGCACGCCGCCGACAATCGCGTCGCCGCATTGGTGCTCGGCCTGCCGCTCAACATGGACGGCAGCGAAGGCCCGCGCGTCCAGGCGACGCGCGCCTTCGCCCGCAGCCTCGCCGCGCTCACCCCGCTCCCGATCCTGTTCTGGGACGAGCGGCTGTCGACGGCGGCGGTGACCCGCACGCTGATCGAGGCGGACCGCAGCCGCAAGCGCCGCGCCGAACTCGTCGACAAGATGGCCGCCGCCTATATCCTGCAAGGCGTGCTGGATCGGCTGGGACGGATGTAAAATTCCGGCTCGGCCGCTTGTCCCGCGGCAACCCCTACCACCGCGCTCACGCGCAGTCCCCCTCCCCCGTCCCGGGGGAGGATAACCTCGCCAACCGGCTGCGATTTCCGTCCACCGGGCATCCTCGAAGGGCCTCGCCTGGCCCGAATGAACGGCTTGGAATGCAGACCAAAACGCGGGGCGCGTATCCTCCCCCGGGACGGGGAGGGGGACCGCCGAAGGCGGTGGTAGGGGTTGCGGGCCGCGGCTACACCTGAAATCGTTTCGGACCGCATCTGGAGCGAAGGCCATGCCCACCAAGTCGAAATCGTCGACTACCACTGACCTGCTCGCCAACCCCCACCCCGGGGAAATTCTCCTGGAGGAGTTTCTTCGTCCCATGGCCTTGTCGCAGAGCGCCCTCGCCCGCGCCATCGGCGTTCCGCCCCGGCGGATAAACGAAATCGTGCTCGGCAAGCGGGCGATGACGGCGGATACGGACCTGCGCCTCGCCCGCTACTTCGGCGTTTCGGACGGACTCTTCCTCGGGATGCAGGCCGACTTCGAACTGATGGAGCAGCGCCGGAAGATCGGTGAAAGGCTTAAGGCCATCCGCCCGCGCGCGGCGTGAATCCTGATTCCACGGCTTCACCGGAAGACACGTGCCGGATGCGCGCCGGAGCGCGGTTTTGGAAGCGGGTAGCGATCCCCCGATCAAGTCGGGGGATGACGCGGCTGGAGATTGAAGTCGCTTGAGGAGCAGCCGCGCGCGATCGGCGCAACCGCCTTACCCCGCCGGGTAGGCGTAGTTCAGGAACGCCTTGGCGTCGAAGCGCGAGTCGAGCATGCCGTAGGTGGTCCGCCATGGCTTGCCGAGGCGGGTCTCGAGGAACGCGTCGGCGATGACCGAGGGGAAGCGCCGGCGGAGCGCAGCGGCCGCCACCGTCATGGCGAGCTGTTCGGTAAGGATACGGGCCGAGCCCTCGTCGGCAAGCGCCACCGCGGTCGCGGCGCGCAGCACGTTCAGGGTCGATTTGGCCGTGCCGCCGAGCGCGTCCTCGACATTGGCGAGCACCGATTCCAGCGGCTCGGACGACTTGCGCAATACGCGCATGACGTCGAGCGCCATCATGTTGCCGGCGCCCTCCCAGATCGCATTGACGGGCGCCTCGCGATAGAGCCGCGGCAGCTTGCTCTCCTCGACATAGGCGTTGCCGCCGATGCACTCCATCGCCTCGCCGATCAGCGGCGGCGCGATCTTGGTCACCCAGTATTTTACCGCCGGCGTCATCAGGCGGGCGAAGGCCGCCTCGGCCGGGCTGGAGCCGGCACGGTCGTAGGACTCGGCCAGACGGAAGGTGAGCGCGGCGGCCGCCACCTGGTCGAGCGCGATGTCGGCGAGCACGCGCGTCATCAGCGGCTGGTCGATCAGTGCCGCTCCGAAGGCCCGGCGGTAGCGTGTGTGGTGCACGGCCTCGGCGACGGCGATGCGCATCAGCCCCGCCGACGCCACCGCGCAATCGAGGCGGGTGAGCGTCACCATGTCGATGATCGTCTGCACGCCGCGCCCGGCCTCGCCGACGAGCCAGGCGCCGGCGCCTTCCAGCTCGATCTCGGCGGATGCGTTGGAGCGGTTGCCGAGCTTGTCCTTTAGGCGGATCAGTCGCGTGGCATTCTTCGTTCCGTCCGGCAGGAAGCGCGGCATGAGGAAGCAGCTCAGCCCCTCGCGCGCCTGCGCCAGCACGAGGAAGGCGTCGCTCATCGGCGCCGACAGGAACCACTTGTGCCCGGTCAGCCGCCACATGCCGTCGCGGCTGTCCTCGGCTTCCGTGGTATTGCTGGCGACATCGCTGCCGCCCTGCTTCTCGGTCATCCCCATGCCTAGGGTGACCCCGGATTTCTCCGCCGCCGCCCGGGCGGAGGAATCGTACTGGCGCGAGCGGATGAGCGGCAGCCAGCGGTCGGCAAGCTCGGGGGCATGGGCAAGTGCCGCCACCGACGCGTTGGTCATGGTCATCGGGCAGATGTGCCCGGCCTCGACCTGCGCCGTCATGAACATGCGCGCCGCCCGCGCCACCGTGCGCGAGCCGCCCTCGCCCTCGGCGTCCCAGGTCGAGGAATGCAGGCCGGCGGCGACGCTCCGCCGCATCAGGGCGTGGTAGGCGGGGTGGAATTCGACCAGGTCGACGCGGTTGCCGATCGGGTCGTGGGTCTTGAGGACCGGCGGCGACTGGTTGGCGATGCGCCCGAGCTCGAACGTCTCCGGCGAGCCCCACGCCTGGCCGTGCGCGGTCAGCTGATCGACGATGCCCTGGGGGACGCCTTCGACCAGCGCGCCCAGCGACGGATCGGAAGTGAACAGGTTGACGCCGGCAAACGGCGGCGACTGGTTCGTGACCTCGTGCGTGTCGGCGACAGGTGGCAATGACTTCTCCAGCCCGGGAAGAGGGCCGCGATTCGCTGCGATTAACCTACCACGGGGACTTGTCGCGTGCTTGCGACTCCCTGTAAGGCAATCGCTTTAATGAATGCGTCCCCCGCGACCGTCCCCATCGCCTTCCCGCACCGGCACCTGTTGGGCATCGAGTCGCTGACCGCGGCCGAGATCGTCGGCCTCCTCGATCTGGCCGAAAATGCCGTGGCGGTCAGCCGCCAGATCGAGAAGAAGAAGTCGGTCCTGCGCGGCCGCACCCAGATCAACCTGTTCTTCGAAGCCTCCACCCGGACGCAATCTTCCTTCGAAATCGCCGGAAAGCGCCTCGGCGCCGACGTCATGAACATGGCGGTGGCGACCTCGGCGGTGAAGAAGGGCGAGACGCTGGTCGACACCGCCATCGTCCTCAACGCCATGCGCCCGGACATCCTGGTGGTGCGCCATCACGCCGCCGGCGCGGTCGAACTGCTCTCGCAGAAGGTCACCTGCTCGGTCATCAACGCCGGCGACGGCGTCCACGAACATCCGACCCAGGCGCTCCTCGATGCGCTCACCATCCGCCGCCACAAGGGCGACATCGCCGCCCTGACGGTGGCGATCTGCGGCGACATCGCCCACAGCCGGGTGGCGCGCTCGAACATCCTTCTCCTCAACGCGCTTGGCGCCCGCGTGCGCGTCATCGGGCCGTCGACCCTGCTGCCCGCCGGCATCGAGCGCATGGGCGTCGAGGTCTTCACCGACATGCGCGCCGGCCTCAAGGACGTCGACATCGTCATGATGCTCCGCCTGCAGCGCGAGCGCATGGACGGCAGCTTCGTCCCCTCGGTGCGCGAGTATTTTCATTTCTTCGGCCTCGACGCGGAAAAGCTGGCGCTGGCCAAGCCCGGCGCGCTGGTCATGCATCCAGGGCCCATGAACCGCGGCGTCGAGATCGACTCGGCGGTCGCCGACGGCCCGCAGAGCCTCATCCGCGAGCAGGTCGAGATGGGCGTCGCCGTGCGCATGGCGGTGCTGGAGGCGCTCTCGGCGCACCTGCCCAATGCTTAGCGCCCGGGGCACGAGGCGCGACGAACCCCTCCCCCTGAAAGGGGGAGGTTGGGAGGGGATCCCCGCACTCCACTGGTTCGCTCGTTCAGTTTCTGCTGCACGCTCGCCGCGCTTATCGCTTTACGGCTGCACGACCCCCTCCTTGATCCTCCCCCTTTCAGGGGGAGGGGCGCCTCTTCCGGGATGGTCGCGATCATGAGCGCCGCACCTCCCCGGAACGGCGTCACCGACCACCCCGTCGTCTTCGCCAACGCCCGCGTCATCGACCCGTCGCGCGACCTGGACGCCCCCGGCGCGGTGATCGTGGCGGACCGGCGCATCGTCGCCGCCGGGCCGGACGCGGTGCGCGCGGCGCGGCCGGCGGGGGCCGAGATCGTCGACTGCGGCGGCGCCATCGTCGCGCCTGGCCTGGTCGACATGCGCGTCTTCGTCGGCGAGCCCGGCGCCGAACACCGCGAGACCTTCGCGTCGGCCGGCCGCGCCGCCGCCGCCGGCGGGGTGACCACGATCATCACCATGCCCGACACCGACCCGGTGATCGACGACGTGGCGCTGGTCGATTTCATCGGCCGCCGCGCCCGCGACGAGGCGGCGGTGCGCGTCTATCCGATGGCGGCGCTGACCCGCGGTCTCGCCGGCCGCGAGATGACCGAACTGGGACTTCTGCGCGAGGCCGGCGCGGTTGCCTTCACCGACGGCCGCCGCTCGATCACCGACGCCGCCCTGATGCGCCGCGCCCTCACCTATGCCCGCGATTTCGGCGCGCTCATCATGCACCACCCGGCCGACCCGACGCTGGTCGGCAACGGCGTCATGAACGAGGGGGAGGTGGCGAGCCGCCTCGGTCTTGCCGGCATACCGCGCGAGGCCGAGATCATCATGCTCGAGCGCGACGTCCGTCTCGTCGCCCTCACCCGTGGCCGCTACCACGCGGCGCAGATTTCCTGCGCCGAGTCGCTCGAGGTCGTGCGCCGGGCCAAGGCCGCCGGGCATGCGGTCACCTGCGGCGTCGCGATCACCCACCTGACGCTGAACGAGAACGACGTCGGCCCCTACCGCACGTTCTTCAAGCTGTCGCCGCCGCTCCGCTCCGACGACGACCGCCGCGCCATGGTCGCCGGCATTGCCGACGGCACGATCGACGTGATCGTCTCCAGCCACGACCCGCAGAACGTCGACACCAAGCGCCACCCCTTCGCCGAAGCCGCCGACGGCGCCGTCGGCCTGGAAACCATGCTGCCGGCGGCACTGCGGCTCGTCCATTCCGGCGACGTCGACCTGATTACCCTCTTCCGCGCGCTGGCGACCCGGCCGGCGGAACTGCTCGGCCTCGAATCCGGCCGCCTTGCCCCCGGCGCCCCCGCCGACCTGATCGTGGTCGACCCTGACGTGCCCTGGGTGCTCGACGCGGAGACGCTCCGCTCCCATTCGAAGAACACGCCGTTCGAGGGCGCCCACTTCCAGGGCCGCGTCACCCGCACGCTGGTTGCCGGCCGGACGGTGTACGAATACGGTTCGGGCTGAACGAGCGAGCGGTCGAGGGACCCACCGAAAGCGGGCCGGTTAGGACGCGGACTGCATGAGCGAAGTCTTGGTCAAAAGGTTGGACAGCGCGGATGGCAAGTGGCGCGTCGAAATCATGGCGCTCGATGACGGCACGTTCCAGTTCGTCGAATGGCGCGAGCTGATCGATCTCGACGAGGTCAACGGGGATTATAGGGGTATGGTGCCGTCTCGGCGGTCAGGACTTTACGCCGACGCCCTCAGAGCTGAGGCGGAGGCAAGGGAAACGCTGCACTGGCTTCGCGAGCAAAATTCAAACTGACGCCACGCGAGCGTTGTGGGTAATCGGCCGGCCAGTACGAGAGTTTGACGCCTGTCGCGCGACGAGCTACGCTGCGGAAATGATCCGCGGCTTTCGGCACAAGGGATTGAAACGCCTCTTTGAAGATGACGATGCCAGCGGCGTGCCGCCCCATCTGGCGCGAAAAATCACGAACGTTCTCACCTTTTTGAACGTCGCAGCGAGGGCGGAGGAGGCGGCCCCGTTCCCCGGGATGAAGCTGCACCGGTTGAAAGGCGATCTTGCTGGAATGTGGAGCATTTCGATTTCGGGAAATTGGCGGATTACGTTTCGCTTTGCCACCGGCGACGCTTTTGATGTCGACTTCGTTGACTACCACTAGGGTGCTCGTTGCATGGATATGAAGAACCCCCAACATCCCGGCGTCTTCCTTGCCGATGAACTGATTGCGCCGCTCAATCTCGGTGTCGGCGAGGCGGCGGGCGCGCTGCGCGTCGGCCGTCAGGCCTTAAGCGCGGTACTCAACGGCCGCGCCGCGCTTTCGGCCGAGATGGCCCTGCGTTTTGAAAAGGCGTTTGGCGTCGATGCCGGGTTACTGCTCCGCATGCAGGCGCAGTTTGCATTGGCCGAGGCGCGCAAGGGCAACAAGGTGACTGGCGTGAAGCGATTCAACGCCCGGGCGGCATGAATGCCTGCGTCAGATCCAGGGCATCCGCCCCGTCGGCGGCCAAACGGGGCATGATCGATCGATGAGCGGTGCGGCAACTCCCTTGCTGACGCTTCTGCTGGGCTACCTGCTGGGTTCGATCCCTTTCGGCGTGATCCTGACCCGTGCCGCCGGCCTCGGCGACATCCGCGCCATCGGCTCGGGCAACATCGGCGCCACCAACGTCCTGCGTACCGGCCGACGGGGCCTCGCCGCCCTCACGCTTCTCGGCGACGCCCTGAAAGGCACCGCCGCCGTCCTCATCGCGGCGCTGCTCTTTGGCGGAACCGCCCCGATCCTCGCCGGCTTCGCGGCCTTCGTCGGCCACATCTTTCCGGTCTGGCTGAAATTCCGCGGCGGCAAGGGGGTCGCCACCTACCTCGGCGTCCTCGCCGCGCTCTTTTGGCCCGCCGGCGTCGTCTTCGCCGTGATCTGGGGCGAGGCGGCCTGGCTGACGCGCACGTCCTCCCTCGGCGCCCTCGCCGCCAGTCTCGTCACGCCGATCGCGCTGTTCCTCTTCGGCGCCAACCCGATCGCGTGGTTGTTCGTCTTCCTCACCGTCATCCTCTGGCTTCGCCACGAGGAAAACATCCGTCGCTTGCTCGCCGGTCGGGAAGGGCGGATCGGCGGGGCGCGATGACGGCTTCGGCGCGCGGCGCCGTCCGGCTGACCGACGAGCAGCGGCTCGCGTGGCTCCGCCTGATCCGCAGCGAAAACATCGGCCCGGTCGGTATTATGGCGCAAACGCCACCCGCCTAGCGGCGGCACTCCTGATCGGGCTACGTTCGATCGAGGAGAGTGCCGGTGCGAGATATTCTCGGAATTGCGGTGGCGGTTGTGATCGCTCTGCTATCGCAAATCGTTGAGCCGCGCTCCCCGCTGTGGTGGACTGCGATAATCGCCGCCGGACTCGTAGCGGTCAGCGTGGCTGGCCACCTAGTCTGGCGCGCCATAGCAGATCACAGGGGGCAAACGCGCCGCATGGCCGCTATCATCGGAATGATTGTCTGCGCCGTCGGGTTCGTCGGCTTCGCCGGGTGGTTTTTTATACAAAAACCGACTGCGGTCGTGCCCACAACGCTTGCTTCGACGGATACGCCCGCAACTGGCGTGGTCGCACCCATAACGTCTTTCGACGATTCCATTTCAATAGAATGCGAGATGGTTCTTCCTCAAATCCCGGTCGCGTCACCAGATGGTCAGGTAAATGAATTGAACCTCTTTCCGATTGCTCCGGAACAAGGTGGTGGCGGATATGGCCAACGCTTTGGACCGGCGAACTCACCGATCAAATTCGTTTCAGACGATCTGACCTTAGTGTCCTTGTACAAATGCCAAGTCCGAAACTACGGAAAAATCCCGGTGTTTAATGCAAAGTTTTTTCTATTTATCAGATTTATGAACGCGATTAAGTCTGAAAACGCGGCTAAACTAGACTCGCTTAAATTTGAGAGACCTTGGGAAATAAAGATTAACAGACTAGAGGCGGACCCTGATAGACCGTTTGTGTTGTACGTTTACAATATCAGCGAAGCAGTGGGGGTCTACGCCACTTTGCCGAGCGTAATCGAGTTGCAACCACTAGGTGAAACCAAACCGCAGACAGCGCGCCTTATTGTGAGCGGCCCGCAGACAATGACGTTTTTCCCGCCTTTTGCGCGGTCAAGCCCGACGCCAGTGCAAAACAAATAGCTTTAAATATCCTCCAGCTTGACGCCCTCCAATTCGAGGGCCGCAAGCGATGCGAGTAGGAACGTTGCAGGGAACGTCCCGCGCTTTAGCTTCGCCTTGATCGAATTTTCAGTCTCGCCCGACAGTCCGTGTGTTTTGAGTCGCTTCGCTAGTTCCTCATAGGTGACGGCCGCGCGCTTGAGCTCTGCCTTGAGAAAGCGGGAGGCCCGTTCGGCTAGTTCTAGTTCGTTCTTTGCCAGTCCCATAGGTGTCACTCCCAAAACGTAGGGATCATATTCGACACTTTAGGTGTTGACAAGCCTTCCCAAAGGGTCATATATGACACCTAGGGAACGCGAGCGACACTGTGCAACACTTCCTACTCTCCAAGTCGGCAAAGACCCTGAGCCTCGCTCAGGTGTTCCGCATGTCCGACGCGGAAGCGGAGGAGACGTTCCGCCGCGTCCGTTGGGCGGAGACGGCAGGCGCTCCGGTTTGCCCGTCCTGCGGCGGTGTCGACGCCTACGATTGTCGCCGTCCGAACGGTGCGCCCCGTTTTCGCTGCCGCGCTTGCGGTAAGGATTTCAGCATTACCAGCGGGACGCTGTTCGCCTCTCACAAGCTGCCCTTGCGGGCCTACCTCGCCGCGATTGCGATCTTCTGCAATGAGGTAAAGGGCAAGTCCATGCTCGCCATGTCGCGCGACCTGGGCCTCTCCTACAAGGCCGCGTTCGTCCTCTGCCACAAGATGCGCGAAGCGATGGCAGAGGAAATGAAGGGCCGCACGGTTGGCGGCGAGGGCAAGGTCGCGGAGGTGGATGGCGGATATTTTGGAGGGTACATCAAGCCCGCCAACATCCATGAGCGCCGCATTGATCGTCGCCTCGGGTTCAATCAGAACGGCAAGCGCAAGGCGGTAGTGATCATCCGCGAGCGCGACGGCAAGTCCCTGCCTGCCGTGTTCCGCACTGAGGGCGCGGCCCTCTCGTGGATCAAGTCGCGCATCGACAAGGGCACGACCGTTCATGCCGACGAAAGCCCGGCTTGGAACGACCTGCACTCGCGCTTTGAAATGAAGCGCATCAACCATCAAGAGGCGTACAGCTTCGACGGCGCTTCGACCAATTGGGCTGAGGAGTATTTCAGCCGGCTCCGCCGCGCGGAGATCGGGCACCACCACCACATCGCCGGCGCCTACCTTCTCCGGTACGCTCAAGAAGTGGCATGGCGCGAGGACAACCGCCGGATCAACAACGGCGATCAGATGCACCGCGTGGCCGCGCTGGCGATGAAGGGCAAGCCCTCAGTCGATTTCGCCGGCTATTGGCAGCGGCATGTTAACCACGCCGAGCGGCATGTTAACCACGCCGATTAGCCATCACAAAAACCGACAATAATTCAACGGTTTAGAGGATTCGACGTTCACGGGATGTTCTGCTAGAAAGGTCGAGCCGGCCGTGGTTGCACACGGCCGGCTCAAGACGAAACCCGCCGATGGGGGCGGGGTGTGATCACCGCGCGACTATTGCGGCTCCTCCAGATCACGTCAAGCCCTCATCGGCATAACAGCCATGAGGCAATTGATGAACTCACTACTTGGGGGCCTTCTTGCCCCGGACGAAAAGCGCAAGATCGCGGTCTGGATTAAGAGCCGATCCGGGAAGTTTGGATTCATGACGAAGGGTTTGCGGCGAGCCGCCTGAGCATGATGCGGATCATGGCGAGGCGGACGAAGGCGATGGTGGTGCGTGCATAGCGCTCGAAGTCTCTGGCGAGACGACGACAGCGACTGATCCAGGCGAAGGTGCGTTCCACGATCCAGCGCTTGGGCAGGACCTCGAAGCCTTTGGCAATATCGGATCGCATCACGATCTCCAGCTTCCACGCTCCGGTGCGCGCGACGACGAGAG
>JBBQGL010000052.1:0-22443 GCA_038323025.1 Hyphomicrobiales bacterium
GTCCGCCATGAACGCCCGGCGCCCCTCGATGCGTCGCCAGGCCTCGGGATAGCGGTCCCTCAACTCGTCCCGCCCGGGCTCATCGAGGAGGGCAATGCCGTCCTCGATATTGCTGGTGAAATACGGCGAGTTGGTCGCCGGAATGATGTCCACCTGGATCGCCTGGCCGGAGAGGAGGGGCTCGCCGCTGCCCGGATAGATCGGCGAGTTCATCCATTCGTCGAGGTGGATGAGGTGGCCGGGATTGAGGAGGACGCCGAAGAACGGATCGCCCAAGTGGCGCTTCATCAGCGCGTCGAGTTCACCGCCGGGCACGCCGATGCCGACCGTCTCGTACCATTCGGCGGCGCAGGCGAAGTAGGGCTTCGCCAGCCGGTCGAGATAGTCGGCGGCGTCGGCCGGCAGTTCGCCTTCGTCGGCGATCATCCAGCCGGCGCGGCAACTGAGCCCGCCCCAGAGGCCCACCGCCACGACGAAAGGCTGTCCGCGCTCGATGACCTTGTCGCTCGGGCTGGCGAGGCCGAGCGATGCCCGCGCCCCGGAGGACAGCATGGCGTGGCAGCTGTATGGCAGGCCGATCGGCTGCATCAGCCGGGCGGCGGCGAACTCGGTCATGCCGGGCCGCGCCCCGAAGAGGGCCGCCTTCACCATCTCGGAGGCATGGGCGGCGCCGAACTCGAACTGGGCGAGCTGATCGACCTCGTTGATCGCCCTGAGGCCCGCGCTCGAATCCATGAGGATGCGCGTGGCGTTGACGACGCGGCCTTCGGTCCCGGCGAGCGTGCGCAGCGTGTCGACGATAAACGACGGCGCCTCCAGCCAGGAATCCGGCGTCGGCGTCTCGAGCGTGCCGTAGTATTTCCAGCCGGCGACGCCGACGGCATTGCCGCGACCGATGCCGGCATCGGCGAGCACATCAGCTAGCGCCGGGCTCTTCCGCCGGTCCTGGCCGAGGAGGCCGAACGGCGGGTAGAGCACGCACCGGAGATCGAGCGGCGAGACCTTTGCATAGCCCTGGTTTTCCGGGCCTGTGACCAGCACCGGCTCCTTTCCGGGCACGAGGATCAGGAGCGCCTCCTCGAAGCGCGGCTCGAACCCGGTGAGGTAGGCGATGTTGGCGAAGTGCTCGCGGTCGGCATAGACGATGAACGCGTCGAGGCCGGCGATCTTCGCCCGCGCGGAAAGCCGGTCGAGCCGCGCCGAGTAGACTCCCGCCGCCAGCTCCGGCCGCTTGTCGGGAACGCCGAACGCGGGCAGTTCTGCTTCGATCAGTCGGATGGCGGACATCGGGGTTTCCTGGAGTCTTCCTGGGTGAAGCACGAAAAAGGGCGGGCCGTCGGCGCGAGAATAGCCCAGATTGCGCCTCGGGCGTCAGCGCTGGTAGAGGCTCTCGAACTGCTGGCGGAGCATGTTCTTCTGCACCTTGCCCATCTGGTTGCGCGGCAGCTCCGTGACGAAAAGAACGCGCTTCGGCTGCTTGTACCGGGCGAGGCGGCCGTCGAGGGCGGCGATGACGCCGGCTTCGTCGATGGCGGCGTCGATGCGCCGGACCACGATCGCCGTGACGCCCTCGCCGAAATCCGGATGCGCGAGGCCGATGACCGCGCTTTCGACGACGCCGTCGATCATGTCGATCTCCGTCTCCACCTCCTTCGGATAGACGTTGAGCCCGCCGGTGATGATCAGGTCCTTGCTCCGCCCGACGATGTGGACGTAACCGTTCCGGTCGATCCTGCCGAGGTCGCCGGTGACGAAGAAGCCGTCGCTGCGGAATTCCTGCGCGGTCTTCTCGGGCATCCGCCAATACCCCTTGAATACGTTCGGCCCGCGCACTTCGATCATGCCGACCTCCCCGGTCGGGAGCGGCGTGCCTGCCACTGGGTCGACGATACGAATCTCGACGCCGGGCAGCGGCCGGCCGACCGTGCCCGCCACGCGCTCCCCGTCATAGGGGTTGGACGTGTTCATATTGGTCTCGGTCATGCCGTAGCGCTCGAGGATGGCGTGGCCGGTGCGCAGGCGCCAGGCATCGAAGGTCTCCGGCAGGAGCGGCGCCGAGCCGGAGACGAAGAGGCGCATGTGCCGCACAGACGCCGCCGCGAGACCGGGATGGTCGAGGAGGCGCACGTAGAAGGTCGGCACGCCCATCATGGTCGTCGCCCGCGGGAAGGCGGCGATGACCTCGGCCGGATCGAAGCGCGCGAAGAAGAGCATGGCGGCGCCGGCGAAAAGGACCACGTTGCTGGCGACGAAGAGACCGTGGGTGTGGAAGATGGGCAGCGCATGGATGAGCACGTCCTTGCCGGTGAAGCGCCAGGCTTCGACCAGCGTCTCCGCATTCGAGACGAGGTTCTCGTGGGTGAGCATGGCGCCCTTGGACGCCCCGGTGGTCCCGGAGGTGTAGAGAATCGCCGCGAGGTCCCCGGCGCCGCGCGGCCGGTCGTCGAAATCGGCCGACGCGGACGCGGCCAGCGACAGGATCGACCCGTCCGCCTGCTTGCCGAGGGTCTCGACCACGGCACCCGGACCTGCCATGGCCGCCACGCCCTCCCGCTTTCCCGGGTCGCATACGATCAGGCGCGGCTCCGCATCGCGGACGAAATATTCCAGCTCGCGGAGCGTGTAGGCCGGGTTGAGCGGCAGGAACACGGCACCGGCGCGAACGGTGGCGAGATAGAGGAGCAGCGCCTCGGGGCTCTTCTCGACCTGGACGGCCACCCGATCGCCGGGCGTCACACCGAGGCCGACCAGGCAATTGGCGAGCCGCCCGGTTTCCCGCAGCACGTCGCCGTAGCTGAGACAGCGGCCGCTTTCCGTTTCGAGGAATTGTTTGTCCGGCGCCGGCATGCGGGCCCGGATCCTGTCGAAGAGGGTGTTCATCGACGGCGCCTCCCCACGCCAGCGTGACCCGGCTTCGTGATACAAGAAAACGCCAGTTTGATCATTGTCCGATCATCGTCCACCCGGTCCAGTCACTGAGAGTCCGCGCCGATGGCCAAGGTCGTTGCAGTCCTCGGAACCCTAGATACCAAGGGTGCCGAATACGCCTACCTGAAGCAGCAGATCGAGAGAGAGGGCGTCGCCACGCTGGTGATCGATGCCGGCATATTGGGCGCGCCGCTCTTCGCACCCGACATCGGCGCGGCGGAAGTAGCCGAGGCCGGGGGCGCCGAGCTCGCCTCGCTGGTGCAGCGCCGGGACCGCGGCGAGGCGGTCACCGCCATGGGCCGCGGCGCGGCGGTAATCCTCGCACGTCTCGCCGCCGAGGGCCGTATCCACGGCGTCATCGCCATGGGCGGCGGCGGCGCCACCAGCCTCGCCTCCGCCGCCATGCGGGCCCTGCCGGTAGGCTTCCCGAAGCTGATCGTCACCACCCTCGCCTCCGGCGATACCAGCGCCATCGTCGGCGTGAAGGACATCACGTTGATGCCCTCCATCGTCGACATCGCCGGCATCAATCGCCTCTCCTCGCAGATCCTCTCCAATGCCGCCGCCGCCATCGCCGGCATGGCAAGGGTCGAGAAGCCCAGGGCGTCGAGCGAGAAGCCACTCGTCGCCGCGACCATGTTCGGCGTCACCACCCCTTGCGTGACCCGGGCGCGCGAGGTGCTGGAACAGGCGGGCTATGAGGTGCTCGTCTTTCACGCCACCGGCACCGGCGGGCGGACCATGGAGGAGCTCATCCGCGCCGGATTCATCGCCGGCGTTCTCGACATCACGACCACCGAACTCGCGGACGAGCTCGCCGGCGGCGTCCTCTCGGCCGGACCCGACCGGCTGGAGGCGGCGGGCGACATGGGTGTTCCCCAGGTGGTGTCGGCCGGCGCCCTCGACATGGTCAATTTCGGCGCGCCGGAAACCGTGCCGCAAAAATACGCGGCCCGGAAATTCTACCGGCACAATCCGCTGGTGACCCTCATGCGCACCACGCCCGCCGAAAACGCAGAACTCGGTGGCATCGTCGCGCGGAAACTCAACCGGGCGAAGGGCCCTACCACCTTCATGATTCCGCAAAAAGGCGTGTCGTCCATCGACATCGAGGGCAGGCCGTTCCACGATCCTGCCGCCGATGCCGCTTTCTTCGCCGCGTTGAAGGCGAACCTTTCCGGCAACGTCAGCCTGGTCGAACTGGATACCGACATCAACGACGACGCGTTCGCGGTGAAGGCCGCCAACCTGCTTCTCCAGGCGATGGCGACCGCGCAGCCGGCCTGATTCGGCCGCTTACTTCGTCGTCCCGAGCAGTGCCGCCAGGCCCACGTCCTTCGCCGGACGCTCGCGGAGGTCAAGGCCCGAGAACAGGTCGACGAGATGGCTGCGCATGAGGTCGGCGGCGCGCTCCGACTGGCCGGCGGCGATCGCGTCGATCAGTTCGTGATGGGCGTGGCGCTCGCAGGTCGCGTCCCTGCGGCGCCAGTAGAGCGCCACCACCAGCGACGAGCGCGAGGTCAGTTCCCGGAGGAACTCGGCGAGGATCTCCTGCCCGGCGATCTCGGCGATCATGTTGTGGAACCGGGCCGACAGCGCGATGGCCCGGCGCTGGTCGCCGGCATGGACCGCGGCTTCCTCCTCGGAATGATGGGCACGGAGCCGGGCAATGTCGGCCGGCTCCGCCCGCGATGCAGCAAGCGCCGCGATGCGTGGCTCGAGCAGCGAGCGCGCCTCGAACACCTGGCGGGCTTCCTCGACGGTAGGCTTTGCGACGTGCGCGCCGCGGTTGGGCAGGATCACGACGACGCGCTCGTGGGCGAGCGCCTGCAGGGCCGCCCGCACGATCGTGCGGCTGGCCTGGAAGACCGTGCCGATTTCATCCTCCGGCAGGCGGGTTCCCGGCGTCAGGCGGTGGTCGAGGATGGCGTCGAGCAGGGCGGCATGAATGCGGGACGAGCGCGCGCCGCGCAGCACACGGGCGTCCTGGCCTTCCGCTTCATTGACGCCAAGATCGGTGATCGACACAGGAACGGCGCCCCCGACGCACTCGGCCGACCATAGCAGCATGCGATGGCGTATCCAATCAATGCGATGATTGTATACAATTTGGGCATACGCTTGCGCTGCATTGCACAAAGCGCGGGCGGAGCCTTTCCCTGCCTCAGCGCGACGTAAACGCCGAATTGTTTTACGATTCAAAGGTCTAAGCGCCGAGCCACCCTCTGGCATCCCCCTTGCGAAGCAGGGTTGGGAAGCACGGAGGCGAAGGCATGGGTCGGGCAGCCGATCTCGAACTCGTTCTGGTGAGCAAGCTCTACGGCGACACCGTCGCCGTCGATGCCGTCAACCTGAAGATCAGGTCGGGTACCTATTGCTGCCTGCTCGGCCCGTCGGGCTGCGGCAAGACGTCGACCCTGCGCATGATCGCCGGCCACGAGTCGGTGTCCATCGGCGACATCCTGCTCGCCAACGAGAACATCACCGACAAGCCGCCGGCCGGCCGCGGCACCTCGATGATGTTCCAGAGCTACGCCCTCTTTCCCCACCTGAACGTCCGCGACAACGTCGCCTTCTCGCTGAAAATGCGCGGCCGGCCGAAGGCCGAGCGCCATGCCGCGGCTGACCAGATGCTCCGCCTGGTCGCCATGGAGCGCTACGCCGAGCGCCTGCCGCCGCAGCTTTCCGGCGGCCAGCAGCAGCGCGTCGCCCTGGCGCGCGCGCTCATCACCGACCCGGCGATCCTCCTCCTCGACGAGCCCTTGTCGGCGCTCGACCCGTTTCTCCGCATCAAGGTGCGCGCCGAACTGAAGCGCTTCCAGCGCGACCTCGGTATCTCCTTCATCCACGTCACCCACAGCCAGGAAGAGGCGATGGCGCTCGCCGACCTGATCGTGGTGATGAACGAGGGCCGCATCGAGCAGACCGGCGCGCCGCGCGAAATCTTCAACGCCCCGCGCACCGAGTTCGTCGCGCGCTTCATCGGTGGCCACAACATCATCACCGTCGACGGCCAGAAGCGCAGCGTGCGCACCGACCGCACCCGGCTGCAGCCGCCCGGCGCCGACCCGGCGAAGGCCGCGACGGTGCGCGACATCGAATACCAGGGAACCTCGGTGGCCGTCAGCCTGGAGACCGCCGCCGGCGGCGAGCTGACCGCCGTCCTTCCCGAACGAACCTTCTTCGAGCGCCCCTTCGCCGCCGGCGAAGCCGCCGAGGTCCAGTGGGATCACGCGGATACCCACGAGCTTGCCGCCTGAGGCGCGTACCGCGCCTCAAGCGGCTGAACCAGGGAGCAGGAGTCAATGACCGAAATGAAACGCGGGGTCTCGCGCCGGACCCTATTGAAGAGCAGCGCCGCGATCGCCGGCCTCGCCGGCATGAAGGCGATCACCGGCTTTCCGGCGGTTCACGCCGCCGAGCCGATCACGCTGCGCTATCTCTCGACCTCGACCAACCAGTCGCCGGCGATCGCCGAACAGGCCTTCAAGGATACCGGCGTCAAGATCGAATACGTCTCGGTGACCACCGACGACGTCACCAAGCGCATCGTCACCCAGCCGGATTCGTTCGACCTCGTCGACACCGAATATTTCAGCCTGCGCAACCTGGTGCCGTCGGGCAACCTGATGGGCATGGACGCGAAGAAGATCAAGCTGGTCGACAAGCTCGCCACGGTCATCACCAAGGGCGAGATCGACGGCAAGAAGATCGGCGACCAGGGCACCGCGCCGCATAAGGTCAGCTATCTCGAAGGCCAGCATTCGAAGAAGTTCGCCTCGTCGCCGACCGAATGGCTGACGCTGATCCCGACCACCTACAATGCCGACACCCTCGGCATCCGCCCCGACCTCATCAAGCGCCCGATCGAGAGCTGGGCCGAGCTGCTCAATCCCGAGTTCAAGGGCAAGGCCGCCATCCTCAACATCCCGTCGATCGGCATCATGGACGCCGCCATGGTCAACGAGGCGCTGGGCAAGGTGAAGTACGGCGACAAGGGCAACATGACCAAGGAAGAGATCGACAAGACGATCGCGACACTGATCGATGCGAAGAAAGCCGGCCAGTTCCGCGCCTTCTGGACCGACTTCAACGAGAGCGTCAACCTGATGGCCGCGGGCGAGACGGTCATCCAGTCGATGTGGTCGCCGGCGGTCACCGCCGTCCGCCTGAAGGGCATCGCCTGCACCTTCCAGCCGCTGAAGGAAGGCTACCGCGCCTGGGCCTCCGGCTTCGCCCTGCCGAAGACGCTGAAGGGCAAGCAGCTCGACGCCGCCTACGAGTTCGTCAACTGGTTCCTCTCCGGCTGGGCCGGCGCCTACCTCAACAAGCAGGGCTACTACTCCGCCGTGCTCGACACCGCCCAGTCGCACATGGAGCCCTACGAGTGGGCCTACTGGATGGAAGGCAAGCCTGCCGAGAAGGACATTCACGGCCCGGACGGCGGCCTCCTCGAGAAGGCCGGCGCCGTCCGCGACGGCGGTTCCTACGCCACCCGGATGGGCGCGGTCGCCTGCTGGAACTCGATCATGGATGAGAACGCCTACATGATCCAGAAGTGGAACGAGTTCATCGACGCGTGATGGCCGATCCCGTCGCCACGACAACCCGCCCCGGAGCCTGGCTCCGGGGCGTTTCGAGGAAACGGTCGCTCGAGACCGAGGCGCGCTGGCGGCCCTATTGGCAGGCGGCGCCGCTGGCGCTGGTCTTCCTCGTCTTCTTCATCCTGCCGCTGATCGTCACCTTCATCGTCAGCTTCTGGACCTATACCGGCTATTCGATCGAGCCGGCCTTCGTCTTCGACAACTATGTCGCCGCCTTCGACAAGTGCATCGTCGCCCTGCCCGACCTCTGCACCACCTTCCGCACCTATCTCTCGACCCTGAAATTCTGCGCGATCGTGTGGGCCGCCACGCTCCTCATCGGCTTCACCATCGCCTACTACCTGAACTTCGTCATCCGCACGACCACCGCCCGCATCGTGCTCGCGCTCGTCTGCACGATCCCGTTCTGGACCTCCAACGTCATCCGCATGATCTCGTGGATCCCGCTCCTCGGCCGGAACGGGCTGGTCAACAATTTCCTGATGTCGGCGGGCATCACCAGCCAGCCCCTCGACTGGCTGCTCTATTCCGATTTTTCGGTGGCCCTCGCCCTCGTCCACATCAACACGGTCTTCATGATCGTGCCCATCCTCAACTCGATGTCGCGTATCGACCGCTCGCTGGTCGAGGCTGCCTATGACGGCGGCGCCAGCGGCTGGCAGACGCTGTGGAACGTCATCATCCCGCTGTCGAAGACCGGCATCGCCATCGGCTCGATCTTCGTCATCACCATCGTCATGGGCGATTTCGTCACCACCGGCCTGATGGGCGGCCAGCAGATCGCCTCCGCCGGCAAGGTCATCCAGACCGAGATCGGCGCGCTGCAGTTCCCGATCGCTGCCGCCAGCGCCATCGTGCTGCTCGCCGTCGTCCTTATGATCATCTGGACGCTCATCCGCTTCGTCGATATCCGCAAGGAGCTCTGAGGCGATGTACGGCAAGCGCACACGGAGCTTCTATGCCCTCTCGGCCTTCTTCGGCCTCTACGTCCTGTTCCTTTACGGGCCGACGATCACCGTCACCATCCTGTCGTTCCAGGGCCCGAACGGCGGCATGACCTTCCCGATGAATGGCGTCTCGCTCCACTGGTTCGAGAACCTCTGGAAAGGCATCGGCGTCCCCAATGTCAGCGACGCGCTCCTCAATTCGCTCAAGCTCGGCATCGTCGTCACGATATTGACCGTGGTCATTTCGGTGATGGGTGGGCTCGCCTTCCGCCGCCGTTTCCGCGGCCAGAACGCGCTGTTCTTCACGGCCATCGCCAGCCTTATCCTGCCCTCGATCGTCGTATCCCTGGGCATCGCGCTCGAGTTCCAGCTCGCCAACCAGACCATCTCCTCGCTCGGCGATACGCTGGTCGAGCGCTACGTGGACTCCGGCGATACCTCGTCGGTCGGCGCCTGGCTCGGCGGCATCGGCAGCGCCATCCAGGACAATTTCCAGACCCTGATGGGGCTCTTCACCTCCGGCCTCGGCGCCCATCTCACCTGGACGCTGCCCTTCGGCCTCCTGATCATGTTCGCGGTGTTCAACCGCTTCAACCGCTCCTACGAGGAGGCGGCGCGCGACCTTGGCGCCACGCCGTGGCAGACCTTCCGTCACGTCGTCCTGCCGCTGATCGCGCCGTCGCTCCTAGGCGTCGCCCTGTTCGGCTTCACGCTTTCCTGGGACGAGATCGCGCGCTCCAGCCAGGCGGTCGGCGCCACCAACACGCTGCCGCTCACGTTGCAGGGCCTGACCACGACGGTCACCACGCCGGTGATCTACGCCCTCGGCACCATGACCACGGCCATCTCCTTCGTCATCATCGCCGTCAGCCTCGCCACCATCCTGCTCCTCCGCCGCCGCCGCGTCCGGCGCGCCGCCGCCTGACCGCCATGCGCATCCACATCGTCAATCCGAACACGACCACGGCGATGACCGACAAGGTCGCCATCGCCGCGCGCGCCGCCGCCTCGCCCGGCACCGAGATACTCGCGACTACATCCGCCGACGGGCCGGTCTCGATCGAGGGCTTCTTCGACGGCGCCCTCAGCCTGCCCGGCCTCCTCGTCGAGATCGCCAGAGCGAGAGCGATGAAGGTCGACGCGCACATCATCGCCTGCTTCGACGACACCGGCCTCGACGCCGCGCGCTCGCTCGCCGACGCCCCGGTGATCGGCATCGGCGAGGCCGCCTATCACCTCGCCACCCTGGTCGGCGGGCGCTTCAGCGTCGTCACCACGCTCGCCCGCTCGATTCCCGTGCTCGAGCAGAACCTCGTCCGCTACGGCCTTGCCTTCCGCTGCGCGTCGGTGCGCGCGGCCGGCGTGCCCGTGCTGGCGCTGGAGAAGCCGAACGGTCCGGCGCGCGAGCGCATATCGGACGAGATCGCCGCGGCGCTCGCCGACGACCGCGCCGACGCCATCGTGCTCGGCTGCGCCGGCATGGCCAACCTCGCCGCCGTGCTCGCCGCCCGGCATGGAGTACCGGTCGTCGAAGGCGTCGCCGCGGCGGTCAAGCTCGCCGAAGCGCTGGCCGGCCTGAAGCTGCGCACGTCTAAGTCAGGCGGCTGGGCAGAACCGCGCGCCAAGCCTTACGCCGGCTACCTCGCCGCCTTCGACGGCATGGGTGAGAACCTGCCCGCCTGAACCGGCGAGCGACCCGCTAGGCCGCCAGCAGGCTCTTCAGTCTGGTCGATGGCTCGGCTAGCTGGCGGGCGTCGGGCCTGACGCCCTTCTGGATCAGCATTTCCGCCACCCGGATATCCTTCGCCACGGCGTTGCCGTGGCCGATGCCGCTCGCCGCGACCAGGTTCCCCGCGCCGTCGAGGTGGAAGAGGATGAAGGAGCCGCCGCCGGTGTCGCGCCGCACCGTCGTCGAACCCTGGTCCGGCAGGCCGGCGATCTGCAGCGTCAAATCGTACTGATCCGACCAGAACCAGGGCAGCGCGGAGATCGGCTCGGTGCCGCCGAGCATGTTGCGCGCCGCCAGCGCGCCCTGGTCGAGCGCGTTCCGCCAGCATTCGAGGCGCACCCGGCGGCCGCCGTAGACCGGCAGGGGGAACGAACAGCAATCGCCGGCGGCAAAGATTTCCGGGTCGCTCGTCCTCAGCGTTTCGTCGACGACGACGCCGTTGTCGACCGTGAGGCCGGCTGCGGCCGCGAGGCCCACCACCGGCACCGCTCCGATCCCGATGAGGAGGAAATCGGCGAGCACGCGCCGCCCGTCGCCGAGGGTCACGGCAACCGCGTCGGCCCGTTGTTCGATCCCCTCGACCCGCGCCGAGCAATAAAGCGCGACCCCCTCCGCAAGGTGGCGCGCCTCGATCACTTCCGCGATTTCCCCGGGGACGACCCGGGAGAGTACGCGGGGCAGCGCCTCGATCACGGTCACCGCCGCGCCGCGCTTCCGCGCGCCTGCGGCTATTTCGAGGCCGATGAAGCCGCCGCCGATGATGGCGATATGCCGGCCGGGCGCGAGGAATGGACGCAGGCGCAACGCGTCGTCATAGGTGCGGAAATAGCCGACCCGGCCGGTCGCCGGCCCGGCAAGGGCGAGCGGCCGCGGCTCCGCTCCGGTTGCGATCAGCAGGCGGTCATAGGGAATGGTGGTCCCGTCGTCGAACCCGACCGTGTGCGCCTGGCGGCCGATCGTCCGCGCCGCCTTGCCGCACGCCATGATGATGGAGGCGCCCGCGAGCCGCTCCGCCGTGGCGATGGTCCGCGGCCCTTCCGCCGTGTCGTCCGCGAGGCCCTCCTTGGAGAGCGGCGGCCGCTCGTAGGGCAGGTATTTCTCCGCGCCGACGAGGGTAATCGGGACATGGTGATCGTGCTCGCGCAGGGCGAGGGCGGCGCGGACGCCGCATTCGCCGCCGCCGATGATCACCATTCCGCCGGCCATGATGCGGTCAGCCGATCTCGATCAGGACTTTGCCGTCAGTCACCTTAACCGGGTAGGTCTTGAGATTGACGCAGACCGGCGCGCCCCTCGCCTCGCCGGTCTTGTAGTTGAACCGCCCGTTGTGCTTCGGACATTCGATGATGTCGTCCATCACCAGCCCGTCGGCGAGGTGGGTGCGCTCGTGGGTGCAGAAACCCTCGGTCGCGAAATACTCGTCGTCCGGGCTGCGGTAGATCGCGAACGTGCGCTCGCCGTGATCGAAGCGCAGCACGTCTTCCTCGTCGACATCGCCGACGTTGCAGGCTTCCACCCAGCTCATGGAGTCATTCCGCCGCGTCGAGGACCTGTCCGTGCAACTCCGGCCGGTAGGGCCTGGCGCCCGGCGGCAGCTCGCGCTTCACGAAGTACTCTGGATCCTTCATCTGCCGGAGCATGGCAGGAATGATCTCGCGGTAGGCCTCGATCGTGCTGGCATAAGGCTTGGGCGTGTCGGATTTCATCACCTCGTGCAGGTCGGCCAGCCGATGATAGGGCACCATCGGGAACATGTGGTGTTCTACGTGATAGTTCATGTTCCAGTACAGGAAGCGGAACACCGGGTTCATGTAGATCGTGCGCGAATTGAGCCGGTGGTCAAGGACGTTCTCGGCGAGGCCGGCATGCTGGGTGAGGCCGAAGAAGAGCATCAGGCAGGCGCCGTACATCGTCGGCAGGACGCCCACATACAGCACCGGCAGCCACGAATGCAGGAGCAGCGCCGAGGCGATGATCGCGAGGTGGATCGCCAGCCAGATGCGCGCCACCAGGTAGACCTTTGGCCGCTCCATCTCGGGGACGAGGTTCGCCTCCGACGGATCGAGCCGGCCGGCCGCATGCAGGAAGAGGTGCTTCACCGTATTCCAGGTGCTGGCGATGGCGAAGGTGTTGCTGAGGATGCGCAGCATCGCGGGAGGCCGCATCGAGGCGATTTCGGGATCGCGGCCGACGATGATCGTGTCCGTATGGTGACGCGCATGGCTCCAGCGCCAGATGGTCGGCTCGCGCATCAGCATGAAGCACGCGACGTGGTAGACGACATCGTTGAGCCATGGCGTCCGGAAGGCGGTGCCGTGGCCGCACTCGTGCCAGCGCGAGTCGCTCGACGAGCCGTAGAGCGCGCCGTAGGCGATGAAGAACGGCACCGCCCACCAGGTGCCCCATAAGACATATCCGCCGACGCCGGTGACGACGAAGGCGGCGATCCAGATGAGGGTGTCGCGGATGGCCGGCCCGTCGGCGCGCTGCATGAATTCCTTCATGCGCTTCCGCGGAATGTCGGTCTTGTACCACTCGGCGGCGGCCAGCCCGTTGGCGATCGCGGCTTCGGCGTCGCGGCCGACGAGGCTGTAGTCGCGTTCTCTGATGGCCTGCGCCATGACGAATTCCTTCCCGGCTGAACCTCTGCTCCCCGCTCGCCTTTGGACTTTTAATGGTTGTCCGGCGAAACAGATACAAGGTCCGGCTCCATCAAATCCCATCAGAAAATCGAGGCGGCGCGGCCATTTTAGCCGGTTCAGGTAACGCTGACCGGCTTGCTCCTAAGCCGGCTCGCAACCGAGGGATCGGCTCGCCGGCAGAGCTGCGGGGGCAGGCCACGGACGATCAGCTCGGCATCAGCAACCATCATCCGGCCAATCTCGAAAAGCGCCTCGCGTGTTCCTCCCGTGCGGTGGGCGGAGAGGAGCAGGCCCTCGAGCAACCGGACCGGATCGCCGGCCGCGACCGGCTCGTCGGGGAAGACGTCGGTTGCCGCCCGGATATGGCCGGAGCGGACCTGGCGGAGGAGCTCCGGGAAATCGACCACCGCCGCGCGGCTCATCAGGAGGAAAGCCGATCCCGGCTGCATCAGCTCGAATTCCCGCTTGGCGATGAAGCCCTGATTTTCGCTGGTCACGCTGGCGAAAACGAAGACAACGCGCGAGGCGGCGAGGACTTCGTCGAGGCTTGCCGGCACGCAATCGTGATCGCGGATGAGATCGGGCGGCAGCCACGGATCGTACACCGACACCTTGTTGCGGAAGGGAACGAGAAGCGCCCTCAGCGTGCGCCCGAGATCGCCAAAGCCGACAATACCGACCCGCGCGCCAGTAAAGGGGAAGGACTCGTCGTTGCCCGCCAGGCCATATTTCTCGGCGCCTCGCCGGAACGCCCGATCCGCCGCGGTGATGCCGCGGGCGAGATCGATGGCCATCGCCAGCGATGATTCCGCGACCGACTTCGCGAACGCCGCGCCGGGCGTCAGCACGTGGATGCCGCGTTCCTGGCAGGCGTCGTAGTCGATATTGGGAAGGAAATTCCCTTCGACGTTGAAGATGGCCTTGAGTTTTTGCGCGCGATCGAGCCGCGCTCGCGGCATCGCGGTCTGCCCGATCAGGAGGGTAGCTTCCGGCAGGTGCTCCTCGACGATTGCGTCCGGCATCGGCCGGTCGTCCGAGGCGACGATCCGACCGAGCCCGTACAGCCGCCGCCGGGCGTCGGCGTCGCAAATCAGGTCGAGGGTGCGCGGCTGCGGATCCCACAGGATGAGCGGCGCGTCCTTTGCCTTGTTCTTCGTCACACCGGCGGCTGGCGTCATTCGATCCGTCCCCGGTCAGGCGATGTTCACCGGCTGTCCGCTCTGCGCGCTTCTGATGGCGGCGTGGGAAAGCCTTAGCGCCGCGAGGTTCCCGCGCGCCGAATTGATCGGCTCCTCGCCCGTCTCGATCGCCCTGAGCAGGGCGCCCATGGTGCCGGCGAAGCCCTCGCTGAACCACTGCCCGCTGAGCGCGGGCGTGGCGACACCCGCGTCGGTGTAGAGGGCTACGGCCTGGCGGCCGAGGTCGGGACCGGTGCTCCGCAGCGTGCCGCGCGTCCCCACCACGACCGTCGTATCCAGGGCGCCGCGCGGCGTGTTGCCGTCGAAGGTGAGCGAGGCGTGGCCGCCGGGGAACGTGACCTGGACCTGCGACAACAGCCCGGGGTCGATCGGCTGGCCGCTGGCGCGCGTCACCGTGGCGAACACACGCTCTGCCCGGTCGCCGATGACGCTCACCAGGAAATCGAACCAGTGGATGGCGAAGTCCTCGAGAATGACGAAGGGCATCCTGGCGAACGGGGTTCCCGCGATCCAGGTGTGGTCCCACTGGATCGAAACGTGCACCGCCGTGACATCGCCGGCGAGCCCGGCCGACACCGCTTCGCGGATCCAGGAAAGGTGCGGCGCCCAGCGTCCGTTCTGGTTGACCGCGAGCTGCAGCCGCTTGCCGGCGGCGAGGTCCACGAGCTCGCGGCCGACCGCCAGATCCTGGACGAAGGGCTTTTGCGAGAGGACGTGCTGGCCGGCGGCGAGCGCGCGCCGCATCAGCGCCACCCGGTCGGCGGCATGGACGGTGATGTCGAGGACGGGGATTCCGCTCCGCCCGATCACGTCCTCGACCTGGTCGGTGGCGAGCGCCTGCGGATAGAAGGCATCGCGGCGGGCAATCGCCCGGTCGAGATGCCGGTCGCAGATCGCCACCACGTTCAGCCCGAACTTCCGGTACGCTTCCAGGTGCGAGGCGCTGATGCCCCCGGCCCCGATCAGTCCGATGCCGACGGAGCGGTCGCGCGGCATCGGCGGTTCATAGGCGAGCACCGGTGCCGCGACCGCTTTGGCCTCGCCAGCGACCAGCGCGTACGCGTCCCTGGAGGGCATGTCGTCCAGGGACCTGGTCTTTTCATCCACCTCGCGCACTCCGTTGTCGGCGTAGTAGTAGCCGGACCGCCGCGAACGTCGGCGCAAAAATATTGCCGGATTTGATTTGATCTGATTGCCGCGTTGATTGTGTTACCAATTGCGATGCTCAGGATGTACGGTTCGCCCACAGTCGTGGATGGCGATCAATCCAAAACAAGAATCTTCCAAAAGAAGAAACCGAAGAATCAATTGCAAAGGGAGGAAGTCGAATGCTGAAGAAACTAGCGATTTTTGCGCTCGGGGCGTTTGCCACGCTGGCAATGCCGCTCGTGGCGCAAGCCAAGACCATCTACTGGATCTCGCACGGCGGCCCGGCGGACCCGGTGTGGACCTATTTCCTCGCCGGCGCCAAGCAATGGGCGAGCGATACCGGCCAGACCGTCAACACCTCGTTCCACAACGGCGACGTGCCGTCGCAGCAGGAAGCCATCCGCGCCGCGATCGCGGCCAAGGCCGACGCCATCGTCACCACCAGCCCCGATCCGGGCAGCCTCGTCGATGTCGTCAAGGAAGCTCGCGCCGCGGGCATCCCGGTCATCAACTTCAATACCCCCGACGCCAAGGTCAATTTCAACGCCTATGTCGGCGCCGACCTGAGCGTCGTCGGCAAGGGCTGGGCCCAGTACATGGTCGACCATGCCGGCCTCAAGTCCGGCGACTTCGTCTGGATGCCCGTTGAAATTCCCGGCGCCAGCTACGGCGTCGAGGAAGAAAAGGGCATTGCCTCGGTGTTCAAGCCGCTCGGCATCACCTGGGAAGTCACCGAGTCGACCCTCGACCAGGCTGACGCCATCAGCCGCATGAGCGACTACGTCACCGCCAACCGCGCCAAGATCAAGGCGATCATCGGCCTCGGCGATCTGGTCACCGGCAGCATCAAGCGCGTCTTCGATCAGGTCGGCGTCAAGCCGGGTGAAATCCCGGTCGTCGGCTGGGGCAACTCCCTCGACACGACGCAGGAAGTGCTGACCGGTTACGTCAACGCCGCCCAGTGGCAGGACCCGCAGGCGACGAGCTACCTCGCCCTGTCGCTCGCCCTGATGGCGACCGACGGCATCCCGCCGGGCTTCAACATCATCACCGGCGCGCTCTACGGCAAGGATACGGCCGGGATCTACGACAAGGTCCTCGGCGGCAAGGGCCAGTAGCCCTCCAATCGGTTGGACATCCGCGGCGGCAAGGCTGCCGCCGCGGGTGCCTTCGCCGGCGGGCGACGCCGGCCTGAACGCCAATCTCCGGATTCCCTGAGGGTTTCCCCAAAGACAAGACGCAGGAACGCCGTGGCCGTCCCCCTGGAAAATCGTCCGCTCATCCTGCGCCTGATCGCCAAGCCCGAGTTCGGGCCGCTGGTCCTTCTCGTCCTCGAGCTGATCGTCTTCTGGTCGATCAACCACGACTTCCTGTCAGCGCTCAACATCAGCAACACGCTCGCCTTCACCGTCGAGCTCGGGCTGATCGCGCTGGCCATGACCCTGCTGATGACCTCGGGCGAGTTCGATCTCTCCGTCGGCTCGATCTTCGGCTTCGCCCCGGTCGTCATGTGGACGCTCTTCAACCAGGGCGTCGTCTCGCTCGAGTTTGCTTTCATCATCGCCCTGGTCATGGCGGCGCTGGTCGGATGGGTGAACGGCTGGTTCGTTACCCGTCTCAAGATTCCGTCGTTCCTCGTCACCCTCGGCATGCTCCTCGTCGTCCGCGGCACCGCGCTTTTCGTCACCGACGGCTTCCCGCAGCGCACCTGGAGCGCGACTGACCAGCCGCTGGCGCGCGTGCTCGTCGGCGAGTTCTTCATCGGCCCGTTCCGCGTCTACATGTCGATCTTCTGGTTCGTCGGCGTGGCCGTGGTCCTCGGCTACGTGCTGACCCAGACCAAGTTCGGCAACTGGATCCAGGCATCCGGCGGCAACGCCGGCGCGGCGCGCGCCCGCGGCGTCAACGTCAACCGCACCAAGGTCATCCTGTTCATGCTGTCGGCGACGCTCGCGGCCTTCGCCGGGGTGATCAGCTCGATCCGCACTTCGGCCGCCAATCCCAACAGCGGCACCGGCTACGAGCTCGAGGTGATCGCCATGGTGGTCATCGGCGGCACCGCGCTGACCGGCGGCCGCGGCACCATCATCGGCACCGTCCTCGGCGTCTTCATCCTCCGCGTCATGCGCAACGGCATCGTGCTCATCGGCGTGCCCGGCCTCGCCTACAATATCTTCATCGGCGCGATCATCCTCGGGATGATGGCGCTGCACTACGGGCTCGAACGCAGACACCAGGCGGGGACCTAGGGATGGCCGACCTCATCCGCATGGAGCACGTGACCAAGTTCTATGGTCGCGTTCAGGCCCTCGACGACGTGAACCTCACCGTCGGGGAGAGCGAGATCGTCGGGCTGCTCGGCGACAACGGCGCCGGCAAGTCGACCCTGATCAAGGTGCTTTCGGGCGCGGTGCCCTCGACCAGCGGCGACATCTACGTGCGCGGCAAGAAGGTCAGCATCCGCAGCACCACCGACGCGATCGCCCAGGGCATCGAGACGATCTACCAGGACTCGGCGCTGGTCACGCAATTGTCGATCGCGCGCAACCTCTTCCTCGGCCGCGAACTGGTGAAAGGCCCGCGCTTCCTCAACCGCATGGACCAGGCGGCGATGGAGGACGTGGCGCGGAACCTCCTCGCCCGGGTCGGCATCAGCAAGAACATCCCGCCGACGACGCCCATCGGCTCGCTTTCCGGCGGCGAGCGCCAGGCGGTCGCCATCGCGCGCGCCATGCACTTCGAAAGCGACCTCATCATCCTCGACGAGCCGACCAACAACCTCGGCGTGGCCGAAACCAAGGGCGTCCTTCGTTTCGTCCGCGGGGCGCGCGATTCCGGGCACTCCTGCATCTTCATCGCCCACAACATCCATCACGTCTTCCAGGTCGTCGATCGCATCGTCGTCATGCGCACCGGCAAGATCGTCGCCGACAACATCGATCCGAAGAAGAGCAGCCTCGATGAGGTCGAGCAGATCATCACCGGCATGTCCGAGGAAGAAGTGCGCGCCGCGGTTATCTGACGTTTCCCGCACCTCGGCCGGCGCCATCGGATTGCATCATCGGCTGATTGGCCTGCATCATGGCCGCTGACGGTTTGGTGCGTGAACTGGGCTGGCCCGGATGAAGGCAACGATCGCGGATATCGGCAAGACCTGCGGCCTTTCGACCGCGACCGTCGACCGGGTTCTCAACAACCGGGCCGGCGTGCGCGCGGCCAACCGGCAGCGCGTCATGGAAGCCGCCAAGCAGCTTGGCTACCTGCCGGTCGCCGATGCGATCGCGCTGCCGTCGAAACCCGCCCATCTCGAGTTCTTCCTGCCGATCGGAACCAATCCGTTCATGGCCGACCTTGCCCGGCACATCGAGGACTACGCCAGCCGGTTGCCGCTCGTAGCCTCCTGCCGCATCCACAGCCTGAAGGGCATCGCCCCGGACGCGCTGAAGGCGGCTGCCGAAAAGCTGTCGCTCCGCGCCAACGGCGTCGGCGTGATCGCCATCGATCACCCGAAGACGCGCAACATCCTGCGCGAGATCGCCGAAGCCGGTCCGCGGCTGGTGACCCTCGTCTCCGACGTCCCGGCGGCGCCGCGCGCCGCCTATGTCGGCATCGACAACCGGGTAGCCGGAAGGACGGCGGCATTCCTGATGGGACGCTTCCTCTGCGAGCGCTCCGGCCACCTCGCGCTGGTGGTCGGCTCGCGCTCCTATCGCGGCCACGAGGAACGCGAGGCGGGCTTCCGCTCGGTGCTCGGCGAGGAATTCCCCAACCTCCGCGTCACCAGCGCAGTGGAGATCAATGACGAGCCCGAGGCAAGTTACACCGCCACCATGCGGGTCCTCGACGCCGAGCCGGACCTTCTCGGCATCTACTGCGTCGGCGCCGGGCGCTCGGGCATCGCCCGCGCCCTGCTCGAGACCCGGCCGCCGAGAAAACCGGTGTTCATATGCCATGACCTCACCCGCGAGACGCGGCGCTATCTCGTCGATGACATCGTCGACGTGGTAATCGACCAGAACGCCCGCCTGATTGCCGAACAGGCCGTCATCCGCCTCCTCGGATCGATCGCCTCTTCGGCGCCTTACCTGACCAAGAAGTTCATAGAACCCCGCCTGATATTCAAAGAGAATGTGCCTGCCCAATAGGGCTGGCGCGAGGATCGGAGCACAAGAATGAGCGACCGCTTTCATACGATCGAAGCCGCCGGCGTGCGCCTGACGCTCGACCTCGAGGTCGGCCACATCCGCGCCTTCGAGGTGGAACGGAACGGGCGGAAGATCGCCCCCCTGCACACGGCCCCGTGGGTGGACGATCCGGCGGTTGCCGCCGACCCCGAAATCCCGCCGAACCTGAAATATCTTTCCGGCGATTTCTTCTGCGCGCCGTTCGCCAAGAGCGACGTGACCGACGCGCCCGGGCACGGCTGGCCCGCCAATACGCGCTGGAACCTCCTTGGCGTCGAGCGCAGCGCCGGCGCCGCCACCGCACGCTACGAGCTGGTCAAGCGGGTCATGGGCGCGCGCCTGATCAAGGAGATCACGCTCCGCGACGGCCATCCATTCGCATACCAAAGCCACGTTTTCGAAGGCGGCAACGGAGGCATATCGGTCGCCAGCCATGCCATGACCCGCTTCATCAAGACCGGACGGCTGTCGTTTTCGCCGAAGGCCTTTGCCGAGCTGCCGGGGATTCTGCAGGAGACCGATCCCGCCCGCGGCCGCTCGCTCTTCGCTCACCCCGCCCACTTCACCGACCTCGGCAAATTGCCGCTCGCCGACGGCACCTTTGTCGACCTGCACAAATATCCTCTCGCTTCCGGCCACGAGGATTTCGCCATGCTGGTCGAGGCAAAGGGCGCAAAACTCGGCTGGACCGCGGCGGTCCGTCCCGATTCCGGCGACATCGTCCTCAGCCTCAAGAACCCGGCGGATTATCCCGTGACGTTCCTGTGGTTCTCGAACGGCGGGCGCCGCTATGCGCCGTGGAACGGCCGCCATCTCGGCGTGCTCGGCATCGAGGAAGGCCGGGCTTATTCGGCCTACGGCCACGCGGCCTCGGTGGCGCCGAATCCGCTTTCCGACGCCGGCATTCCGACATCCCTCACCCTGAAGCCGGACGGCGCCGCGTCCGTCCGCCATGTGATCGGCGGCGTGCCCCTGCCCTCCGGCTGGGACGCGGTCGCCTCGGTCGAAGTCGCGGGCTCGACCCTCCGCGTCAAGGGCGCCGGCGGCGCCGCGGAGGATTATCCCTTCGATGCCGGCTTCCTTGCCTGAGGACACCAACTGGACGGCGGGACTGAAACGCCAATAAGCTGATCGAGGTCGGTTGAGGCGCCGCCGGCACGCTCACTCTGGAGGATGAAGCCGATGTTCCGTCGAGCCTGGCAGGTTTCCCTCGTGTTGATGGCGCTGGTCGGCGCCGCCCGCGCCGAAACGCTGGTGCCCTTTGAGCAGCCGGGCTGGTTCAGCGTCGGCATCCCGCAGGGCTGGCAGCCCTATGGCGACCCGAAGACCGGCCACGTCGCCATCGGCAACCCCGACGGTCGCAGCGCCCACTTCTGGCTCCTCATGGTGCCGAACGTGGTCGACGCCGAGGGCGCGGCTTCGCTCTTTCTCTCGCTTACCGCCCAGATCACCCGGTCGCAGTGGTCGAGGCCGGTGGTGAAATCGGAGGGAAACCGGCTTTCCGTCACCGCCCAGGCTCACGATGGCCCCTATCTCCAGGTCGGCGGCCTTTCCCTCGTCCGGGCCGGCAACGTGACGGTCGCCTTCTTCACCATGGCGACCGGGGTCGAGGCGACGTTTGCAGAGAACCGCGACCTCTTCGCGGCCATTTTTGCGAGCTTTCGCCCGGTCGGCGCCAAGGGCGGCGGACGCGCCGGCCCGGCGCTGGCCTATCAGCCGTGGAGCGACCCGAACGAGCACGCCTTCACCCTCGAAGTGCCGCAGGGCTGGACCATACAGGGCGGAACCGCTCGCGGTTCCGCGGTCGACGTTCGCCAGGCGATCCAGGCGGTCAGTCCTGACCGGTCGATCCTCATTCAGGCCGGCGACACCGAGCTGCCGCCGTTCGTCGAACCCTGGGGGATGCTGCAGGAAGGGCAATACAACGGCCCGGCGCTGGTCCGCCGCTACACGCCCGGCGCCTATTTCGCCCGCGACTATCTCGCCTATCGCGTGCAGCCCCAGATGCGCGACCTCACCATCGACGTCGCCCGCCCCATCCCGGAACTGCAGCAGCTGGTCCAGGCGTCGATCGATGCCTACCCGACGCCCGGCATCGAGCGGCATGTCGATATCGGCGAGGTGATCTTTCACGGCACCTGGAACGGCAAGCCGGCACACGGCTACCTCTACGCTTCGACCTCGCGCACGGCGCAATCGGGCGGCGGCGCCATGTGGTTCGCCGGCGACCTGTCGAGCCTCGTCGGCTTCATCGCCACCGACGACCAGATCCCGGCGGCGGTGGAGGCCCTCGGCCACATGCGTCAGACCTTCCGGCTCGATCCCGCCTGGGCCCAGGCGCAGCACATGACCGTGGCCGCGGTGAGCAAGATCACCGAGGACACCAACGCCTACATCTCGAACATCATCAACCAGTCGTTCGCCACCAACCAGAGGACCAACGATTCGATCTTCGACCAGTACCAGAAGCAGCAACGCGACATCCTCGACGTCACCGATGTCAACACGCAGCGGAAATACGAGGTCCAGGCCGGCGCCAACTACTACTGGATCGACGACCGCGGCCTGATCCTCGGCACCGAGGATCCGTTCAATCCCGATCCGGGCTGGTTCCGCGAGATGCTGGTCGGCGGTCAGTGACGGGCCGCTCCGCCACGCCGCGCCTGCGATCGACGGCCGAATGCCGCTCGTGCTCCACCGGGACGCCTGAAGGATGACCGTGGCCGAACTTCCCGCCAAGGCTCGCGCCCGCCCGAAGAAACCGGCGGAAGGCCGCGGCGGCGCGGCCCTCGGCTACACCAAGCCGCGCACCTATGAGGAGCTGCGCGCGGTCCTCTCCTCGGGGACGATCCATTTTCCGAAGCGCCTGCGCCAGGCGGCGATCTTCCTCTGGCAACACCCGAGCGACGTCGCCCTCGGCACGATCAGCAGTGTCGCCGGCCAGGCCGGCGTGCAGCCGTCCACCCTGGTCCGCTTTGCCAAGACATTCGGTTATGCCGGCTTCTCGGATTTCCAGGAGATCTTCAAGGAGCACATCAAGGGCTCGTGGCCGGACAGGCGC
>JBBQGL010000053.1:0-22351 GCA_038323025.1 Hyphomicrobiales bacterium
GTCTCGGCCCGCTCGGGCGAGAGCGAGGATGTCTCCATCGTCCACCTCGCGGTCGGCTGGGGCGCGCGGCAACTGAAGGTCGGCTCGTTCACCCGCTCCGAGCGCATGGCCAAGTGGAACGAGGGCCTCCGCATCGGCGAGGCCATCGGCGCCGCCCTGCCGCCGCGCTCGGCCTTCCAGTGGAGCAAGTGAAGATGCCCCGCGTTCTCATCTCCGGTGCCATCCACCCCGAAGGCATGGCCGTGCTGAAAGCGCGGCCCGGCCTCGACATCGTCGAGATGCCCGACTCCGAGCCGGCGACGTTCGTGCGCCTCCTGCCGGCGGCGGATGCGCTCCTCATCCGCACGGCGATGCTACCGCGCGAGGCCCTCGTCCGCGCCGACCGCCTGAAGGTCGTCTCGCGCCACGGCGTCGGTTACGACAATGTGCCGGTCGATGCGCTCACCGCGAAGGGCATCCCGCTTGCCGTCGTCGGCGCGGTCCATTCCACCTCGGTCGCCGAGCATGCGTTGTTCCTCCTGCTCGCAGTGGCGAAGCGCGCCCTCGCCGGCGATCGCGCGGTGCGCTCCGGCGATTGGGGCGCGCGCAACCGGCTCGACGGAATCGACCTTGGCGGGCGCACGCTCCTCCTCATCGGCTTCGGCCGCATCGGCCGCGCCCTCGGCCGGCTCGCGCTCGCCCTCGGCATGCGCGTCCTCGCCTATGACCCGAACGTGCCCGCCGCCGAGGTCGCCGCCGCCGGCGCCACCCCGGTCGCCGACTGGCGCGCCGCGCTCGCCGAGGCCGATGCCGTCTCGTTGCACGTCCCGCGCCTGCCCGAGACCGAGAACATGATCGGCGCCCCCGAGCTGGCCCGCATGAAACCCGACGCGATCCTGGTCAACACCTCGCGCGGCGGCCTCGTCGACGAGCGCGCGCTCGCCGAGGCGCTGGCCGCGGGCCGCATCGGCGGCGCCGGCATCGACGTCTTCGACGAGGAGCCTCCCCGTGCCGGCCATCCGCTGTTCGCCGCGGATCGCGTTCTGCTCAGCCCCCACGTCGCCGGTCTCTCGCGCGAGGCGATGATGCGCCTCAGCATCGCCGCGGCCGAGAACATTCTTGCCGGCCTCGACGGCAGTCTCGACCCCGCCCTCGTCGTCAATCGCGAGGTGCTCACCTAGCCCGGTTCTGGACAGCGCGGAAAGTCCGTTCTACCTCTGGTGTCCTCTGGAATGTCTGTTCCGCCGCACGCCGTTTGCAACACGTCTGATACGCATCGTCTCAACCCCGTCCGGCCGCGTGTCCGGCCGTCTCGCGCCCTGTCCCGGGCCCGTCAGGATCCTGTCTCCAACCACTGGTCTCTAAGCCATGAAGCAACTCCGTATCGGTCTCGTCGGCAGCGGTTTCATGGGCCGCAGCCACGCGCACGCCTTCCGCGCCGCCGCCGGCGTCTTCGACCTGCCGCTGACACCGGTCCTCGAGGTTCTCGCCGACGCGAACGACGAGCTGGCTGCCAAGGCCTCGAAAGCATTGGGCTTTTCGCGCTCGACCGGCGACTGGCGGAAGCTCGTGTCCGATCCGGGCGTCGACCTCGTCGACATCACCACGCCCAACACCCTCCACAAGGAGATCGCGCTCGCGGCGATTGCCGCCGGTAAGCCGGTCTATTGCGAGAAGCCGCTCGCCCCCAATGCGCTGGAAGCCAAGCAAATGGTTGACGCCGCCGAGCGGGCAGGGGTGAAGACCGCGGTCGGCTTCAACTACCTCAAGAACCCGATGGTGGCGCTCGCCCGCGAGATCGTTGTGTCGGGCGAGATCGGCGAGGTGGTGAGCTTCCGCGGCATCCACGCCGAGGACTACATGACCGACCCGGCGGCGCCGTTCACCTGGCGGCTCGACGAGAAGGGCGGCCACGGCGTGGTCGCCGATCTCGGCTCGCACATCATCTCGATTGCCCGCTACGTCGTCGGTGCGATCGTTTCGCTGGTCGGCCAGATCGAGACGGTGGTGAAGGAGCGCCCGACCGGCCCGAATTCGACGCAGCGCCGGAAAGTGCTGGTCGACGACGAGGCCCGCGCCCTGATCCGCTTCGCCAACGGCGCCACCGGTTCGCTCGAGGCGAGCTGGGTCAAGGCCGGCCGCAAGATGCTGCTCGGTTTCGAGGTCACCGGGTCGAAGGGCACGGTCGTGGTCGACCACGAACGCTTCAACGAGCTGGAGCTCTACGTCACCGGCCAGCCGCCGGGCCGCGAGGGCTTCAAGCGCATCCTCGCCGGGCCGGCGCACCCGAATTTCCGCGAGTTCGTCCCAGCCCCGGGCCACCAGCTCGGCTTCAACGACATCAAGACCATCGAGGTGAAGGCGCTGGTAAGCGCGCTCGCCGGCGGCGCACCCTTCGAGCCCGATTTCCGCGAGGCCTGGGAGATCCAGCGCGTCGTCGATGCCATCGTCCTCTCCGCCCGGGAAAAGCGCTGGCTGGACGTATCGGAAATCTAGCGAGCGAATAGGGAATAGCGAATAGGGAGGAGATGCGTCTATTCGCTAGTTCGCTACTCGCTTCCTTCGCTACTCGCTTCCCCGGAGGACCAATGAACAAGACCATCGCGAAACTCGGCCGGCGGCTTCGCCTCGGCGTCATCGGCGGCGGCTCGGGATCCTTCATCGGGCCGGTCCATCGCACGGCCGCGCGCCTTGACGACAATTTCGAGATCGTCGCCGCGGTGCTTTCCTCCAGCGCCGACAAGTCGCGGAAGGAGGGCGTGGCCCTCGGCATCGCCGCCGACCGCGCCTACGGCTCGGCCGACGAGATGTTCGCGCGGGAAAAGGCGCGCGCCGACGGCATGGAAGTCGTCGCGATCATGACCCCGAACGACAGCCACTATCCGCTCGCCGTTGCCGCCCTCGATGCCGGCCTCGACGTCATCGCCGACAAGCCGCTGACGACGAAGCTCGACGACGCGCTCGAACTGGTGAAGCGCGTCCGGGCGTCCGGCCTCGTCTTCTGCCAGACCTTCAACTACACCGGCTTTCCGCTCGTCCGGCAGGCGCGCGCCATGGTGCGCGACGGCGACCTCGGCGACGTCCGCATGGTCCACGTCCAGTACGTGCAGGGCCACAACGCCGCGCTGACCCGCGGCGAGCAGGGCGATCCGCCGGGCAACTGGCATTTCCGCCCCGAGCGCGTCGGCGCCTCGCTCATCCTCGGCGACATCGGCAGCCATGCCCACCACATGGCCTCGTTCGTAGCCAACCAGCCGTTCGCGAAAGTGATGGCCGACATCGCCACCGTCGTTCCTGGCCGCAACGCCGACGACCACGCCGGCATCCTCTTCCGTCTGGAGAATGGCGCGCCCGGCGTCATGTGGGTGACCCAGGCCGGCGCCGGGGCGGTGCATGGCCTCTACTTCCGCGTCTTCGGCGCCAGGGGCGGGCTGGAATGGTTCGAGGAGACGCCGAACCAGCTCTTTCATTCGCGCCTCGGTGCGCCGGCGCTCACCTTCGAGCGGGCGGGCCCGGGCCTGAAGCCGGAAGCGCTCCGCACCCAGCGCATAGGCATCGGCCATCCCGAAGCCTACCAGGAAGCCTTCGCCGTCCTCTATGCGGACGCCGCCGAGGCGATCGTGGCGAGGAAGCTGGGCGAGAAGCCGAACAAGCTCGCCCTCGACTTTCCGACCGTCGAGGACGGCGCCCGGACGATGAAATTCATCGCCGCCGCAATCGAGTCGTCGCGCACCGGCGCCTGGGTGGATTGCCGCGTTACGGTCTAGGCGCGCCGGTCAGGCGGGCGCAGGCGTCCCGCGTTTCACGGTCAGCGTAACGCTTCCGTTGTTGTTGCCGTACGTCTGCCAGGCGTCGTTGGCGAAGGCGTAGAGGTATCCGGCCGCCTTCGGCCGGTGCCGGCAGCCCGTGCCGATCAGGAAGACCTCATGCGGCCGCGGGTTGCCGTCGCCGTCCGCGCCGATCCCGTTGGCGATCACCCCCACTAGCGCGAACCACGGAAACCGCTCCTCGCGCTTGGTGAACCAAAAATCCGCCCGGCTGTTCCCGGTCAGATGCCGGAACAATGCTTCGATCATGCCGAGCAGTGATCCGACGACATAAGCGAGCTTGCCGAGGTTGAGCTTGCCGTCCTCGGCCCCGGCCGGACCGCAGACGATCGAGCCGTCCTTCCACTCGCCGCCGGCCGTGAATTCATAGTCGGCGTCCGCCTCCAGAAACAGGCCGGTCGCGTTCCACTTCTGGCGGGCATAGACCGCCGTTTCGACGCCGAGCGGATTGTTCGGCCAGTATTCCGCTTCGTAGAGCGGCGGGTTGTCGTGGCGCGCCGTGGCCGTCGGCGCAAACCGATCGGCGTTGTCGTCCTCCACTTGCGGGACGTTCCGCGGCAGGGCTTTCAGCGCGCTGAAGAGGCCCGTATCGGAGTCGTGCCGGTAGTCGAGCGGGTTGGGCAAGATCTGCTCCAGCGCTTGGGGCCGGAAGCGGAGCAGGAGGTCGTTCGCCTCGGCGATCATCCAATGTAGGGCGCCATCCGAAAGCCCGGATCGCGCGTAGCCGCCGCCGACATCGCAATGAACCCCGGGAAACCAGATCTGCTTCGCCTCCGGCCGGTCCCGGAGGTTCGTCCACAGGGTCGGCGTGAAGCTTTGCCGCTGCTCGTCCATGGCGACCGCGTGGCGTGCGTTCCTGACCGCCGGGCCGAGATTGGTGTCGTGGAACTGATGCGCCCGTTTGCGATCGAAGAAGAAGTTGAAGAAGGCGAGGTCGTCGGGAATGCCGAGCGCCCCGACGGTGTCCCATACGCCGAGGAAGTGGATTTCCGGCCCGGCGACGGTCTTCGAATAGGCGGCATGGAAGGACAAATTCGGTGGCGCCTTGGCGGGCAGTTTCTGCCGGTAGCAGCGGAAGATGTCGGCGACGGCCGCCCAGGCGACCGCCGGTGGAAGATCGGGACTGGAAAGGTCAAGCAGCCCGCAGCGCGACATCATCCCGGAGAGGCTGCGGACGGTGTAGGCGCCGCGGCTGAAACCGAACAGGAAGATGCGGTCGCCCGGCCGATAGTTGACCGCGAGCCACTTGTAGGCGCTGCGGATGTTCTGATCGAGGCCGTCGCCGAGGCCGCCGCCCTTCAGGCGGGCGAACCAGCCGCCCTCGGTGCCGACGCCGGGATGGTAATATTTCTTCTGCCTGACGCCCTCGCCGTCGGTGGCGGCAAGCGCATTGAACAGCTTGACGACATTGGTCGGAGCCGGAACGTCGTCCTGCTTCTGCTCCGCCGTGTTCCAGGTTCCGTCGCAGCAGACGATGATATTCGCCATCGGCAGCGCCCCCCGTGGCTCCCGGCGGGTTGTCCTACCGTGCCACCTTCCCTCATGCCATGCAATTCACCCATTCAGGGTTGCATTGACGCCGATGCTCACCGCCGGTTCGAAGCCGGCGACATCCCCTCCGGATTTCTGGGAAAACGAACCTTTGCTCCGCGAGATTTCGGAAATGGAATATTTGTTACGGTTGCCGTTCCCCCTCCGGGGTGCTTGTTTTATAGTTCCGGGAGTCGCCGTCTGACCGGCCAAAATCAAAGAAAACCGGCGTAGGCGAAAGGGAGGGATCTCGAGATGAAGACCGTTCGGCTGACCATGGCGCAGGCCCTGGTCCGCTTCCTGACGGCGCAGCGCACGATCGTTGATCGTCGCGAAGTGCCTCTTTTCGCTGGCGTTTTCGCGATCTTCGGGCATGGCAACGTTACCTGCCTCGGTGAAGCGCTCGAACCGGTCCAGGACATCCTCCCGACTTGGCGCGGCCAGAACGAGCAGTCCATGGCGCTGGCCGCCCTCGGTTTCGCCAAAGCAGTCAAGCGCCGCCAGATCATGATATCGGCCGCCTCCATCGGCCCCGGCTCCACCAACATGATCACCGCCGCGGCGGCGGCCCTCGCCAACCGCCTGCCGATCCTCTTCCTCGGCGGCGACACCTTCGCCGGCCGCGTCCCTGATCCGGTGCTTCAGCAGGTCGAGCATTTCGGCAATCCGACCATCACGGTCAACGACGCCTTCAAGGCGGTCACGCGCTATTGGGACCGCATCACAAAGCCCGAGCAGATCATCTCGTCGCTGCCCCAGGCGATCGCCATGATGCTCGATCCCGGCGATTGCGGCCCTGCCTTCATCGCGCTCTCCCAGGACACCCAGGCCGAGGCCTATGATTATCCGGTCGAGTTCTTCGAGACGCGCGTCCACCGCATCCCGCGCCCACGCCCCGACGCCGACTCGGTCCGGGAGGCCGCCAAGCTGCTGCGGCGGGCGAAGAAGCCCCTGATCATCGCCGGCGGCGGCGTGCACTATTCCGGTGCCGCCGAAGCCCTCGCCGCCTTTGCCGCCCAGCATAACGTGCCGGTCGCCGAGACCATCAACGGCCGTACCGTGCTCCTCCACGAAGACAAGATGAACGTCGGCCCGATCGGCGTCATCGGCTCTTCCTCCGCCAATGCGCTCGCCGGCGAGGCCGACGTTGTGCTTGCCGTTGGCACGCGCCTGCAGGATTTCGTCACCGGCTCATGGTCGGTGTTCGCGCCCGAGACGCGCATCGTTGCGCTGAACGCGGCGCGCTTCGATGCCGTCAAGCACCGCGCCCTGTCGGTGGTCGGCGACGCCCTCGTCGGGCTTGAGGAACTGTCCGAGGCGCTGACCGACTGGCGCGCTCCCGACGGCTGGACCAAGAAGGGGCGCAAGGAATACGCCGCCTGGAACGCGCTGGTCGACAAGCTTTCCGGCCCGACCAATCTCGAGGTCCCGAGCTACGCCCACGTCGTCGGCGCCATCAACCGCATCTGCGACCCGACCGACCTGGCGCTAACCGCCGCCGGCGGCCTGCCCGGCGAGCTTTGCAAGAACTGGCGGGCCAAGTCGGTGGCGACCTTCGACTGCGAGTTCGGCTTCTCCTGCATGGGCTACGAGATCTCGGGGGCCTGGGGCGCCAAGATGGCCAACCCCGACCGCGACGTTATCGCCATGATCGGCGATGGCTCGTACCTGATGCAGAACTCGGACATCTATTCCACGGTTCTGACCGGCCACAAGCTGATCGTCGTGCTCTGCGACAATGGCGGCTTCGCGGTGATCAACCGCCTGCAGAACGCCAAGGGATCGAAGAGCTTCAACAATCTCATCGCCGACAGCCGAATCGAGAGACTGGTCGAGGTCGATTTCGAGAAGCATGCCGCATCGATGGGCGCGCTGTCGGAGACCGTGCATTCGATCGGCGAACTCGAACAGGCCTTCAAGCGCGCCAAGAAGGCCGACCGCACCACCGTCATCGTCATCAAGGTCCAGGCCCACGAGTGGACGCCCGGCGACGCCTGGTGGGATGTCGGCGTGCCGGAAGTCAGCGAGCGCAAGGAAGTCCGCGCCGCCCGTGCCGAGCAGATGCTCGGCAAGGCGAAACAGCGGGTGGGGGTCTAGTCGGTGGCGGGTCCCGTCCGCTTCGGCGTCGCGCCGATCGCCTGGTCGAACAGCGACCTGCCGCAGCTTGGCGGCGAGACCACGCTGGAAACCTGTCTGCGGGAAAGCCGCAAGGCCGGCTTTTCCGGCACCGAGACCGGCGTCAAGTTTCCGATGGATGCGAAGAAGCTCGGGCCGGATCTCGCGCGCAACAAGCTGAAGCTGGTTTCCGGCTGGTTTTCGGGCGGACTGCTGACGCGCAGCGTCAAGGCGGAGCAGACCCGTATCCTTGCGCAGATGGAGACCTTCAAGGCGCTTGGCGCCCCGCTGCTCGTCTACGCCGAGACCACGGGAACGGTTCAGAACAGGATCGATGCGCCGCTCTCGACGCGTCCGCGCCTCGCCGCCGAAGACTTCCGCGACTATGGCAGGAAGCTCACGCAGTTGGCTGAATGGATGGCCGATTTCGGCGTGCCCATGACTTACCATCCTCACATGGGCACCGTCATCGAAACCCAGCGCGAGATCGATCTGCTCATGGCCAGCACCGGCCAGGCCGTGAGCCTCCTCCTCGATACCGGCCACTTGCGCTTTGCCGGCGGCGACATCGCCGAGACCACCCGCAAGCACGGCCGCCGCATCAACCATGTGCACTGCAAGGATTTGCGTCCCGAGGTCCTGAAGGCCGCGCGGCAGAAGGACCAGAGCTTCCTCTCCGCCATCCTCGACGGCGTCTTCACCGTGCCCGGCGATGGCTTCATCGACTACTACGCCTTCGCGCGGCTCCTCGCCGAGATTGGTTACGAGGGCTGGGTCGTCGTCGAAGCCGAGCAGGATCCGGCAAAAGCGCCGCCGCTCGAATATTCGCGCATGGGCCACCGCCATCTGACGGCGGCCTTCGAGGCGGCAGGATACGAGATCGCCGAGTAGCGAGGGATCACGGACAGGGAATGGCGTGTAGCGAATAAGATCGGATCGAACCGCTCGCTACCGCCGTTCGCATATTTCCTTGGGGGGAAAGCAATGGTGCAGACCAATCTGAAGAAGCAGTTCGCCGGCAAGGTTGCCGTGGTCACCGGCGGCACGCAGGGTCTTGGCGAGACCGTTGCCCGCCTGCTTGCCGAGCGTGGCCTGGCTGGTCTGGTCCTCGTCGGACGGAACGCCCGGCGCGGCAAGGAAATCGCCGCGAGCTTCACCAATTCCGGTCTGAAGACGAAATATGTTCAGGCGGATCTCGGCAAGATCGAGGACGTGAAGAAGGTCATCGCCGAGACCGACAAGGCCTTCGGCCGCGTCGATGTCCTGGTCAATGTCGCCGCCACCACCGACCGCGGCACCATCCTGTCGACCACGCCGGATCTTTTCGACCGCATCTTCGCGGTCAACGTCCGCGCGCCCTTCTTCCTGATGCAGGACGCCGCCAAGGTCATGCGCCGCGAGAAGATCGAGGGCGCCGTCGTCAACATCCTGTCGATGTCGGCCCATGGCGGCCAGCCGTTCATCTCCGCCTATTCCGGCTCGAAGGGCGCTCTGGCGGTGCTCACCAAGAATGCCGCCTTCGCCCTGATGCCCGATCACATCCGGGTCAATGGCCTCAACATCGGCTGGATGGATACGCCCGGCGAGCATGCCATCCAGATGCGCTACCACACCACCGATGCCGACTGGCTGAAGAAGGCCGAGGCCAGTCAGCCCTTCGGCCGTCTGATCAAGCCGGCCGAGGTGGCGAGGGCGGTTGCCTACCTGGCCAGCGATGAGTCGGGACTGATCACCGGGTCGATCATCGACTACGACCAGCAGGTGCTCGGCTCCAACGAGTCGGCCTCACACCCGAGTGCACGGCTCGCCGATGCCTGACGGCAATGGACCGGGCTGTCGGCCCCTGATAGGTTGCATTACAATGAATTTTCCACGCATGCGGTCATTTTGAGCGAACAACGGCTTTACCCATCTGCCGCATTGCACGGACAGGTTGCCCACGAGATCGGGCGACAGATCGTGTCGGGGGCCATTCCGGAGGGCGAATTTCTTCCCAAGGAATCGGAGCTTTCCGAACGGTATTCGATCAGCCGCCAGGCGGTTCGCGAGGCCCTGAAAGTCCTTGCCGCCAAGGGACTGGTCGCTTCGCGTCGGCGCGCCGGGACCTATGTCATGCCGCGCGCGGTCTGGAACCTCCTCGACCCGGATGTCATGGCCTGGCATTCGCCGGCCGAACTCACCCCCGATTTCCTCAATGACCTGGTCGAACTGCGTCGGCTGGTGGAGCCGGCGGCGGCGCGTCTCGCCGCGATGCGCGGAAAGACCGACCGGATCGGCCGGATCGGCAAGGCTCTCGACCGCATGCGCGCAACCGCGAGCGATCCGCTGGCGTTCTATGCCGCCGACGCGGAGTTCCACTTCGCCCTTTTCGCCGCGAGCGGCAACGCCCTCATCGACAGTCTGAGCACCATCCTCGCTCCGGTCATGGAAGCCAGCTTCCGGCTCCTCGGCGAGGGCTCGGGAAGGGACAGCGCCGCCCTGGTCGAGAGCCACGCCTCGGTCTACGAGGGGATCGTCGCGGGGGATCCGCAGAAGGCCGGCCGTGCCATCGAGGGTATCCTTGCCGGCGCGGCGGAAGCCCTGGAAAACATCACGACGGATCGTCTCAAGAAGACCGGCTGACACCGGGTGCACCGGGCCAGAGACAATTGGTCGCGGCCCGTCATCACGATATCGCTGCCCGCCTGACATATGCCCGGGCCGGCGGAGGCGTTGCGTTGAACATGTGCCAGGTGTGCTCCAGTCGAACCCTCGCCCTCAGCCGGCGCCGGCTGCTCGCCGGCCTCGGCGCAACCGCCGCCGCGATGGCGTTGCCCGGCGCGGCGTGGGCGGCAGCCAACGCCAGCTGCTTCGACGCGGCGACGCTTGCCGGGACCGCGGTTGAAAAGCTCCGCCGCCGCCCGACCGCAACCGATGCGGTGGTGCAGCCGCCGCCGGCTCCGCCGGGGGCGCCGGTGACCGGACCGCAGTCGGGGGTCATCCGGCGGGTGGAGCTTCCCGCAGACACGAGGGTGGTCGCGCTGACCTTCGATCTCTGCCAGACCCGCGGCGCCATTGCCGGCTATGACGGGGCGATCGTCGACTATCTTCGCGCCGGGTCGGTGCCGGCGACCTTCTTCGCCGGCGGACTGTGGCTCGCGACCCACCGGGAGCGGGCCGCACAGCTGGTCGCCGATCCGCTCTTAGTCGTCGGCAACCACAGCTGGACGCATCATGACCTCCACGCCTCTCCCGCCGCGACGGTCGAGAAGGAGATCCTGACGACCGAAGCCGCGCTTGAGGAAACGCGGGCCGCCGTCCGCGCCACGTGTTCGCACCCGGTCGAGACCGTCTCGGCGCCGCGGCTGTTTCGCTTTCCCTACGGTTCATGCGCTCCCGCGGCCGCCGTCGTGGCCAATGCCGTCGGTGCCACGATCATCCAGTGGGACGTGGTCTCCGGCGACCCCGATGGCACGCCAGCCGCCAGTATCGTTCGCGCCGTGCTTGGCGGTGTGCGCCCCGGCTCTATCGTGGTCATGCACGCCAATGGTCGCGGCACCCACACCGCCGAGGCGCTGCGCACCATCGTTGCGCGTCTCCGCGCTCAGGGCTATCGCTTCGTCACGGTCGACCGCATGCTTGCTGCGGGCAGGGCGGTCGCAGCCGGCGACTGCTTCATCGAACGCGAGGGCGACACCGCCCGCTATGATCGCCCCGGCGGCCTGAAGCTCTTTCATGCGTTGAAGAAGGCTGTGCCCGCCGCACGCGGTTGAATCGGCGCCCGGAGCCTTGCCACGCCGTCGCTGTCCGGCGAACATGCCGGCGCTTCAGGAAAACGCGGGCGAGGCAGGCATGGCGGACGATCCAAGGGCGCGGCACGGCTTCGACCGTGGCCTTACCAACTACGGCGATCCTGCCTTCTCGCGCTACCTCCGCCGTTCCTTCGCCAAGTCGATGGGCTATTCCGACGCCATGCTCGACCGGCCGGTGGTCGGCATCGCCTATACCGAGAGCGGCTTCAATAACTGCCACCGCCATTTCCCCGCAATGCTCGAGGCGGTGAAGCGTGGGGTGCTCGCCGGCGGGGCCTTGCCCATTGTCTTTCCGACCATATCCCTCGGCGAGGTGTTTCTGTCGCCGACCAGCCTCAAGTTCCGCAACCTGATGGCGATGGACACCGAGGAGATGATCCGCGCCCAGCCGATGGATGCGGTGGTCCTCATGGGCGGCTGCGACAAGACGGTGCCGGCCCAGCTGATGGCCGCGGTTTCCGCCGACCTCCCGGCGATCGAACTCCTCGCCGGGCCGATGTCGACCTCGCGCCATCGCGGCGAGCGCCTGGGTGCCTGCACAGACTGCCGCCGCTTCTGGGCCCGGTTTCGCGCCGGCGAGATCGATGCCGGCGAGATCGAGAAGGTCGAGGGCCGGCTCGCCACCACCGCCGGCACCTGCGCGGTCATGGGCACCGCCAGCACCATGGCCTGCATCACCGAGGCCCTCGGCATGGCGCTGCCCAATTCCGCCGCCGCCCCTGCGGTCCATGCCGACCGGCTGCGGATTGCCGAAGCCACCGGCCTCCGCGCTGCCGCGCTAATCGGCACCGATCTCAGGCCGTCGCGCATCGTTACGGCGGCGTCGGTCGAGAACGCGCTCCGCGTGCTCCTCGCCATCGGCGGTTCGACCAACGCCGTCCTGCACCTGACCGCGATCGCCCGCCGCCGCGGCCTCAAGGTCGATCTCAGGCGATTCAACCAACTGTCTGAAACGACTCCGGTTCTGGTCAACCTGAAGCCCGTCGGCAGCCACTACATGGAGGACCTCTTCGCGGCCGGCGGTGTCGACGCGGTTCTCCGCGAACTGGCGCCGCTCCTCGACCTGACCTGCATGACCGTCAGCGGCGAGACCCTCGGCAAGCGCCTCGCCGCGCCGCCGGCCGACCCGGTCGACCGCTCCGTGGTCAAGTCGCGCGCCGAGCCGATCGAGCCGGAGGGCGGCCTGGTCGCGCTGTTCGGCTCGCTCGCCCCCGGCGGCGCCATCCTCAAGCGCTCCGCCGCGGATCGCCGCCTGCTCGAACACGCCGGGCGGGCCGTGGTGTTCTCCTCGCTGGAAGACCTCGCCGCCCGCATCGATTCGCCTGACCTCGACGTCACCGCCGACGATATTCTGGTCCTGCAGAATGCCGGGCCGCGGAGCGCGGCGGCGATGCCCGAGGCCGGCTACCTTCCGATCCCGAAGAAGCTTGCCCGTGCCGGCGTCAAGGACATGATCCGCATCTCCGATGCCCGCATGTCGGGCACGGCCTACGGGGCGGTCGTCCTGCACGTGACTCCCGACGCCGCCACCGGTGGCCCGCTGGGGCTCGTGCGCTCCGGCGACCGGATTGCCCTCAGCGTCCGGGACAAGCGCATCGACCTTCTCGTCGACCAAGGCGAGCTCTCGCGTCGCCGGGCAGCGCTGAAGCCCGTGCCGGCGGCCGGCCGCCGCGGCTACGACCGCCTCTATCACGACCACGTCCTTCAGGCCGACGAAGGCTGCGACTTCGACTTCTGCTGAGGATAGCTTGTCTCCAATTTGGTGACATGCTATTTCGGCAGGCGATGCAGGTTATCGCTCGCCGGACCCTCAAGCCGTTCTGGGAGCGGTACCCGTCGGCCGAAGGTCCGTTGCGCGCCTGGTTTGCCGTTGTCTCGCAGGCGGAATGGCGGGGGCCCGCTGACGTCAAGCGGCGGTTCGGTACGACGGTCGATTTCGTGGCGGACAACCGCCTCATATTCGATCTATCAGGCAACAAGTATCGGCTGGTCGTACATGTTTCCTATTCATTCGGCCGTGTGCTGGTGAAGTTCGTTGGCACCCACTCCGACTATAACCGCATTGATCCGGGAACAGTGACATGGCGAAGAAGGTGATCCGCCCGATCCGTAACGAAGCGGACTATGAAGCTGCGGTTGACGAGATCGAGACGTATTTCGAGAACCAGCCGGAGCGCGGGACCCCCGCCGCGGACCGCTTCGATCTGCTGGCTCTGACCATAGCCGACTACGAAAAGGCCCGCTGGCCGATCGATCCTCCCGATCCCGTCGAGGCCATCCGCTACGGCATGGAAATCCGCGGGTTGGTTCAAGCCGATCTTGGCCGCCTGCTTGGGTCGCGACAGCGCGCGTCGGACATCCTTTCGCGCCGGCGCCCACTCACCATGGGAATGGCGTGGAAGCTCCACAGTGAGTGGGGCATTCCGGCGGATGCCTTGATCAAGCCGTCCGCGCCCCGGGCCAAGGCGCGAGCCCAGCGTCACCCCGCGGAATAGCTCCGCGCGTCAGCCCCGCTTCTCCGGTGGCCGCCGCCTTGGCTGCATCGCCCGTTTCATTTCGCCGGCCTGCCGGTCGTTCCAGTAGAACCGGCCAAACTCGGATCGGGCGATTTCCGCCGCGAACCTGGCCCGGCGGCTGTCGTCGCTCACTCGCTTCTCGTCGGCCGGCAGCTTGCCGGTTGGGTGGTCCTTCTCCCGTCTGCTCATCGGTCCCTCATCGTCAAGGGAAGACGATCGCCGGGCGGCGATCGCCCGCGCAGCCGGTTCATTGCAGGCGCAATGCGGCCGTTGGCGCGGACGGGGGGACTTGGGAAGAGGGGCGGAAGTTCTCGCGGGAACGCGGCGGAATTTGGGCCGCCGGCGACGGCCGGGTCTAGATCATCGCCAAGCCGCGTCGTCGCCCGGCCGGGAAGGCCGCATCGATCCTGGAAACCTCGGCGGCGGTCAGGCTGATATCGCCGGCCCTGGCGTTCTCCTCGACGTGGCCGGCATCCGCCGCCTTGGGAATGGCGAAAAGCGAGGGCCGCCGCGTCAGGAAGGCGAGCGCCACCTGTCGCGGCGTGGCGTCGTGAGCCTTGGCTATTTCCTGGAGCGCCTGCCCGCCGGCCGAGCCGCCATCCGGGAACCCTCCGTGGCCGAACGGGCTGTAGCCGACGACCGCGACGCCATGCTTCTCGCACCACGGAATGACCGCGTGCTCGATACCGCGCTCCTCCAGGTGGTAGAGCACCTGGTTGCAGGCGATGCGCCCGTCGCCCGCGATCATACGCGCCTCTTCGAGGTCGTCGGCGTCGAAGTTGCTGACGCCCCAGGAGAGGATCTTGCCGTCCTGAACCAGTTCCTCGAAGGCGGCGATGGTGTCGGCGAGTGGGTGGTGCCCGCGCCAGTGCAGGAGGTAGCAGTCGAGGCGGTTGGTCTTCAGGCGCTTCAGCGAGCGCTCGCAGGCCGCGATCGTTCCCGCGCGCGAGGCGTTGTTCGGCATCACCTTGGAGACGAGGAAGACATCGTCCCGCCGGCCGGCGATGGCCTCGGCCACGATCTCTTCTGCCGCGCCCGACCCGTACAGCTCCGCCGTATCGATATGCGTCATGCCGAGGTCGAGGCCGCGCCGCAAAGCCTCGATCGCCGCCTTGCGCTGACTGCGCTCGATATACCAGGTGCCCTGGCCGATGGCGGCGACGGCGCGCTTCGTGCGGCCGAAGGGATGCTGCGCGATCGTCATGCGGGTACCTCCAGCGGCGGCAGCCGCGCTTCGATGATGGCCCTCCTCGCCTCGAGGAAAGGCGGCAGCTTCAGTGCGGATCCGAGAGCCGCCGATGCCTCGTCGACGGCGAACCCCGGCTGGTCGGTGGCGATCTCGAAGAGCACGCCGCCCGGCTCGCGGAAATAGATCGAGCGGAAGTAATTGCGGTCCTTCTGCTCGGTCGGGTGCAGGCCGAATTCCTTGGCGAGCTGGGCCGCCATCGCTGCTTGCTCCGCGTCGTCGGCGGCGCGGAAAGCGACGTGATGCACCGAACCGCGCCCAAGGCGGCCGGGCAAGAAGCCCTGCGCCACGCGCAGGTCGACGATCCCGCCGCTGACCGCGTCCGCCTTGAAGCGCCGGAAATTCTCCTCGCGCCCGGCCTCGGTGAAGCCGAGTACGCCGGAGAGGATTGCGCCGGTTGCGTTGTCGTCGTCGAGGAGGAGGGTAACGCCATGGAAGCCGCGAATGGCGTTTTCGGCCGGGATGCTGCCGCCGCTCCATGCCGGCTCCGTCTCGGCGCCCGGCACGCCGACCAGCGCCAGGCCCATCCCGTCGGGATCGGTGAAGGCCAGGACGCGCTCGCCGAAGCGCCGGGCGGGCATCTCGTGCGCCACGCCCTGCTCGATGAAGCGATGGCTCCAGTAGCCGATCGCCACCTCCGGCACGCGGAACGCGGTCTGCTGCGGCGAACCGACGCCGGCGCGGCCGGCGGCCGCGTGCTCCCACGGAAAGAAAGTCAGGATGGTGCCGGGGTGCCCGGCCTCATCGCCGTAGTAGAGATGCCAGGTGCCGGGGTCGTCGAAATTGACCGTCCGCTTGACCAGCCGGAGCCCCAGCACCCGCCGGTAGAAGTCGAGGTTGCGCATTGCCGGACCGGCGATGGCGGTCACGTGGTGGATGCCTGGCATGGCGGTGGACCTTTGCCGCGACGAAGGGCGGGGAGCGACAGCCTAATCTAGGCAGCCGGCCGGGGATTCCAACCACGGATGAAACATGCTTGCATTGGGCCGCCAGTCGATGACAGTGCCCTGATGAAGACAGCCACGGTGCCATCCTCCGACGCGCAGCCCCCGCGCCACGGCGCACCGGCACGTATCCTTGTCGTCAAGCTCTCCTCCTTCGGCGACGTGATTCACACGCTCCCGGCGCTCACGGACTTGCACGCGGCGCGGCCGGAGGTGGAGGTCGACTGGCTGGTGGAAGAGGGCTTCGCCAACCTCGTCGCCCGTCACCCGGCGGTCTCGGAGGTCCACACGGTCGCGCTCCGCCGGCTGCGCTGGCCGCCCTCGCGCTGGCCGGCGCTGTTGCGCCATCGCCGCATCCTGAAGGCGGCGCTCCGCGCGCGCCGCTACGACATGGTGATCGATGCCCAGGGCCTGATGAAGAGCGCCGTGCTCGCCCGCCTCGCCGGTGCTCCCATCGTCGGCTTCGATCTGGCCAACGCCCGCGAGCCGGCGACGGTGCGCCTCTACGCCCGCCGCCTCCCGCTCGGCGGCCACCCGCATGTGGTCGAGCAGATGCGCCGGTTCTTCGCGTCGGCGCTGGATTATTCCCCCCAGCCGGGTGTCGGCTCCGCCGGCCTGCCACGCCGCAGCGAAGGTCGGAAGTCGCGTTACGGCCTGGTCATCACCGCCGCCGGCTGGCCGACAAAACTCTGGCCGGAAGAGCGCTGGCGGGCGTTGGTCGAGCGCATCGTCGCAGCCGGTCATCGTGTCGTGTTGCCGTGGGGCAGCGAGGAGGAGCGCGCGCGGGCCGGACGGATTGCGGCGGGCATCGCCGGTGCCGTGCCCTTGCCGCATCGCTTCACCAGCGACGAGCTTGCCGACCTCGCCGCCGGCGCGGATTTTGCCGTCGGGCTCGACACCGGCGTGTCGCATCTGGCGGCGGCCTTCGATGTGCCTGGCGTCACCCTGTTCGGCCCCACCGACCCGGATCACGCCCGTCCTCACGGTCGCGGGCAGCGCGCCCTACGCTCCGATCATCCGTCGGCGCCCTGCCAACAGGTGCGCTGCCGGCGGGAGGCAAGCGGCCGCTGCTGCATGGAGCGGATCGAGCTGGAGGCGGTCTGGACCGAAGTCGCGGCGATCCTGCCTCAGGCGGCCGGCTCGAGCTGAGCCGCGAGGCTCTCGGCCACCTCCGCCGCCGGGATCAGGTTGAGGCAGTCGAGATGCCCGAGCGGGCACACCCGCTTGAAGCACGGCCGGCAGGGCAGGGTGCGCTCGAGAATGGCGATGCGCCTTCCGAGCGGCGGATTGGCCGCGGACGGGATGGACCCGTAGAGCGCCACCACCGGCCGGCCGACGGCGGCGGCGACGTGCATCAGCCCGGAGTCGTTGCTGACGACGCCGGCCGTGACCGCGAACACGTCGATCGCCTCCACCAGATTGGTCACGCCGCAAAGGTTGGCGGGGACCGCTGCGGCATTGCGCTCCGCCACCAGGCTTCGGATCGCCTCGGCTATCGGGATGTCCCGGCGCGAGCCGATCAGGAACGCGCGGAATCCGCGCTGGTGAAGGAGGTCGGCGAGCGCGGCGAAGTGCGGTGCCGGCCACTGCTTCGCCGGTCCGTATTCGGCGCCCGGACAAAGCGCCACCAGCTTGCCGCCGCCGGGCAGGCCGAACTTCTCCGCGACTACCCAGCCCTTAAGCCGGTCGCTGGTCAGCACCGGGAAGGGCACCTCGGGTAAGCTCGCGCCGGCCTCCCCGGCCAGTCCGGCGAAGCGGTCGACCGTCCGCACCAGCGCCGTCTTGTCGAGCCTGCGGGCGTCGTTGAGGAGGCCGTAGCGCATCTCGCCGACATAGCCCGTGCGGCGCGGAATACGCGCCGCCCACGGCACGATCGCCGATTTCCACGAATTCGGCAGCACGATCGCACGGTCGTAGCCCTCGCCTCTCAGGCCCGCCCCGAATTTCAGCCGCTTCAGCGGCGCGAAACGCCGGTGAGGAATGTCGAGGACGAGGGTGCGCGCGACGCCCGGCATGCGCGCCCCGATCGGCGCGCTCCACGGCGGCACGATCAGGTCGATGACCGCTTCGGGCTCGCGCTGCCTGAGCGCCGCGACGAGGCTTTGGGCCATCACCATGTCGCCCACCCACGACGGCCCGACGATCAGTATCCGGGTCATCGGCAAGCGGCCGGCTGGGTAGCGGGCGGGTCTTCGGGTGGCATGCCCGATGGATGACGCGGCTGGCGCCTAAAAGCAACCGAACCGCCCCTGTCATCCTGGGCGGCGGAGGGTTCCCGGTGCCGTTGGAGCAGGCTGCCTTCTACCGCAGTTCCGCGTTGATGGCGGCGAGCGCCGCCGGGCCCGGGCAGAGCTCGGCATCGGCGAGCGTGTTCATCGGCAGCTCGACCGTGTTCATGCGCTGGTTGAGGTCGCCGGTGTCCTCGTTGATGTAGAGAAGGCCGGTGACCACTTCGCCGGCGGCGTGACGCTCCTGCAGGTAGGACATCGCCGCCAGCTTGTTGGTCGGGTCGAAGTCCGCCGCCAGCTTCCGCAGGTGCAGCACCGAGCCGTCGTGCTGGGTCACGGTCTCCACCGTCCCCGGGGCATGGTCGATAAGGATTTCCGTCCGCCCCTCGATCCAGTCGATGGCGTTTACCGCCTCGTTATGCTCGCGCACATAGTCGAAGCTCTTGGTCGAGCCGGGATGGTTGTTGAAGGCGACGCAGGGGCTGATCACGTCGATGAAGGCGGCGCCGCGGTGGCGGATGGCAGCGGCGATCAGCGGCACCAGTTGCGCCTTGTCGCCGGAGAAGCTGCGCGCGACGAAGCTCGCGCCGAGGAGGAGCGCCATCGAGACGAGGTCGATGGGCTGGTCGGCGTTGCCGACCCCGCGCTTCGAGGTCGAGCCGGCGTCGGCGGTGGCGGAGAACTGGCCCTTGGTCAGGCCGTAAACGCCGTTGTTTTCGACGATGTAGACCATGTTGACGCCGCGCCTGAGGCAATGCGCGAACTGTCCGAGCCCGATCGAGGCGGAATCGCCGTCGCCCGACACGCCCAGATAGACCAGTTCCCGATTGGCGAGATTGGCCCCCGTCGCCACCGAGGGCATGCGGCCATGCACGCTGTTGAAGCCGTGGCTCTGGCCGAGGAAATAGGTTGGCGTCTTCGATGAGCAGCCGATCCCCGACATCTTGGCCACGCGATGCGGCGGCAGGTCGAGTTCGAAACAGGCCTGGATGATCGCGGCCGAGATCGAATCGTGGCCGCAGCCGGCGCACAGAGTCGACACTGCGCCTTCATAGTCGCGATGCGTGAAGCCGAGCTTGTTCTTCGGCAGGGCGGGGTGGTGGAACTTCGGCTTGAGGAGGTAGGTCATGGCTGTCTCTGGTCAGTTGTAGCGGGTTCGGGGCTGCTGGCGCTACGCCGTTCCGCAGGGTGCGAGTGAGGAGCGCGTTCCAGGCTCTCGGCCGGAGCGGTGCGTGGCGACGACCGCCGCCGCGTAGCCGCATCCGGCGAGCCCATCGGCCAGCCGTTCCGTCAAGATCTCGCCGGCGATGCGCGGGCGACAAAGGGCGTTCCGGAAGAGGATCGGCATGGAATCTTATCCTCGCGCCGGCTGGCGATCTCGGACTCGGCTCAGCCGGCGCCGCAGGACCGGCAGCATCGCGAGCTTCATCGTGTTGAAATCGTTGGTAATGTTGCTCCCGTGCCGGCGGTAGGCCAGTCCATCGACTTCACAGAGAGCCTTGCTCACACCGGCCTCCTCCAGCCGCAGAAAATAATCGACATCTTCGCCGGTCATCATGGCTTCGTCGAAGCCGGCTACCCGGTCCAGGGCTTTGCGGCGGAAGAGTGCCGTGCCGATTTGCGGGCAGATGTGGGTGCCGTCAAAACGCCCCAACGCGTACGGGCGAGCGTCCGGCTCGTAAATGAAACGCAGGCGGCCGTATGCGGCGCCGAGCGAGGGATTGGCGCTCAGGGCTCCACGCAAGGCCTCATGCCGCCCCGCCGGCCACACATCGTCATGGTCGAGGAAGGCGATGAGAGCGCCGCGAGCCGCCGCCAGGCCGATGTTGCGCGCCGACGAGACGCCCTTCGCGGCTCCGGTCAGGACCCGGACCCGTGGGTCGCGGATGGTCGCAACCACGGAACGGGTGCCGTCGGTGGAGCCGTCGTCGACCACCAGAACTTCATCAGTCGGGTCGAGTTGGGCCAAGGCGGAGTTGACCGCCTCGGTAAGAAAGCGCTCACCGTTTCGAACCGCGATGATGACGCTGGTTTCGACGGTCATCGCAGTGCCAGCTATTCCGCCGCGTCGCGCTGCGCGGCGCCGGTCAGCGCCCGCCACTGCTCGCCGACGGCCGACGTGATGAAGCGGGCGGTGATCGGCGTGCCGTCGTAATGGAGTATTGGAACCAGCCGCGCCGGATCGAGGGCGCACTCGGTCACCAGCAGCGTCCGCAGTTGCGCGTCGCGGTTCTGCTCGATGACAAACACCTGCTCGTGGGCGAGGACGAAATCGACCACCGCGTCGGAGAAGGGGAAGGCGCGGATGCGGAGCGTGTCGAGGAAGATGCCGTCCCGCGCCAGCGCCTCCAGCGCTTCGTCCATCGCCGGCGCCGTCGAGCCGTAGTAGATGACGCCGACCTGCGTCGGCTGCGCGGCGTTGCGGCGGACCGGCGCCGGGACGAGGTGCTTGGCGGTCTCGAACTTCCTCAGCAGCCGCTGCATGTTCTCGACGTAGTCGGCGCCCTCTTCGCTGTACTTGGCGCGGGCATTCTTCGACGTGCCGCGCGTGAAGAAGGCCCCTTTGGTCGGATGCGTGCCCGGATAGGTGCGGAACGGGATGCCGTCGCCGTCCACGTCCATGTAGCGGCCGAAATCCCGCCCGGCCTCGAGTTCCGCTGCCGTCAGGACCTTGCCGCGGTCGTAGTGCTTGCTCTCGTCCCATGCGAGCGGCTTGCACAGCCATTCGTTCATGCCGATGTCGAGGTCGAGCATGACGAAGATCGGCGTCTGCAGCCGGTCGGCGAGGTCGAAGGAGAGGGCCGAGAACTCGAAGGATTCGCGCGGGTCTTCGGGGAAGAGAAGGACGTGCTTGGTGTCGCCGTGCGAGGCGTAGGCGCACAGCAGCACATCGGACTGCTGCGTGCGCGTCGGCATGCCAGTCGAGGGGCCGCCGCGCTGGACGTCATAGATGACCGCGGGGATCTCGGCGAAATAGGCGAGGCCGATGAACTCGTTCATCAGCGAGATGCCCGGGCCGGCGGTGCAGGTGAAGGCGCGGGCGCCGTTCCAGGCGGCGCCGATCACGATGCCGATCGAAGCGAGCTCATCCTCGGCCTGGACGATGGCGTAGCGGTTCTTCTTGGTCGCCGGGTCGACGCGATAGCGCCGGCAATACTTGCCGAACGCTTCGGCAAGCGACGTCGACGGCGTGATCGGGTACCAGGCGGCCACGGTGGCGCCGCCATAGACCGCGCCGAGACCGGCGGCGTTGTTGCCCTCGAGGAAGATGCGGTCGCCGACGGCATCGGCACGATTGACCCTCAGATCGATCGTGCCCAGTTCCTTCCACGCATGGTCGCGGCCCATGTGCAGCGCTTCGTAGTTGGGCGGGATCAGTTTGTCCTTGCCCTTGAACTGCTCCGCGATGAGCGCCTCGACGACGCCCGTCTCGATGCCGAGCAGTTCGGACAGCGCGCCGACATAGATGATGTTCTTGAACAACTGGCGCTGGCGCGGGTCGCTGTAGCGCTCGTTGCAGATCGCAGTGAGCGGCATGCCGAGGATGCCGATATCCTCGCGGAACTTCGAGCGCGGCATCGGCCGGGTCGAATCGTAAAAGAGGTAGCCGCCGGCATCGATCTCGCGGACGTCCTGGTCCCAGGTCTGCGGGTTCATCGCGACCATCAGGTCGACGCCGCCGCGGCGGCCGATGTGGCCGGCCTCGGAGACGCGCACTTCGTACCAGGTTGGCAGGCCCTGGATGTTGGACGGGAAGATATTGCGCGAGGCGACCGGCACGCCCATGCGCAGGATCGAGCGCGCGAACAGCCGGTTGGCGCTCGCCGATCCGGAGCCGTTGACGTTGGCGAACTTCACCACGAAGTCGTTGACGCGCAGCGGCGTCTTCACCGGGGCGTTCATCGGTAGGCTCCCGCCGGACCTGGCGCGTGGGCCATGTCGAGGAGGAACTTCTGCATGTCCCAGGCGCCGGTCGGGCAGCGCTCGGCGCAGAGCCCGCAATGCAGGCAGACGTCCTCGTCCTTGGCCATGATCCGCCCGGTCTTCAGCCCCGGCGAGATATAGAGGTCCTGGGTGAGGTTAGGCGCCGGGGCGCTCAGATGCGTGCGCAGTTCCGGCTCCGGCCCGTTCACCGTGAAGGTGATGCAATCCATCGGGCAGATGTCGACGCAGGC
>JBBQGL010000054.1:0-21817 GCA_038323025.1 Hyphomicrobiales bacterium
GATGATGGCGAGGGGGTTCACCGCCCACAGGGCAGCGGCCCACAGCCACGGCTCGCGCTGTTTCCGCGGGATGGCGGTCCACACAAAGCCGGCGAAGGCAAGGAGCGCGACGACGTTGAGGACCTGCACGGCCTCCGCCAGCCCGACCGGCGTCACGGGACGGGCGACCAGTCCGAGCAGGATGAAGATCCACACGCTCATGCCGGCGTTGGGGCCGCCGATGCTCATGGTCATGCCGAGGGCCGGCCACGAACCTCCCTGCAACACGTTGCGCACGTGGTTGAAGGAGAACATCTCGTCGCCGTGCACCTCGATCGCACCGGGGTAGAAGAGCCGGAAGAGGACGCCGGCGGCCAGCGCCGCGGCCACCACGAGCACGGTCAGGGCTGCGACCCTCTGGTTCGGGTCGGCGGGCGCGCGAACCCTGCGGACCGGCGGCGACAGGGCGACTTCAGCCAACGGAGTGCTCCGGGAACGAATGGATTGAGGGGCTCGGCATGGGTGGCAACGCAGCGGTTCCGGCGGTCTCAGCGCCCTCTAACGCGGCAGACGGCAAACGGATGCATGACCGATGCCATTTCTTCGATTCGAGCAATCGGGGCTGAATCAGGCGGGTTCGCGGCGACGCGCCGGGCGAACCTCCGCAGCCGGCTGCAGGCCGTCGAAGACGACGGTAAGCCGCCGGCGGATGGCGGCCTGGCGGCTGGGATTGGCGATCTTGTGCCCGACCAGATCGGTTACGTAGAAAACGTCCACCGCCCGCTCGCCGAAGGTCGAAATATGGGCCGACGCGATGTTGAGGTTAAGGTCGGAAATCTCGCGGGTGAGGTCGTAGAGCAAACCGGGCCGGTCGAGGCCGGAAGCCTCGATCACGGTGAACTGGTTGGACGAGGCGTTGTCGACGACGATGCCCGTCTCCACGGTGAAGGCCTTCAGGCGCGGCTTCTTCTGCGCCCGCTTGGCGATGTGTTCCGGCAGGCGGAGCGACCCGGAGAGCGCCTGCTCGATCAGGTCGCCGACCCGGCGGGCGCGGCGTTCCTCGTCGGCATCGTCGTCGAACTCGCGGCTGATGGAGATCGAATCGAGGGCCTGCCCGTCGATGGTCGTGTAGATCTGGGCATCGACAATGTTGCCGCCGGCGATCGTGCAGGCGCCAGCGATGATCGAGAGCAGCCGCGGGTGGTCGGGGGCGAGCACGGTGATCTCGGTCACCGCCTCGAACGCGCGCGTGCGAATTGCCGTGGCGAGGGTCCTGCCCGCCTTCTCCGCGTCGCGGATAAACCCGGCATTGGCGACCTTGCGGGCGAGGTCGACGCGCAGCCAATAGGCGGGGTAGTGGCGGGCGAGGTAGGCCTCGCGCTCGGCCTGCGGCCAGTCGGCGAGCGCCGCGGCCAGTTCCTCCTTGGCGGCGGCGACGCGCTTGTCGCGGCTCACCTGGCTGTGGCCGCCGGTCAGCAGCGGCTCGGTCTCGTAGTAGAGGGTGCGGAGCAGCTGCCCTTTCCATCCGTTCCACACCCCCGGACCCACCGCCTTGATGTCGGCGATGGTCAGGATAAGCAGCATCTTCATCCGCTCGAGGCTCTGCACGACGGCGCCGAAATCGGCGATGGTCTTCCGGTCGCTGAGATCGCGGGACTGGGCCGTGATGCTCATGGTGAGGTGGTGCTCGACCAGCCAGGCGACGGTCTCGGTTTCCGCCGCGCTCAGCCCGAAACGGGGACAGAGCTTGCGGGCGACGCGCACGCCGGCGATCGAATGATCCTCGGGCCGGCCCTTGGCGATGTCATGCAGGAACAGGGCGACGTAGAGGACCTTGCGGTCCTTGAGGCCGGGGAAAATCTCGTTGGCGAGGGGATGGGCGTCGGCGGTCTCGCCGCGCTCGATGGCGGCAAGCAGACCGATGGCGCGGATGAGGTGCTCGTCGACGGTGTAGTGGTGATACATGCTGAACTGCATCATCGAGACGATGCGGCCGAAATCCGGGATGAACTTGCCGAGCACCCCGGCCTCGTTCATGCCGCGGAGCACTACCTCGGGCTGATTGCGCGACGAGACGATCTCGACGAACAGGCGGTTGGCTTCCGGATCCTCGCGCAGCTTCGCGTCGATCAGGCGGTGCGAGCGCGTCGCCAGCTGCATGGCGTGCGGATGAAAGTCGAGGTCGACCCGGTCGGCCAGATGGAAGAAGCGGATGAGATTGACCGGATCGCGCTCAAACACCTTGTCGTCGGCGACGTTGATGCGGTTGTTGTCGACGACGAAGTCGGCGGAGCCCGGAATCTTGCGGTGGCGCCGCCGGCCGATGCCGAAGAAGCGATTGAGCGCCGGCACGGGCTTGCCGTGATGCTCCTCCAGCGCCGCGCAGAAGATGCGCGTCAGGTCGCCGACCTCCTTGGCGACCAGGAAGTAGTGCTTCATGAAGCGCTCGACGTCCTTCAATCCGGGATGGGCGGTGTAGCCGAGACGCACCGCCATGCCGCGCTGCAGGTCGAAGGAGAGGCGTTCCTCGGCCCGATTGGTCATGAAGTGCAGGTGGCAGCGCACCGCCCACAGGAAATCCTCGGACTTGCGGAAGCGCGCCAGTTCGGCGCGCGAGAATACTCCGGCCTTGACCAGATCGTCGCGGGCCGAGACGCGATAAAAGTATTTGGCGATCCAGAAGAGCGTGTGCAGGTCGCGAAGGCCGCCCTTGCCGTCCTTGACGTTGGGCTCGACCAGGAAGCGCGAGGCACCCTGCTGGCGATGGCGCTGGTCGCGTTCGGCGAGTTTGGCCGCGATGAACTCGGGTCCGGTGCCCTTGACCACCTCGTCGTCGAAGCGCGTCTTCAGCTCCTCGAACAGCTTCTCGTCCCCCCAGATATGGCGGGCCTCGAGGACGGCGGTGCGGATGGTCATATCCGAGCGCGACAGCCGGATGCATTCGGCGACCGTGCGGGTGGCGTGGCCGACCTTCAGCCCGAGGTCCCAGAGCGTGTAGAGCATGAACTCGACGACCCGTTCGCCGTGCTGGGTTTGTTTGCCCGGCAACAGGAAGAGAAGGTCGACGTCGGACCCCGGCGCAAGGGTGCCGCGGCCGTAGCCGCCGACCGCCACGATCGCCATGCGCTGGACGCCCTTCGGCGAAGGGAACACACGCTCGGCGGCGAAGTCGTGGATGCTGCGGATAAGCGTATCCTGCAGGTCGCTGAGACGGCGGGCGCATTGACCGCCGAGGCCGTCGTCCATCAACAGGCGCTCGGCGCGCGAGCGGCCCTCGGTCATGAAGCGCTTGAGGATCGGGACGATCGCCGCCCGCGGCTGGTCGCCGACCGGCGCGGCCAGAAGCCCGGCGCGCAGCGCGTCGCCGTCGATGAGGGGCTCAGGCGCCGTTGCCATCAAAGTCGCGCTGCTTCGGCATGGGCGCGGAAACTAGCCCGGTTCGGCCGCCGACGCTATCGACGCGGCGGCGAATTGGCCGCCCGGTCGGCCGCGATGATCGCCTTGTAGGCGTGGAAGCTCTCCTTCGGGATACGTTCCTGCGTTTCGAAATCGACCCAGACCATGCCGAAGCGCCGTTCGTAGCCCTGGATCCATTCGAAATTGTCGAAGAGGCTCCAGACCAGGTAGCCGCGAACGTCGGCGCCCTCGCCCCGTGCTTGCAGCACTGCCTGAGCGTGGCGCCGGATGTAGTCGGTGCGGAGCGGATCCTTCACCACCGCGCCGTCGCGCACCTCGTCGAAATCGCCGAAGCCGGCGCCGTTCTCGGTGATGAAGACCGGCGGATTGCCGTAGGTATCGCGGATGTCGAGGAGGAGTCTGTGCAGCGCTTCGGGACGCACCGGGCCGTTGAACGCCGGCACCGGATCGGGGTTGACGTCGTTCCAGTTGAGACCGAGCGGATAGGCGTCGTCGTGGGCCACAAAAGCCGGAGCGTAATAATTGACCCCGAGGCAATCGACCGGATTGGCCGCGAGCAGCGCCAGATCTTCGGCGGTCACCCTGAACGCCGGATTGAGGCCGCCGAACGTGCGGATCACTTCGTCCGGATAGGTGCCGCGAAAGATCGCCTCCAGCGGCCAGCGGTTTAAGACCGCGTCGACGAGCGCCGCCGCCTTCACGTCCCTGTCGTTGCTGCGGTCATTGGGGACGGCGGGCTTCAGCGGCACCGCCATGCCGATCATGCCCTTCGAGCCGAGGCTGCGGAATTCCGCGACGGCGCGGGCATTGGCAAGGAAGAGATTGTGCATCGCCGGAGCCTGGCGACCGTACTGCGCGGTGGTGATCGCGATCGGCCGCTTCGCGCGTACGTTCTCGGCGATCGGGTCCATGAGGTAGAGGTCGATGAAGGGTTCGTTGAAGGTGATGAACGTATCGACGCGGTCGCCGAGGGCGCGAAAGACGATCGCGGCGTAGTTCCTGAACCATTCGACGGACTGCGGATTGTGCCAGCCGCCCTGTTTCTGCAGCTCCTCCGGGAAATCCCAGTGGTAGAGCGTCACCATCGGCGCGATGCCGGCGTCGTGCAGATCATCGATGAACCGCCGGTAGTGGTCCAGACCCGACTGGTTTACCGCGCCCGTGCCGGCGGGGAGGATTCGCGGCCACGAAACCGAGAAGCGATAGGCACCGATGCCGAGATCGCGCATCGTGGCGATGTCGCTGAGATATTGCCGCCGGTCGTAGGCGTTGATGGCGACGTTGGCGGTTTCCTGCTTGCCGATCACCGCCTCGGTGATGCGGTCGCGGTTGGTGTAAACATCCCACTTTGACAGGCCCTTGCCGTCGGCCTGCGAGGCACCCTCAACCTGGAAGGCGGCGCTGGCGGCACCCCAGACAAACGCGTGCGGCGTAACGGCCATGGTCGCCTCCCTTAAGCGGATACCGTCGTAGATTGCGGGATCGGCCGTTTATCCGCCTTGCGCGATGTCAATCGCCGCCGCAGACAAACGCAGGATCACTCCGGCGTGCGGCAGACAGCCTCGACATTGTGGCCGTCCGGGTCAAAGACGAAGGCGGCATAGTAGTCCTTGTGGTACTGCTCGCGGATGCCGGGCGGGCCGTTGTCCTTGCCGCCGGCCGCCAGTGCCGCCTGGTAAAATGCGCGAACCGCAGCCCGGTCCCTGGCCGTAAAGGCGAAATGGAAACCGCCCGGCGGCTTCCCCCAGCTCCCGATCCACAAGCCGGTATGGGCGCCCTCGCCGAAGGCAGCCCAGCCCTCGCCTTCGCGCAGGACGGTTATGCCGAGCGGCGCGAGAGCGGCCTCATAGAACGCCCTGCTCCGGGCGAAATCCGGCACGGCGAAACCCATGTGGTCGAACATCTGTCTGCCTCCCCTACTGGTCTCTCTTCGATCTAGTGCGCTCGGCCTTCAACCGGTAGAGCGCCTCCTGCGCCTCGCGCGGTGTGAGCTCGTCGGGGGTGAGGGCATCGAGCATTTGGACGACCGGATCCCCCGGTGCCGGCGCGGTCGACCGGCGGCCGGCCGAGAACAGCGGCAGATCGTCGATCAGCGCGCGCACCGGCGACTTGCGGTCGGTCTCCTCCAGTTGCGCCAGCACCTCGCGCGCGCGCGTCACCACCGAGGCCGGCAGGCCGGCGAGCCGCGCCACGTGGATGCCGTAGGAATGATCGGCGGCGCCGGCGACGATCTCGTGCAGGAAGATCACGTCGCCGTTCCACTCCTTGACGCGGACGGTGACGTTCTTCAGCCGCGGCAGGCGCTCGGCGAGCGCGGTCAGCTCGTGATAGTGCGTGGCGAAGAGGGCACGGCTGCGATTGACCTCGTGCAGATGCTCGATCGCCGCCCATGCGATCGAGAGGCCGTCGAAGGTCGCCGTGCCGCGTCCGATCTCGTCGAGGATGACCAGGGCGCGCGGCCCGGCCTGGTTGAGGATCGCCGCCGTCTCGACCATCTCGACCATGAAGGTCGACCGCCCGCGGGCGAGATCGTCGGCGGCGCCGACGCGGCTGAACAGCCGGTCGACGACGCCGATCCGCGCGGCTCTTGCAGGGACGTAGGAGCCGCTCTGCGCAAGGATCGCGATCAGCGCGTTCTGGCGGAGGAAGGTCGACTTGCCCGCCATGTTGGGTCCGGTCACCAGCCACACCAGACCGCCGTCGCCGGCGCCGCCGAGGTCGCTGTCGTTGGCGACGAAGGCTTCGCCGCTGCCGCGCAAGGCCTGTTCGACCACCGGATGGCGGCCGCCCTCGATCGAGAAGGCCAGCGAGCTTTCGATCCCGGGCCGGGCATAGTTCTCCGCCTCGGCGAGAGCCGCCAGCCCGGCGGCGACGTCGATCACGGCGAGTGCATCGGCGATGTCACGGAGCGCCCCGGTCGCCGCCTCGATCTGTGCGCGCAGGCCGTCGAAGACGGCGAGCTCGATGGCGAGCGCGCGCTCGGCGGCGCCGGCGATGCGCGATTCGAGGTCGGCGAGCTCGGTGGTGGTGAAGCGGAAGGCGGCCGGCAGGGTCTGGCGGTGGATGAAGCGGGCGTTCAGCGGCGCCGTCATCAGCTTGTCGCCATGGCCCGCGGCGACCTCGATGAAGTAGCCGAGCACGTTGTTGTGCTTGATCTTCAGCGAGCGAATATCGCTTTCCGTAGAATAGGTTGCCTGCAGGCCGGCGATGACCCGGCGGCTGTCGTCGCGCAGCTTGCGCGTCCCGTCGAGGTCGGCGTGGTGGCCGTCGCGCACGAAACCGCCGTCGCGCCTCAGCAAGGGCAGGTCGTCGGCCAGCGCCGCGGCGAGCGACGCGGAGAGCCCGGAAGGCGCAGCGGCCAAGGCTTTCCGGGCGCTCCCCAGTTCGGCCGGAAGGTCGCCGGAGAGCGTGGCGGCGAGTTCCGTGGCGACGGTGAGGCCGTCGCGGATGGCCGCGAGATCGCGCGGTCCGCCACGCTCGAGAATCAGCCTGGACAGGGAGCGGGCAATGTCCGGGGCGCGCGCGAGACAGGCGCGGACGGCCTCGCGACGCGCCGTCTCGGCGACCAGGTACTCGACCGCGTCGAGCCGGCGGTTGATCGAAGCGGGATCGGTCGACGGGCCGGCCAGTCGCCGGGCAAGCAGACGCGCCCCGGCGCCGGTGACGGTGCGGTCGACGGCAGCGAGCAGGCTGCCTTTCCGCTCGCCGGTGAGGGTCGCGGTCAGTTCGAGGTTGGCGCGGGTGGCGGCGTCGATCAGCATCGTGTCGCCGGCCGCTTCGGAGGCGGGCGGCGAGAGCGGTGGCCGCTCGCCGATCTGCGTCTTCTCGACATAGGCGAGCGCCGCCGCAGCGGCGGCCAGCTCGACGCGCGAGAAATTGCCGAAGCCATCGACGGTGGCGACGCCGAAATAGCCGGCAAGGCGCTGCTCGGCGGTGGCGCCGTCGAAGAAGGCGGAGGGCAGCGGCGTCACCGCGACGCTGAGGCCGCGCCAGAAGGACCCGAGCACGGGATCGACGAACACCGCCTCGGGCACGATCACCTCGCGCGGGTCGATGCGGGCGAGGTCGGCGGCGAGCTGGACGCGATCGCTGCGGGCGAGACGGAACTCGCCGGTGGAAATGTCGATCCAGGCGATGGCGAAGAGATCGGCGCCGTCGCTGCCGCCGCGCAGGCGTGCGACCGCCGCGAGGAAATTGTTGCGCGACGAGTCGAGGAGGGCGTCTTCGGTCAGCGTCCCCGGTGTCACCAGGCGGGTGACGTTGCGGCGCACCACCGACTTGTTGCCGCGCTTCCGCGCCTCGGCCGGATCCTCGACCTGCTCGCAGACCGCGACGCGATGGCCGAGCGCGATCAGCTTCTGCAGATAGGCATCGGCGGCATGGATAGGCACGCCGCACATGGGGATGTCGGCGCCCTCGTGCCTGCCGCGTTTGGTCAGCGCGATGCCGAGGGCGCGCGAGGCGGTCTCGGCATCGTCGAAGAACATCTCGTAGAAATCGCCCATCCGGTAGAAGAGCAGGCAATCCGGATTGGCCGCCTTGATCTCCATGTACTGCGCCATCATCGGCGTGGCGCGCACCGGGTCGGAGCCGGCAGGGGCTGGTTCGATCATGGAGGGCACGCTAACAGAGGAGGCGCGGAGCCGCATCCGCCCACAGCCGGGGGCTCCAGCGAGGAAGCGGGAAACAGCGTGGCCGGAATCCGGACCGACTTAAGGAGCAAAATACAGGGGATGGACGATCCCCGCGTGGCCGGATCCGTCCTCTCTATCGACCCGCCAATCGTCTACACCGCGCTCCAATGGCACGACCGGATGCGCTGGATCAGGGCTTACTCGGAGAGGCTTGGCGAGGGACCCGCGGCCATTCTCGTGTACCAGATCTGGCACTTCGGGGACGATCTGGCCGGGAAGTTCGCCGTCGCCAACCTGCGGCATTACCGCAAAACTCATCCGCAGCATGAGCTGATCATGCTGGCGAGCGCGCCGGACGAGGTAGAGACGCTGTCCCGCTACGGGGAACCGGCGCTGCTGCTGAACCACAACCTGACGATTTCCGAAGCCACCTTTCGGCCGCTGCCAGGAAGCGAAATCGAATTCGACGCGATCTACACCGCTCGTCCGGTGAAAGGGAAGCGGATCGAGCTTGCCGCGGCGATCGATCGGGTCGCTTACATCAGCCACATCCCCTTCGCGCCGGATAACGAGTCGGCGGAAGTGCTCGCCGGCATGCGTGCGCTGGCGCCCGCCCACACGATCCTCAACCGCTGGGACGGCGCGAAGCCCATTTCCCTCAACGTTACCGAGGTCAACCAGGCCTATAACCGGGCGGCGGTGGGCCTCTGCCTGTCCGCGGTCGAGGGAGCGATGCTGTCGAGCATGGAATACATGCTTGCCGGGCTGCCCATCGTATCGACGCCCAGCCTCGGCGGCCGCGATTACTTCTTCGATCCGGAATACTGCCTGATCGTGCCGCCCGACCCGCGCGCTGTGCGCGAGGCCGTTGCGGCGCTGAAGGCCCGGCAAATTCCGCGGGAATATGTGCGGCAGAAGACGCTTACGAGGATCGAGCCGCAGCGGCGCGCCTTCCTCGCGCTGCTCGACGATTTTCTCGTGCGTCACGGTTACGCGCCGCGCTTCGGCGGGGAGTGGCCCTGGCTTCACCGTCGCAAGCTCTGTGGTTGGCGAATAATGGCGGAGCAATACGAAAGGGCGCAAACCGAAAGGACCAGCCGGCCGCTACCAAAGCCGGACTGACCGGCAACATTCCTTGTCCGAAAGAGCGATGCTAAGGTGGCCGGGTCATCTCCGCGGCCGCCAACGATGCCGCCCGCCCCTTGGGGGAAAGCCAGAAAATGAACGATACCAGCGGCTCATCGCGCAAATCCGGGCCTTACGTCACCGACCAGGAGGCGCTCGATTTCCACAGCGAGGGGCGGCCCGGGAAGCTGGAGATCGTCGCCACCAAACCGATGGCGACGCAGCGCGACCTGTCGCTCGCCTACTCGCCCGGCGTCGCGGTGCCGGTGAAGGCGATAGCCGCGGACCCGGCCAAGGCCTTCGACTACACGACGCGCGGCAACCTCGTCGCCGTCATCTCCAACGGCACCGCGATCCTCGGGCTCGGCAACCTCGGGGCGCTCGCCTCGAAACCGGTGATGGAAGGCAAGGCCGTCCTCTTCAAGCGCTTCGCCGACGTCGATTCCATCGATCTCGAGGTGGATACCGAGGACGTCGACGAGTTCGTCAATTCCGTTCGTTTCCTCGGGCCGTCGTTCGGCGGCATCAATCTCGAGGACATCAAGGCGCCGGACTGCTTCATCATCGAAAGCCGCCTGCGCGAGCTGATGGATATCCCGGTCTTCCACGACGACCAGCACGGCACCGCGATCATTTCCGCCGCCGGGCTGATCAACGCGCTCGACCTTACCGGCCGCGACATCGCCACGACGAAACTCGTCTGCAACGGCGCCGGGGCGGCGGGCATCGCCTGCATCGAGCTGATCAAGCGGATGGGGATGCGCCCGGAGAACGTCACGCTCTGCGACACCAAGGGCGTGGTCTACAAGGGCCGCACCGAGGGCATGAACCAGTGGAAGTCGGCGCACGCGGTCGACACCGACGCGCGCACGCTCGCCGATGCCATGCAAGGCGCCGACGTGGTGCTCGGCCTTTCGGCCAAGGGGGCGCTCACCGCCGACATGGTCCGCTCCATGGCGGCGAAGCCGATCATCTTCGCCATGGCCAACCCCGACCCGGAAATCACGCCGGAGGAAGTGGCCGGCATCCGCGACGATGCGATCGTCGCCACCGGTCGCTCCGACTATCCGAACCAGGTCAACAACGTCCTCGGCTTTCCCTACATCTTCCGCGGCGCGCTGGACGTGCGCGCGGTCACCATCAACGACGAGATGAAGATCGCGGCGGCCAAGGCCCTGGCGGCTCTGGCGCGCGAGGACGTGCCCGACGAGGTTGCCGCCGCCTACCAGGGCTTCCGGCCGAAATACGGCCCGACCTACATCATCCCGGTGCCGTTCGACCCGCGCCTGATCACCGAGATCGCGGCGGCGGTGGCGCAGGCGGCGATGGACACCGGCGTCGCGCGGAAGCCGATCCCCGACATGGCGGCCTACCGGATGCAGCTCTCCGCCCGCCGCGACCCGATCGTCGGCACGCTGCAGCGCATCTTCCAGCGCGTGCGGCGGACGCCGAAGCGGGTCGTCTTCGCCGAGGGTGAGGAGGAGCAGATGATCCGCGCCGCGGTGAGCTTCGTGAACAACAAGCTCGGGACCGCCATCCTCATCGGCCGCGAGGACACGGTGCAGGGCGCCGCCGAGCGGGCCGGCATCGAGTTGCGCGACGGCATCGAGATCCACAACGCCCGCCTGTCGCGACGCAATGCCGACTACGCCGATTTCCTCTACGCCCGGCTGCAGCGGAAGGGCTACCTGTTCCGCGACTGCCAGCGGCTGGTCAACACCGACCGCAACCACTTCGGCGCCTGCATGGTGGCGCTCGGCGACGCCGACGCCATGGTCGCCGGCGTCAGCCGCAACTTCTCCGTCGTGCTCGAGGACTTCCTGCGGGTCATCGACCCGAAGCCCGGACACCGCGTCATCGGCGTCTCGCTGATCCTCGCCCGCGGGCGCACGGTGCTGGTCGCCGACACCGCCGTCCACGACATGCCGACGCCGGAAGAACTGGCGGAGATCGCCATCGAGGCGGCGGGCGTGGCGCGGCGGCTCGGCTACGATCCGCGCGTCGCGCTGCTGGCCTACTCGACCTTCGGCCAGCCCGACGGCGAACGCGCCCGGCGCATCCGCGCGGCGGTCGACATCCTCGACAAACGGCGCGTCGATTTCGAATACGACGGCGAGATGGCCGCCGACGTGGCGCTGAACCCGAAGGCGATGGCGGCCTATCCGTTCTGCCGCCTGTCCGGCCCGGCCAATGTCCTCGTGATGCCGGCGTGGCACTCGGCCTCGATCTCGACCAAGATGCTGCAGGAACTGGGCGGCTCGACCGTGATCGGGCCCCTGCTCGTCGGCTTCGACAAGCCGGTGCAGATCGTCTCGCTCGCCGCCAAGGACTCCGACATCGTCAACATGGCGGCGCTGGCGGCGTTCAACCTCGGCGGCTGAGATGGCCTCCAGGGTGAAGCCGGCGGCGGACGCCGAACGTTACGCGTCACCGGCCTTCGACAAGCTTGCCGCTGAGTTGCTCGCGGAAGGCGGCGTTGAGGACGGCTCGCAATCGGGCCGGCGCGGGTTCGGCTCGAACGGGCTGAAGGTCGCCGGCAAGCTGTTCGCGATGCCGGTCAAGGGACGGCTGGTGCTCAAGCTGCCGCGAGACCGGGTTGCCGCCCTCGTCGCCTCCGGCTCAGGCGAGTTCTTCGACCCCGGCCATGGGCGTTTGATGCGGGAATGGATCGCCCTCGACCTGCCCGAACGGGAATGGAAGAGCCTCGCCCGCGAGGCCCGCGATTATGTCAAAGGCAGCCCCGGCTAGGTCGAAACTGCTGGATTTCGTCCGATTTTCGTATATACTATGGCGGATATACAAAGGGTAGCGCCATGGCCACCGCCCGCGTTTTCAAGTCCGGTAATAGCCAGGCCGTCCGCCTGCCGAAAGCGTTTCGATTCAAGGGTAGCGAGGTCGACATCTATCGCCGCGGCGAGGAGGTCGTTCTCAGAGAGAAGGGTAAAGGGCTTGGCCGCGTCTTCGACCTGATCGCCAATTTGCCGGCCGAGATAGACGCCCGGGACGATACCCCTCCGCAGGAGCGGGACGGCCTCTAGTGACGAAGTATCTCCTCGATACGAACACCTTCATCTACATCCGCCAGCGCCGCCCGGTAGCGGCGCGAGCGCGATTTGAACAACTGGCCAGCGGCGACATGGCGCTGTCGGTCATTACCCTCGGCGAGCTGGCATACGGCGTCGAAAAAAGCGTCAACCGGGCCGAAAAGCTGAGGGACTTGCGCGAACTTACCAACCAGATGGTGGTCCTGCCCCTCCCCGCCGAAGCCGGCGAGACATATGGAGCATTTCGCGCCTCGCTCGGCAGGCGCGGGGAGACGATTGGCAACAACGATCTGTGGATCGCCGCGCACGCCCATGTCGCGAACCTGATCCTCGTGACCAATAACGAGCGCGAGTTTGCGCGCATCCCGGAATTGACGATCGAAAACTGGACGCGCTGAATGAATGCCTGACCAGCCGTGTGCCGGCGTCGCGCTTGTCTGGCAGTTCGGTGCTGACCTTGATCTTTGTCACTTGCCTGTCGCCTCCGGTCGGCTATGCTTGTTTAACCGATCGGTTAAGAGGAGGAGGATGATATGGCCGAGCACGGATCGTTTTACTGGAATGAGCTGATGACGCGGGACGTCAAGAAAGCCAAGGACTTCTACAAGAAGACCCTCGGCTGGACCTATGACGACATGCCCATGGGCGACATGTACGGGACCTATACGATCATCAAGTCGGGCGACAAGATGGTCGGCGGCATGTTCAAGATGGACGGGCCGATGTTCGAGGGCACGCCGGAAAGCTGGTTCACGTACATCGCCGTCGATGATCTCGACAAGCGCCTGAAGAAGGCCAGGGACGCCGGCGGCAAGGTTCTGCGCGAGCCGTGGGACGTGAAGGGCATCGGCCGCATCGCCATCGTCGCCGACCCTGCCGGGGTCGTGCAGGGCTGGATGGTCCCGGCGCCGGGCGGGATGTAGGCCGCTGCCGCTTCCTTAGCGCCGATCCGGAGGCGCCTGTCCTGTCGGGCAGGCGCCTCTTTCACGTTTGCCAACCCATATTCGACGAAGCGGCCGATCGGCATGCTTCATGCCGTCTTGCGGCTGATTTCAGGCCTTCTTATATACCCGAGCGAACCTCAGGGGTTCGGAGCATTGGCTTCGAATCGCTGATCACGCCAAGGGGACCGAAAGGCGCGTCTTCGGAAAGAATTGGATCCGAGGGCCCCGCCAGCGCGGGGGCCGTCATGGACCCGTTCCGGTCTGCCGAAAGGAGAGCATTGATGGGTAAGGTAATCGGTATCGACCTCGGCACGACCAACTCGTGCGTCGCGGTCATGGACGGCAAGAACGCCAAGGTTATCGAGAATTCGGAAGGCGGGCGCACCACGCCTTCGATCGTCGCCTTTACCGGCGACGGGGAACGCCTGGTCGGCCAGTCCGCCAAACGCCAGGCGGTGACCAATCCGGAGCGCACGATTTTCGCGGTCAAGCGCCTGATCGGCCGCCGCTACGACGATCCGATGGTGGACAAGGACAAGAAGCTCGTCCCCTACAAGATCGCCAAGGCGCCGAACGGCGACGCTTGGGTCGAGATCGACAACCAGAAATACTCGCCCTCGCAGATTTCCGCCTTCATCCTGCAGAAAATGAAGGAGACCGCCGAGGCCTATCTCGGCCAGACGGTCGACCAGGCGGTGATCACCGTCCCGGCCTATTTCAACGACGCCCAGCGCCAGGCGACCAAGGACGCCGGCAAGATCGCCGGCCTCGAAGTGCTGCGCATCATCAACGAGCCGACCGCGGCGGCGCTCGCCTACGGCCTCGACAAGAAGGAAGGCAAGACCATCGCGGTCTATGACCTCGGCGGCGGCACCTTCGACATTTCGGTGCTCGAGATCGGCGATGGCGTCTTCGAGGTGAAGTCGACCAACGGCGACACCTTCCTCGGCGGCGAAGACTTCGACATGCGTCTGGTCAACTACCTCGCCGACGAGTTCAAGAAGGAGCAGGGCATCGACCTGCGCGGCGACAAGCTGGCGCTCCAGCGGCTGAAGGAAGCGGCGGAGAAGGCCAAGATCGAACTTTCCTCGGCCACCCAGACCGAGATCAACCTGCCCTTCATCACGGCCGACGCCTCCGGTCCGAAGCACCTGACGATGAAGCTGACGCGGGCGAAGTTCGAGGCGCTCGTCGACGACCTCATCCAGAAGACGGTCGGACCGTGCAAGGCGGCGCTCAAGGACGCCGGCCTGACCGCGGCCGAGATTCAGGAAGTGGTGCTGGTCGGCGGCATGACGCGCATGCCGAAGGTCCAGGAGATCGTGAAGCAGTTCTTCGGCAAGGAGCCCCACAAGGGCGTCAATCCTGACGAGGTGGTCGCCGTCGGCGCCGCCATCCAGGCCGGCGTGCTGCAGGGCGACGTCAAGGACGTGCTCTTGCTCGACGTGACCCCGCTGTCGCTCGGCATCGAGACGCTCGGCGGCGTGTTCACCCGCCTGATCGACCGCAACACGACCATCCCGACCAAGAAGAGCCAGGTCTTCTCGACCGCCGAGGACAGCCAGAACGCGGTGACCATCCGCGTCTTCCAGGGCGAGCGCGAGATGGCCCAGCACAACAAGATGCTCGGCCAGTTCGATCTCGTCGGCATCCCGCCGGCGCCGCGCGGCATGCCGCAGATCGAGGTCACCTTCGACATCGACGCCAACGGCCTCGTCAACGTGTCGGCCAAGGACAAGGGCACCGGCACGGAGCAGCCGATCCGCCTTCAGGCCTCGGGCGGCCTCAGCGAAGCCGACATCGACAAGATGGTGAAGGACGCCGAAGCCCACGCCGCCGAGGACAAGGAGCGGCGCGCGCTGGTCGAGGCGAAGAACCACGGCGAAGCGCTCGTCCACTCCAGCGAGAAGTCGCTGAAGGACTATGGCGACAAGGTCTCGGCCGCCGACAAGTCGGCGATCGAGGCGGCGATCGCGGAGCTCAAGGAAGCGGTGTCCGGCGAGGACGTCGAGGCGATCAAGCAGAAGACCGAGGCCCTGGCGCAGGCTTCCATGAAGCTCGGCGAGGCCATGTACAAGGCCAACCAGGCCGGTCCCGGTCCGGGTGAAGGCGGCGGCGATGCCGGCCCCAAATCCGGCGAGGACGTGGTCGACGCCGACTTCGAGGAAATCGACGACGACCAGAAGAAGTCGGCCTGACCAGCAGATCAAGGGGCCCGGCCGAAAGGCAGGGCCCCTTCCCTTTCCCGCCAGCACGCATCAACCTGAAGCGGAACGCCTGGCGGTGGAGACTGCCAGGCGCGGGGTGCGTTGGCGGATAGCGATCGGCCCGCTTGCGCTCTTTCGTCGGGAGGATGTTGAGAGTAGGAAATGACCTTGCGATTCCCTGACGGTTTGACCCCGGCCCGCATGACCCTCCCGATCCCCACCCGCTATTCCGCCCCGGCGCGGATTGCCTACGCCATCCACGGATAGGCAGCGATGGCCAAGCGCGACTATTACGAAGTCCTCGGCGTCACGCGGACCTGCGACGAGAAGGAACTGAAGGTCAGCTATCGCAAGCTGGCGATGCAGTTCCATCCCGATCGCAACAACGGCGACCGCGAAGCCGAGATGAAGTTCAAGGAAGTGAGCGAGGCCTACGAGGCGCTGCGCGACCCGCAGAAGCGGGCGGCCTACGACCGCTTCGGCCATGCCGCCTTCGAGAATGGCGGCGGCGGTGGCGCCGGCTTCAACGCCGACTTCGCCTCGTCGATGTCCAACATCTTCGACGACATTTTCGGCGACATGATGGGCCGGCGCGGCGGCAACAGCCGCGGCGGGCGTGAGCGCGGCACCGACCTGCGCTACAACATGGAAATCACCCTCGAGGAGGCCTACGCCGGCAAGACCGCCGACGTCGAGGTGCCGACCAAGATCGTGTGCAAGACCTGCTCGGGCACGGGCGCCAAGCGCGGCTCGGCGCCGAAGCCCTGCCCCACCTGCGAGGGCGCCGGGCGCATCCGCGCCGCCCAGGGCTTCTTCTCGATCGAGCGCACCTGCCCGGCCTGCCAGGGTCGCGGCGAGGTGATCACGGACCCCTGCCCGGATTGCAGCGGCGCCGGACGGGTCACCGAGGAGCGCAAGCTCTCGGTCAGCATCCCGGCCGGCATCGAGGACGGCACCCGTATCCGGCTCGCCGGCGAAGGCGAGGCCGGCTCGCGCGGCGGCCCGGCGGGCGACCTCTACATCTTCCTCGCCATCAAGCCGCACGAGTTCTTCCAGCGCGACGGCGCCGACATCTTCTGCCGCGTGCCGGTGTCGGTCACCACGGCGGCGCTCGGCGGCGAGTTCGAGGTGCCGACCATCGACGGCGGCAAGACGCGCGTGCGCGTCCCCGACGGCACCCAGACCGGCAAGCAGTTCCGCCTGAAGAACAAGGGCATGCCGGTGCTGCGCACCAGCCGGGTCGGCGACATGTACATCCAGGTCGTGGTGGAGACGCCGCGCAACCTGTCGCGCCGCCAGCGCGAGTTGCTCGAGGAGTTCGAAAAGACGTCATCGGCGGAAACCCATCCCGATTCGAGCGGGTTCTTCACCCGCGTCCGCGATTTCTTCGCGGGCTAGGAGCGCCAGAAAATGCCTGTCGGCGATCGCTTCCGGTTCCTGAAGAGCCTGTGGGACCGTCCGGCGATGACCGGGGCGGTGGCGCCGTCGAGCGCGGCGCTTGCCCGGAAAATGGCGAGCTACGTCGATCCCAACGACCGCCTGCCGGTGATCGAGCTCGGGCCCGGTACCGGGGTCGTCACCAAGGCGCTCCTCGAGCGCGGCGTGAAGCCATCACGCATCATCGCCATCGAATACAGCCCGGAGTTCTGCCGGTTGCTGCGCGAACGCTTCCCCGGCGTGACGGTCATCGAGGGCGACGCCTTCGACCTCGCCGGCACGCTGCCGAAGGGCAACGCCGACCGCGTCTCGGCGGTGGTGTCGAGCCTGCCGCTACCGGCGCGTTCGGTCGAGGAACGCCAGGCGCTGATCCTCAGCGGCCTGTCGCGCATGGCGAAGGGGAAGGCCTTCATCCAGTTCTCGTACCTCCGGAAGGGCCCGGTTCCGCTGGTGCCGGGCGGCTTCACCGCCGAGATTTCGTCGTGGGTCTGGCTGAACATCCCGCCGGCCCGCGTCTGGCTCTACCGGAAGGCCTGAGACCGTGGCGCTGGCGGAGCCGCCAAAGATTCTCGTTTTCGCCGGCTCGATCCGCACCGGCTCGCTCAGCCAGAAGCTCGCCAACGCCGCCGCCAAGGAACTGGCGCTTGCCGACGCCAACGTCACCAAGATCTCTCTCGCCGACTACTCGCTGCCGATCTACGACGGCGACCTCGAAAAGGAAAAGGGCATCCCGGAGAACGCGATGAAGCTCGCCCGGCTGATCGCCGCGAACCAGGGCGTTTTCATCGCGACGCCGGAATACAACAATTCGCTGCCGCCGCTCCTCAAGAACGCCATCGACTGGGTCAGCCGCATCCGCGAGTCTTCGGGCATCCATTACCGCTATCGCGTCTTCGGCCTCGGCAGCGCATCCGACGGCCGCTACGGCGGCGCGCGCGCCCTCATCGACCTGAGGCGTGTGCTCTCCACCGCCGTCCGCGCGGTCATCGTCCCCGACAAGGTGGAGATTTCGCAGGCCCAGCGCGCCTTCAACGAATCGGGCGAGCTGATGGACGAGACCTACGAGCGGCTGCTGAAGGCGGTGGTCACGCACCTGGTCGACTTCGCCCGGCGCCTGGCTTAGGCGTTCGGCGCGCCCCCTCGGTGCTTCGCCTTGACCTGACCAGACCTATCCGCGACACAGGCCCATGCTCTCCATTCCGGCCCGCGACCGCCTGATCGTCGCGCTCGACCTGCCGACAGTCGCCGCCGCGGAGGCGATGGTGGCCCGGCTCGGCGACAGCGTGACCTTCTTCAAGGTCGGGCTCGAGCTGATCTATTCCGGCGGATTGCCGTTCGCCGAGCGGTTGATCCGGCAGGGCAAGCAGCTCTTCCTCGACACGAAACTCCTCGATATCGACAACACGGTCGCCGGGGCCGTACGCAGCATTGCGACGCTCGGCGCCACCTTCGTCACGGTACACGCCTATCCGAAAGTCATGCGGGCGGCGGTTGCGGCGCGCGGCAACGCGCCGCTGAAATTCCTGGCGGTGACGGTGCTCACCTCCATGGACGATGCCGACCTCGCGGCGGCCGGTTATTCCGGGACGGTCAGCGCCCTCGTCGCCCGGCGTGCTGCCGACGCCAGGGCGGCAGGCATCGACGGTATCGTTGCCTCGCCGGCCGAGGCGGCCGCGATCCGCAAGATCGTCGGGCCCGACATTGCCATCGTCACGCCCGGGGTTCGCCCGGCGGGAAACGCCGCCGGGGACCAGAAGCGCGTGGCGACGCCGGCGGCGGCCATTCACGCCGGCGCCGACTACCTGGTCGTCGGCCGGCCGGTCACGGAGGCGGCGGATCCGCGGCAGGCGGCCGACGCGATCGTCGCCGAGATAGAGGGCGTTGTCGGAAGCACGGGGGGCTGACCATGGCCAAGGGATACTGGATCGCCCGGGTCGATGTGCACGACCTTGAGGCCTATGCCCGCTACACGGCGGCCAATCCGGCCATCTTCCAGAAATTCGGCGGGAAATTCCTCGTCCGCGGCGGCAAATTCGAGGCGGTGGAAGGACCGAGCCGGGCGCGTAACGTCGTCATCGAATTCCCGGATTACGCCACAGCGCTCGCCTGCTACCGGTCGCCCGAGTATCAGGAGAACGCCAGACACCGGCGCGGGGCCGCTGAGTCCGAACTGATCATCATCGAGGGCTACGACTAGACACGGGCAGAGGCGCACCGCCGGTTTGCCCTCGCGCTTTCGCCCGGATATATCGACGCGTCACCGCGAAAGGCTTGCCATGCCTGACATGAACCTCGTCGTCGTCGGCGCCGCCGGCCGCATGGGGCGCACGCTCATCCGCACGATCGCCGAAACGCCGGGCGCCAGGCTCTCTGGCGCGGTCGAACGCGCCGGCGCGGCGGAACTCGGCCGCGACTCGGGCGATCTCGCCGGCCTCGGCCCGAATGGAATTCCGATCGTTGACGACGCCCTGCCGCTCTTCGCCAGGGCCGACGGCGTTCTCGACTTCACGGCGCCGGCGGCGACCATCGCCTTCACCGAGCTCGCGGCGCAGGCGCGCATCGTGCACGTCATCGGCACCACCGGGCTCGGCGCGGCCGACGAGGCGAAGATCAAGGCGGCGGCGCGCCACGCGGTGGTGGTGAAGTCGGGCAACATGAGCCTCGGCGTGAACCTTCTCGCCGTCCTCGTCCGCCAGGCGGCGAAGGCGCTCGACGCCGACTTCGACATCGAGGTCCTCGAGATGCATCACAAGCACAAGGTAGATGCGCCCTCGGGGACGGCGCTGATGCTCGGCCGGGCGGCGGCGGAAGGCCGCGGCATCGACCTCGACAGCCATTCGGTGCGCGTGCGCGACGGGCATCCGGGCGCGCGCCGGCGCGGCGACATCGGCTTCGCGACGCTCCGCGGTGGCTCGGTCATCGGCGAGCACAGCGTGATCTTCGCCGGCGAAGGCGAGACCATCGAGATCAGCCACCGGGCGAGCGATCGCGCCCTGTTCGCACGGGGCGCGGTCAAGGCCGCGCTGTGGGGAAAGGGCAAGAAGCCCGGCCTCTATTCCATGGCCGACGTGCTCGGATTCTGAGGAGCGACCGCGATGCGGCGGACGATCGGCCTCTGTAGTGCTCTGGCGCTGACTGCCCTGGCGACGACCGCTGCCGGGGCGGCCGACTATCCCTACACGGGCCTTTACACCACCAGCGACCCGGCCACCGACGCAGACGCGGCGCTGCGCAACTGCGCCTACAATTTCTTCAGCCAGGAAAAGGATGGCTCCTACATCAGCTATCACCTCGACCTGCAGCACTACGAGGCAGAAAAGACCATCCGCTACGTCGAATACTCGCGCGGCCATTGCGCGATCGAGGACGGCGGCCTGTTCAAGCGGGGCTCAGTCGAGACCTGCACGTCGACCTTCGACACCGACCCGGCCGAGCAGGGCAAGTCGTATATCGACGTGTACCGGGAGGACGGGCCGGGGGTGATTATCGCCAGTTCCTTCGACAAGATAGGGGACGCGCGGATCTTCGCGGCGAACGGGACTGGGACCCCGGTATTTCTGACGCGCTACAGTCTCTGTCCCGACCCGGACAAGGTGGCGAAGTTCATTTCCGCCGAAAAGAGCACGCTCTCGCCGGACGAGCGCGCGAAGATAACCGGGCCCGAGCCCGACGACGTGACTGCCGCGATCATGACCAGCGTGCTGAAGACCATCCACGACAGCACCAACCCGTGAGGCCTGCCTGATGGACCGCATCCTCGTCCTCGTCCGCCACGGACAGAGCGAATGGAATTTGCTGAACCTGTTCACCGGGTGGCGCGACGTCGACCTGTCGCCGAAGGGCGTCGACGAGGCCAAGGCGGCGGGCAAGCGGCTGAAGGCGAAGGGCCTGAAGTTCGGCATCGCCTATACTTCGGTCCTGAAACGCGCCCAACGCACCCTCGACCTGATGCTCGCCGAACTCGGCCAGACCGGGCTCACCACCTTCAAGGACCAGGCGCTCAACGAGCGCGACTACGGCGACCTCTCCGGCCTCAACAAGGACGATGCCCGGAAGAAATGGGGCGAGGAGCAGGTGCACACCTGGCGCCGCTCTTACGCCACCGCCCCGCCCGGCGGCGAGTCGCTCCGCGATACCGGCGCCCGCGTCTGGCCGTACTACCTCCACGAGATCCAGCCGCACGTCATGCGCGGCGAAGGCGTGCTCATCTCGGCGCACGGCAATTCGCTGCGCGCCCTGATCATGGCTTTGGAGGGTTTGAGCCCCGACGAGATCGTCAAGCGCGAGCTGGAGACCGGGCTTCCGATCCTCTACCGGCTGAATGACGACACGACGGTGGCGGGGAAGGAAGTGCTGAGCGGATAGGCGCAGTATGCGCCCCCTCAGTCGGCTACGCCGACAGCTCCCCCGTTTCACGGGGAGCAACCCGTGCCACCTCCGGCAGCCTCAGGACAAAGGGCACCGGTTCCTCCCCCGTGAAACGGGGGAGGGGGACCATGCGCGCAGCATGGTGGAGGGGGCCGCTACCCGGCCGCTCTTCCCGCCACGCCCGCCTCCCAGCCAAGAATCGCGCGTTTGCGCGTGAGGCCCCAGTGATAGCCGCAGAGGCCGCCGCCCTTGCCGAGCACGCGGTGGCAGGGGACCACGAACGAGATCGGGTTCCTGCCCACCGCCGCGCCGACGGCGCGCGCCGCGCCCGGCCGGCCGATATGGGCGGCGATGTCGGAATAGGTCGTTGCCTTGCCGAGCGGAAGCTTGAGGAGCGTTTCCCAGACGCGGACCTCGAAGTCCGAGCCGATCATCACGATGCGGAGCGGCTGGTCCGCCTGCCATGCGCCGCGATCGAAGATGCGACGCGCGAACCCCATTGTCGCCGCCGGGTCCTCGATATAGGTGGCGCGCGGCCAGCGATGCTGCATGTCGGCCAGCGCCGCCGCCTCACCCCCTTCGTCGGCGAAGGCGAGGCCGGTCAGGCCGCGCTCGCTCGCCATCACCAGGGCGATGCCGAAGGGCGAAGGATGGAAGCCGTA
>JBBQGL010000055.1:0-21530 GCA_038323025.1 Hyphomicrobiales bacterium
CCGAAAGAAGGTCGTAGAGGGTGGCGCTGTAGGTGCTGTGCCGGACTACGGCCACCGGCTCGGGCTGCCCGCGCTCGAATACGTCGCGGCCGAGGCGATTGCGATTGGCGAGCCTTGCCGCCGCGTCGCGCATCGCCTCCAGCCGCCGCAACCGGAAAGCAAGTTCGGCGGCCAGCTCTTCGCCGGTCGGCTCGTCGCCCTCCTCTTCGGGAAGCAGCAGCTTGGACTTCAGGTAGGCGAGCCATGCCGCCATAACCAGGTAGTCAGCAGCAACCTCCAGGCGGAGGCCGCTGATCTTCTCGATGAAGACCAGGTACTGGTCGGCAAGGGCAAGGATCGAGATCCGGGTGATGTCGACCTTCTGGGATCGGGCCAACGCCAGGAGAAGATCCAGCGGCCCTTCGAATCCATTCACGTCGACGCGGAGGGCGCCCTCGTCAGCAGGGCGTTCCGGAGCACGATAGGTGTCCCACATTTCGTTCCGCTCAGGCCCTGACACGATCGCTTCTTTCATCAGGCCTGGGGCGCCCAGCCAGCGCGTGCCGCCAGTTCCAGCAATTCGCGCCAGCCGGCCTCACGGTCAAAGGGTTCAGGGAGTCTTCTCAAGGCCAGCGCGCGCACCGCACGCTCACCGGCCTCCCCGGCGAGCGTGGGCGCTACGTCCGCAATCGCGCGCATCTCCTCGATCCGACCATTGCAGTGAAGCACGATATCGCAGCCGGCGGCATAGATTGCCGCGGCCCTCTCCCCGTAATCCCCAGAAAGCGCGTTCATTGAGACGTCATCGCTGAGCAGCAGCCCGGTGAAACCGATTCGCCCGCGGATGATATCGCGGATAACGGCGGGGGAAGTGGTCGCTGGATATTCGGGATCGACGGCGCTGTAGACAACATGGCAGGTCATCGCCATGGGCAGATCGACAAGCGCGGCAAAAGGCGCGAAGTCCGTCGTGGCAAGGGTTTCGACATCGGCGGCGACCACCGGCAGGGCAAGGTGGCTGTCGGCCTCGCCACGGCCATGGCCGGGTATGTGCTTCATCACCGGAAGCAGCCCACCGGAGACGAGACCGTTTGCGACAGCACGGCCGAGCCGGGTCACCAGCGCGGGATCCGGGCCAAACGAGCGGTTGCCGATGGCAGCGCTCACGCCCGCGACCACATCGAGGAGCGGCAGGCAATCGACGGTGATACCGAGATCCGTCAGATCGGCCGCGATCAGGCGGGCCTGGAGAAAAGCCGCACGCTCCCCGGCCGGCAAGTCCGTCTCGCCTATCAATCCGAGCAGGCGACCCGGCGGATACGCCGGCCAATGCGGCGGCTGCAGACGTTGGACGCGGCCACCCTCCTGATCGATGAGTACGGGTGCATCCGGTCGGGCCACCGCCTTTCGGAAATCGGTGACGAGCTCACGGATCTGCCGCGGGTCAACGCAATTGCGCCGGAAAAGGATGAGGCCCCACGGCTCTTCGCGGGAAAAGAATGCCGACTCCTCCGGAAGAAGGGTCGGACCGGCGCATCCCGAAACGAAAGCCTTTGCTGCCATGGCGCCCAGCCACCACCCAAGCTGGAGGAAGTTGTAGCCCGAGTCTCAGTGGGCGATGATGCAATCGCCGCCGGCAGCCTTGAGATCCTCGCAGAGGCGGGCCGCATCGGCGCCGCTAAACGGCCCGACACGGACGCGGAAGTAAACGCCGCGGTCGCCAAGATCCGCACGCTGGATATTGGGTGAGTAGGTGCCAAGTATGCCCGGGAAGCGGCGCTGCATGCCCTGATATGCGGCGCGAGCCGCGTCCTCGCTCTTTTGCGATGAAAGCTGGACAAGGACACCGCTGCCCATCGGTCGCGCCGCATTGGCGGCGGGAGTGGCGGGGACGATATCCATCGGCGCCGGCGCCTTTGCCGCTACCACTACCGGCTTCACGGGCCGTTGCTCGGGCTTCGGGACCGGCTCCTTCGCCGGCTCCACGGCGGCTACTACGGCCGCCGCCGGCGGTGGCTTCACGGCTTCCACAGCCGAAACCGTGCCGGGCGCCGGCGCGGCGGGTTTGGCAGCGGGCTTGCCCGCGGCCAACGGGTCGGTATCGACCGCTATGTTGCCATTCTGGCCGTCGAGGACGGTCTCCATGCCCGATTGCGGAGCCGGCGGGATGGCCGCCTCGCTGTCGGCAGCCGCCGTCGCAGCGGCAGGAGGCGTGTCCCCTGCCGGTGGAGCGGGAACGGCGGCAGGCGTTGTCGAGTCGGCTGCGGCCGGCGGAGAAGCGGCGGGGGGTTCTCCGGGCGCCGAAGCTTCGCTACTGACGATCGTGCCGTCCGGCCGCACGACGACAGTGCGCACCTTCTTCGGTCCGATCTGGGCAGGCGCATTGGGATCGCTGCTGGTATCATCGGCGGTGGGTGTGTCGAAGCCGGGCCCACCGGGAATGATTACCCGCGAAATGGGATTGGTTGACTCGGTGCCGGAAGGAATAGACGCGATGTCTACCTGCCCGGGCGTATTGAGCTTGGTGTCATCAGCATTATCGGTGGCCTCGACCCGATCGCTCTCCTTGGCGGGATCGACCGCGTTCGTCGATGGGTCCGGAATCACTTTCGTCGGCGTCGTATCCGCAGCAATGATCGGCGGCGAGCTGCTCGATTTCCCGCCGCTCAGCATGACGTAAGCCAAGCCGCCCGCAAGGGCGACGACCAGGACTCCCGCAATCAAAAACAGCCCACGATTATTCCGCCTCCGTGAGAGCCCGGCCAGTTCGTCTTCGGGAAAGGGCGGAACCTCTCCTTCGTCGCCGTACTCCGGGAGCGCGCTCAAGTCCTCGAGCGTGAAGTCGTCGTCCGCCTCTTCTCCGGTCAGGGGGAGCTCGTCTTCGACGTCAATCTCGTCGGCTGTCTCCGGTGCGGCAGCGGCAGAACGCGGCGGGGCAAAACGGCTGGGCACATCGGCTGCCGCGGCCGCCGGCGGGGTCCAGCGCGGCACGGCTGCCTGGCGGGGAGGAGGCGCGGATGCACTGACCTCGGGAGTGGGCGCGGTTGTCGCGCGCATCTGAAGATGACTTAGGTCGACTGTCGGACCGTTGCCTGAGCGAAAGAGGCTCTGGCGATCGGCCAGCGTCTGTGACGCCGGGGCCGGGGCAACGGACGGGGCAGCCGGGCGCACAACGGGCGCGACCGGCGCCTGAGGCGGCCTCTCGGCGCGCGGAGCGGGTGCCGACGGCCGGACCGCCTCCTGGCGCGCGGCCGGCTTCTCGACAGGCGGCGACGCAGGCTGGGGCCGTGGGGCCGCAGCGGCAGCGGCGATCGGGGCGGACCGTGTGGCCGGGGCCGGAGACGGGGCCGGCGGAGCCGCCGGCGGCGGGGACGCGACCGGCTCACGGACGGCGTAGAACGAGGCCTGCAGCTCGCTGAGTAGCTCCGATTCAAGGTCGTTCGATAGCGTAGAGACGGCATCCGTCGCCGGTCCAACTGCCGCAGGGACCGTGTTACGCTTCCCTACCGGCGCCGGATCGAAGGTCGACTGTCCGGTCACCATGCGGGTCAATTCGACCAGCGGATCCGATTCGGTCGAAGTCGAGGCAGCCGGCTTCCGCTCGCTCAGCGGGCGGACCGTGAGTTTCGGTTCGTAGCGGTCGGCCATCGTCAGATCCTACATCCAAACCGCAGGAAAGGCCGGATTCGGCCACCTGCTCGCCTAACGCATTTCCTCCGGCGCGCTAACGCCGAGAATAGCCAAACCGGAGGACAACACCAATTTTGTGGCATGGACCAGAGCAAGGCGCGCCAAAGTCAAGTCTGGGTCGGCTTGGTTAATAAAACGCAATTGCGGCAACTCCTTGCCGCGATTCCAGTGGCCGTGGAACTCGGAGGCGACCTCATAGAGGTAGAAGGCAACCCGATGCGGCTCGTGTGAAAGCGCCGCTGCCTCAATTATACGAGGGTATTCGCACAGCCGGCGGACCAGCGCCATTTCGCCGCTGTCATCGAGCCGGCGCAATGCGGCGCCGGCCAGCGCGTCCCCGCCAGCGTCAAGACGGGGCATCTCCGAGGCCGCCTGGCGGAAGACCGAACACGTCCTCGCATGAGCGTACTGGACGTAAAAGACCGGGTTGTCCTTTGATTGCTCGGTCACCTTCTGGAAATCGAAATCGAGCGGCGCGTCGTTCTTCCGGAAGACCATCATGAAGCGAATGGGATCCGCGCCGACCTCGTCGACGACCTCGCGCAGGGTGACGAAATCACCCGATCGCTTCGACATCTTGACCGGTTCACCGCCACGGAACAGCCGCACCAGCTGGCAGAGTCTGACGTCCAGTGTCGCCTGCCCGTCGCTGATCGCCTGGACCGCGGCCTTCATGCGCTTGGTGTAACCGCCATGATCGGCGCCGAGCACGTTGATCATGGTCCGGAAGCCGCGCCTGAATTTCTCCAGGTGGTAAGCGATGTCGGAGGCGAAGTAGGTGTAGCTGCCGTCGGACTTGCGGAGCGGACGGTCGACATCGTCACCGAACTCGGTGGCCCGGAAGAGCGTCTGCTCGCGGTCCTCCCAGTCCTCTGGCAACTGGCCTTTCGGCGGTGGCAGACGGCCCTCGTAGATCAGGCCCTTTTGACGAAGCGTGTTGATTGCGGCCTCGACCGCGCCCGCGGCGGCGAGCGACCGCTCGGAAAAGAAGACGTCGTGGACGATATGCAGGGTTTTCAGATCGTCCCGGATCATCGCCATCATGGCTGCGACAGTGACCTCGCGGACGAGCGGCAGCCATTCCGCCTCGGGAATCGCGAGAAGCGACGTGCCGTGCTCGGATGCGAGCTTTTGGCCCACTGGCTGGAGGTATTCCCCCGGATAGAGACCCTCCGGGATCGTGCCGATGTCCTCGCCAAGCGCCTCGCGATAACGCAGGAACGCCGAACGGGCGAGTTGGTCGACCTGGGAACCCGCGTCGTTGATGTAATATTCGCGGGTCACCTCGTAGCCGGCCGCGATCAACAGGTTCGCGAGCACGTCACCGAAGACCGCGCCGCGGGCGTGACCGACATGCATGGGGCCTGTCGGGTTGGCCGACACGTATTCGACGTTGACCTTCTCGCCCCCGCCGAGGTTGAGCCGGCCAAAGTCAGCTCCCTCCCCGATCAGTCCCCGCAGCGCCAACTGCCAGTATGACGGTTTGAGTCGCAGGTTCACGAAACCGGGGCCGGCCACTTCGGCTTGATCGACATCCGGATCGCTTCCGAGAGCTACCGCGATGCTCATGGCGAGGTCGCGCGGTTTCAAGCCGAGAGGCTTCGCCAGGACCATCGCGGCGTTGCATGTGAGGTCGCCGTGGGAGGCGTCGCGGGGAAGCTCGACCAGAATCCGGTCGAGTTCGACTGCCCTCTCCGGATACCCGGCCGCAATCGCTTGAACGATCTTCTTAATTCTGGCCGTGAAATCGTTGAAGATGTTCATTCGCCGATCAATCGGGTTGTCGCGGAATCGGGCGCGGCCTAACTCAATTCGGCATCGAGGTCAAACGACCGACGGGCGGGCGGAGCTCACGGATCAGGGAGCGGCCCGAAAATAAGGCGGAGAGCGCACTCCCTGACCTGGGCGCAGTCCGGCCGGCTCACCGAACAGCCTCTGATATTCTCCGAAAGCATAGCGGTCCGTCATGCCGGCTATGAAATCGGCGATCCGGCGTGCCCTTCGATCTTCCGTGGCATCGTTTGGCGGCCGCCAGGCTTCCGGCAGCGCGTCCGGATCGGAGCGGTAGCGCTCGAACAATCGCATGACGACGTTCTCTGCATCGTCCATGACGTCGCGGATAAGCGGGTGCCGATAGACCTCTCGCGCGAGCACCGTCTTGATCCCGTTGTCGGCCGTCTCCATTGCGTCAGAGAAACCGATGACCGGGCGCCCTGCCCCGCGCACGTCGTCGGCCGACCCCGGAGCGATTGCATCGATACGGCGCAGGCTTTCGTCGATGACGTCTTCGATCATCAGCGTGATCAACCGGCGGACCAGCTCATGCCGGGCGCGCTCAGGGGGAAGCCCCGGAAATTCCCGGTCGATATCGGCAAGCACCCGCCGGGTCAGGTCGACCTCCCGAAGGGCGTCAAGGGTAAGCAGATCTGCCCTCACGCCGTCGTCGATATCGTGGGTGTCATAGGCGATGTCATCGGCGATGGCCGCCGCCTGCGCCTCCGGCCCTGCGTGGTTGGCGAGGCCCAGATCGTGGGCGGCCGCGTAGTCGACAATGGCGAACGGAATGCCGCGCGCGGCGTAACGGCCAATGGGCTTGCCCACCGCGTCGACCAGCGGGCCGTTGTGCTTGACCAGTCCCTCCAGCGTCTCCCAGGTCAGGTTGAGGCCATCGAACCGTGGATAGCTTCGCTCCAGCCGGGTGACGACGCGCAGGCTCTGGGCATTGTGATCGAATCCGCCAAAGCCGCCCATGACGCGGTCGAGGGCCCGTTCTCCGGCATGGCCAAAGGGCGTGTGGCCGAGGTCATGGGCGAGGGCCAACGCTTCCGCCAGGTCTTCGTCCAGCCTCAGGGCCCGTGCCAATGCCCGGGCAATCTGCGCTACCTCAATGGTGTGGGTCAGCCGGGTGCGATAGTGGTCGCCCTCGTCAAAGAGAAACACCTGGGTTTTCTCGCGGAGCCGCCTGAAGGCAGTCGAATGAACTATCCGGTCGCGATCACGCTGAAATTCGGTGCGCGTCGGACTCGCCGGTTCGGGGTACAGCCGGCCGCGGCTTTGCAACGGATCGGAGGCGAAGGGAGCCCTCTCGATCCGGCCGAAGCCGATGCGTGCGGCAGTCACGGCGCCGCTCCCGCGATTGACTTCACCCATTGCCGTTCATAACTATCGGCCAAGGTGAAAGACAAGCCATGCTCGACACTGCAACGCCCGTAACCATCTCGGCAAGCGCCGCCCGCAGGATTGCCGGGATTCTGTCCGGCGAGCCTGGGGGAACTGCGCTTCGAATCAGTGTTTCGGGTGGCGGTTGCTCCGGGTTCCAATATGGCTTCGACCTCGATCAGACACGGGCACCCGACGACCTGATTATCGAGCGCGATGGCGCGATCGTGCTGATCGATGCGGTCTCCCTCCCCTACGTTGGCGGGTCGGAGATCGACTTCGTCGACGATCTGATCGGCCAGTCCTTCAAGATCAAGAACCCGAACGCGACGGCATCCTGCGGCTGCGGGACCAGTTTCTCGGTCTGAGGCGGCCTGACGTGAGGCTCGGTCGCCTCCATCAAGTGGCGCTCAAGGCTTCCGATCTCGACGTATCCATCGCCTTCTATCGCGACATTCTGAACCTTCGCCTCGTCGCGCGTTTCGATCCGCCAGGCCTCGCGTTCTTCGAGGTCGGGGGCACGCGGTTGATGTTGTCGCCGACCTCAAACGAAAGCACTCTCTATTTCGGCGTCGACGACCTCGATGCGACCGTTGCCGAACTCAAGACAAGGGGAGTGACTTTCATCCAGGAGCCGGCGTTGGTACACCGCGACGACGCGGGCCTGTTCGGCCGCACAGGAGAGGAGGAATGGATGGCGTTCTTTCGCGATCCAGGCGGCAACCTGCTCGGGCTGGCAGCGCGACGGTAGATCGTCTCTACGGCATGGTGCCGGGAGGCCAGGCATCCAGCCATGCGCAGACTTTACCACCGATCGCGCTGGCCGCGGCGTTGCCACCAGTCGGCCCGAAGACCACGACCATCTTCGGATCGGTCTTCCAGTTTGCATTGGCGACGAACTTGCCTTCGGCACCGGACGCGCCGATCGAAAAGGCCTTCTGCCCCTTGCAGTCGATGCCCCACAGCGCCCACTCGGCGAGGTGACCGCCACGCACGGCCTTGATCGTGGCGCTCGCCGCATGGGCGAGGATCAGGCCGGATTTCTTGTCGTGAACGATACTGTCGACGTCGAACCAGCTATAGGCCCCGCCTTTGTGGGGATCGTTCTCGTAGCTGCGGAGCCAGCGCTCGGCATGCGCGGGCAGCAACCCGAGCCCGAGGACCAGCGCAACCACCCCCGCCGAAAATCGCATCATTTTGAGTTCCTCCCATTGGCCCGTTGACCGAGCCGTCATTGGAATGCCGTTTCCTGAAAACTGCGCAGCTTCCGCGAATGCAGCCGCTCGGGAGCCATGGCCCGCAGCTTCTCCATCGCCCGGATGCCGATCTCAAGATGCTGGCCGACCTGGCGGCGATAAAAGTCAGAGGCCATGCCCGGCAGCTTCAATTCGCCATGCAGCGGCTTGTCGGAGACGCAAAGCAGCGTCCCGTACGGAACGCGGAAGCGGAAGCCGTTGGCGGCGATGGTCGCCGATTCCATATCGAGCGCCACTGCGCGGCTCTGCGAGAACCGCTGAACCGGCTCCTTGTGATCGCGGAGTTCCCAGTTGCGATTGTCGATCGTCGCAACGGTTCCGGTGCGCATGACGCGCTTTAGTTCGAACCCCTCCAGTCCGGTGATCTCGGCGACCGCCTCCTCGAGCGCCACCTGAACCTCGGCGAGCGGCGGGATCGGAATCCACGTCGGGAGGTCGGCATCGAGGACATGGTCTTCGCGGACATAGCCGTGGGCGAGCACATAGTCACCCAGCGCCTGGGTATTCCGGAGGCCTGCGCAGTGGCCAAGCATCAGCCACGCATGCGGCCGCAGCACGGCGATGTGGTCGGTAATCGTCTTGGCATTGGACGGGCCGACGCCGATGTTGACCATCGTCAGCCCCATGTGCCCCTCACGGGTAAGGTGAAAGGCCGGCATCTGCGGCAGCCTCACCGGCGGGGTGCCCGACGCCGGCCGCTTTGCCCCAGCGGGGGTCATCACGTTGCCAGGCTCGACGAGACTGGTGTACCCGCCCTCGCCTTCGGCGATTATCCGGCGAGCCTTCGCAACGAACTCGTCGACGTAGAACTGGTAGTTCGTGAAGATGATGAAGTTCTGGAAATTGTCCGGGCTCGTCGCGGTGTAGTGCGGAAGGCGATGCAGCGAGTAGTCGACTCGCTGGGCCGTGAAGGGGGCGAGCGGCATCGCGGCACCCGGAGCCGCCACGAAAGTGCCGTTGACGATGGCGTCGTCGGTCACGGCAAGGTCCGGAACATCGAAAATGTCGCGAAGCGGGCGATCGATCCGGTCGGCCGTCTCGCCCTCAACGTGTATCCCCTCGGGGAACGCAAAATGCAGCGGGATGGGCTCCTCCGAAGGCCCGATCTCGACACTATTCCCGTGAGCGCGAAGCAACAGCCTGATCTGCTCGATCAAGTAGTTGCGGAAGAGCGCCGGCTGCGTGACCGTGGTGGCGTAGACGCCTGGGCCGGCGACGTGACCATAGGAGAAGCGCGAGTCGATCTTGGCGTAGGTGGTGGTCTCCACGCGAATATGGGGATAGGTGGCGCGAACGCGCCCGCGCAGCTTCTTCCGCTTGAGCAGGTCGGAGAAGCGCTCCCGGATAAAGGCCGTATGACGGTCGTAGATCAGCTCGAGGCGTTCGACCGCCAGCTCGGCGTCCTCGAAACGTTCCGCCGGAATCGGGGCCGGCCGGTCGAAATGAGTCCCATTGGGCTTCATGGCGACCTTGTCGGCCACTCGCCGGGCCGGGTCAAGCGCGGCACTGCAGCGCGATGGCCGCGTCCGACGGCGCAAAGCGGACAAGGGAGTGTCCTCCCTCGATCCTTGTCACGCCCCTGTCCCCGCGATCCCGTTCGCCCCGAAGGGTGACGTCAGGTCTTCAAGGTCGCGCTAAGCGTGACCTTGACAGCGCCCAACGCCCTCGAGACAGGGCAGTTGGCGCGGGTGCCTTCGGCAATGCGGCTGAAGGTTGCCTGGTCGATGCCGGGAACGTCGGCGCCGCAGACCAGCTCGATCAGCGTGATTGTCCAGGCCCCATTGACCTGCTCAAGGTGAACCTCAGCCGTGGTTCGAATGCCGGTTGGCTTGAATCCGGCCTTCACCAGATCGCCCGAGAGCGCCATGGAAAAGCAGCCGGCATGCGCCGCGGCGAGCAGCTCTTCCGGGTTGGTGCCACCGCCGTCGGAGAAGCGCGAAGCCCAGGTGAAGGCCCCGTCATAGGCGCCGCCCCCGAAGCGCATGTGGCCATGCCCTTCCCGCAGGGTGCCGTGCCATTCCGCGTCGCTCGTACGGGTCAGCATGCTGAGATCCTCCATAAGCAGGGCGACGGCCTAGGCGGCGCCCGGATGAGACGGTAGCTTCACTCTGTATAGCGCCCCGGAGTCGAGCCGCAATGAAGATCGCCACCTGGAACATCAATGGCGTGCGCGCCCGCATCGAGGGCGCCCTGGCGTGGGCACGCGAGGTGTCGCCGGATGTGCTCTGCTTCCAGGAAATAAAAACCGAAGACGCTTCGTTCCCGCGGCTCGAGTTCGAGGACCTCGGCTACAACGTCGAGACGCACGGGCAGAAAGGCTTCAATGGCGTCGCGCTCCTTTCGAAGCTGCGCTTCGACGAGGTGTCACGAGGTCTGCCCGGGGACGACGCCGACGCTCAGGCACGCTTCATTGAGGGCGTCTTTTCAATGGGGGGCGGCGCAATCCGCATCGTCTCTCTCTACCTGCCCAACGGCAATCCGGTGGGCACCGAGAAGTTCGCCTACAAGCTCGCGTGGATGGCGCGTCTGCACGCGTACGCGGAACGCCGGCTCGCGGCCGAAGAGGCGTTCGTGCTCGCCGGCGACTGCAATGTCATCCCCGAACCGGAGGATGCCCGCAACCCGGCCTTCTGGGTCAACGACGCGCTGTATCAGCCGGAGACCCGAAGCGCGTGGCGCCGGCTGGTCAATCTCGGACTGACGGACGCCTTTCGCGCCTGCCACGGCGAGCCGGGAAACTACACGTTCTGGGACTATCAGGCCGGCGGATGGCAGAAGAACAATGGCATCCGTATCGATCACCTTTTGCTTTCCCCCCTCGCCGCCGACAAGCTTGTGTCAGCCACGATCGACAAGCGCACCCGGGGTTGGGACAAGCCTTCCGATCACGTGCCGGTAGTCATTGAACTGGACCTGTGAAGATCACGCGGATTTGTGATTGAGGCGGCGGCGGCCGGCGCTAGGCTCGGTTCCATGGTGACCCAGCGCCACCTTCGCGTGATGATCGCGGCGGTCTCTTGCCTCGCCGCCGGATCGGCACTGGCTGCCGAAAACGCGACTCCCGTCTGCCTAAATGCCGGCAATCAATACAAGGTCGGGGAATATGCCTGCATCGCAGCCTGTCACGGCCAGCGGCGACTCGCGCGCTGCGATGCGGCTGCCGACCAGGCCCAGACATCGTGGACTTTCGTGTCGAATGCGTGCCCCAGTGCGCTCCTGCCGCCATCGCCATCGGACGCGACCGGACTTCCGCTGGCGGTCGCGATGACCCCCATCCCCCTACCGATCGAGCACCTGATGAGCGAGATGGCGCCGGACGCCTGGATGCACCTCATGGAGGCCGGCAAAAAAAGGCTGGCATCCCGATAGGAGGTATTGGCCTCAGCCGATCAGGACTTGCCGCAGCGTCCCAGCCAGTCGCCAACCAGGGCGACGGACTTGCGCCGCTCCTGCTCGGTCGCGACCGAGACCGCCTCTTCCTGCATCTCCGTGATCCACGCATCGTCGCGCGGCGCCCGGGCATTGGCGACAAGCAAGTACGTCAATCCGCGCACCGGCTGGCGATCAACGCCGTCATCGCCTTCGAAGAGAATGTGACCGAGCAAGGCCTGAGCCTCGACCACGCATTTGTCGGCCGCCTGCTTCGCCCATTTTACGGCCTGAACAGGATCGCGGTCGCCGCCTTCGCCGGTGAAATACATGCGGGCCAGATTGTACTGCGCATCGCCGTCGCCGTAGATCAGCGCCGCATGGCTGTAGATCTGACGGGCACGGATCGGATCGGGCCGGATCTCGGTGTTGGGTATGCCGGTGAGATAGTAGCGGCCCAAGGCAACGAAAGCCCGCGATACAAACCGCGAGGACGGCTCACCGGGATTGTCGTCGGCATGGGCATCCGCCAGGTCGCTGAACATCTCGAAGGCCTTGAAGTCGTCGCGCTGGACGCCGTCGCCGTCGGCGAGCATCTGGCCGGCCTTCCACTGGGCGATCGGGTCGCCCTTTTCCGCCGCGAAATTGAGAGCCTCGAAGGCAACTGCCTTGTCGCCCTTCCGGTAAAGCTCAAGCCCCTGCTGCAACGCCGCCTGCGGCGAGGTGTCAGGATTGAGGCTGGTGTTGGGATCAAAAGCCAGCGCCTGGCCGGCGAAGCCCAACACGCCTACGAAAGCTAGAACACGGTACCGGTTACATGTCCGCATAGGTCAACACTTCCGCCGCACCGCCTGGATGCGTAACGGCTCCATCGCGCGCGGGCCCGACGCCCTGCGCGTATTTCCAGATCGCTCCACTGCGATAGTCGTTCTGGCGCGGCTTCCACTTGGCTTTCCGCGCCGCCAGTTCGGCGTCGCTGAGCTTCACCGACAAGGTCCCGGCAACCGCATCGATTTCGACGATATCGCCGTCCTGGATGAGGCCGATCGGGCCGCCGAGGGCCGCCTCGGGCCCAACGTGGCCGATGCAGAAGCCGCGAGTGCCGCCGGAGAAGCGGCCGTCGGTAATCAGCGCGACCTTCTCGCCTGCACCCTGGCCGTAAAGAGCGGCGGTGGTCGAGAGCATCTCCGGCATTCCCGGGCCGCCACGCGGACCGACATAGCGGATGACAATGACCTCGCCTTCCTTATAGGTGCGCTTCTCGACGGCCTCGAAGCACGCTTCTTCGGAATCGAAGCAGCGGGCCGGACCGGAAAACTTCAGGAGCTTCAGACCGGCGACCTTCACGATCGCACCTTCCGGAGCGAGGTTGCCCGAGAGACCGACCACACCGCCGGTGGGCAAAATGGGATTGTCCGCCGTGCGCACGACGATCTGGTCAGGGTTCCACTTCACGTTCTTCATGTTCTCGGCAATCGTGCGACCGGTCACCGTCATGCAGTCGCCGTGCAGGAAGCCATGGTCGAGGAGCGTCTTCATCACCAGCGGAATACCGCCAGCCTCGAACAGATCTTTGGCGACAAAACGGCCGCCCGGCTTCAAGTCCGCGATGTACGGGGTCTTTTTGAAAATCTCGGCGACGTCGAAGAGGTCGAACTTGAGACCTGCCTCGTGCGCCAATGCCGGCAAGTGAAGTCCGGCATTGGTCGATCCACCGGAAGCCGCCACGACTGTCGCGGCGTTTTCCAGGGACTTCATCGTCACGATGTCGCGTGGCCGGATGTTGCGCGCGACCAGCTCCATCACCTTCTCGCCAGCGGCAAAGCAGAACCGGTCGCGGATTTCGTACGGAGCCGGCGCACCGGCCGAATAGGGCAAGGCCAGGCCAATTGCTTCCGAAACCATCGCCATGGTGTTGGCGGTGAATTGTCCGCCGCAAGCGCCGGCGGACGGGCAAGCCACCTGCTCGAGCTCGAGCAAATCCGCGTCGCTCATCTTGCCGACGGAGTGCAGACCGACTGCCTCGAAGACGTCGACAACGGTGACGTCCTTGCCCTTGAAGGTGCCGGGGAGGATCGAGCCGCCGTATATGAAAACCGAGGGCACGTTGAGGCGGACCATCGCCATCATCATGCCGGGCAGCGACTTGTCGCATCCGGCCATGCCGACCAGCGCATCGTAGCCGTGTCCACGCATGGTCAGTTCGACGGAGTCGGCGATGACTTCACGCGAGGGAAGTGACGACTTCATGCCCTGGTGGCCCATCGCGATGCCGTCGGTGACGGTAATGGTGCAGAATTCGCGCGGCGTGCCGCTGGCGGCCGAAACACCCTTCTTGACCGCCTGCGCCTGACGCATCAGCGAAATGTTGCAGGGCGCGGCCTCGTTCCAGCAGGTCGCCACGCCGACGAAGGGCTGGTGAATCTGCTCGGGCGAAAGACCCATCGCATAATAGTACGAGCGGTGAGGTGCACGCTGGGGCCCTTCCGTCACATGGCGGCTGGGCAGTTTCTGCTTGTTGATTACACGCGCGTCCATGACCATCCTTCGGCCTGCTGGAGGGCAGCGGAGCACTCTCCTACCCCTCGCTTCGGCGCAGCTTCCCATCCCGCGAAAACGCCGCGAGCGGTTGCCTCATCCTCAGCGCAGGTGCTTTTGCCCCCCTCGGCAGGCGACCTGTACCCACCGCTACTACGCGCCACTTTATGGCTGAACGGCGGCGAAAAAGCCTTAACGGGTAGGGTCTTGGCGAAGTTCTCCGGAACTGTGTCCGGCGGGCAACAGCCCGAGGTTACCCAAAACGCCAAATCCCGCCAGCCATGCCAAAAACACCGCGAGCGACAACCGAGTCATCTCGTTGACTTGCCTTGGGCAGGAGCCGAGATTTGGCGGAGGTCTGCAAACCGGGGGTTCACCATGCGCATTTTTCGCGTCGTTGCCGCGCTCGTATTGCCGCTGCTCGGGGCCGGTTGCTACATGAGCGAGAAACCACTGATCTCGGCCGAAAAAGCGGTCTTTCCCTATGAGACTATCGTCTACACGGAGGCGGGCCAGACCGATCAGCAGACCATGACCCACCAGGGCAACGCCTACGTCATGAAGAACGACAAGGGCAACCAGATCGAGCTGTTGTTCATGCCCGTGAAGGACAATTTCTATGTGGTCCAGATGGGCGGAAAGACGGATCAGGGTGAGGCCTATCTCTACGGCCTGATCAAGCTGAACGCTGGGGCAAAGACCGCTGATGGCTACGCGATGGTCGCCGAGAAATCGGACATCGGGCCGACGCTGCCCGCATGCAAGGACGCCGACTCTTCGATCTGCCTGACCGACATTCAGTCGTACATAGACCACGCCCTCGGGCAGACCGGCGAAGGGAAAAAGCCGGCGGTCACCTACAGCCTGGTTGAGCTCAAATAGAGCACTCGCGGCCAGGGCTCCGCAGCAGGTCGCGGAGCTATCTCTGGCCGAAGAGGACGCGGCGCGCGGCTTCGTCCCTGGCAAGGTCCAGTTCGGCGGCTGGTGCCTTGATCGCCAGCGCGCGAGCAACCGCCGGACGAGCCTCCAACGTCTCGACCCATCGCTTCACGTAAGGAAAGTCGGCGATATCGATGCCCCGGCGCCCCCAATTCCGGATCCATCCGAACAATGCCATGTCGGCGATGGAATAGTCGCCCGCGACGAATTCCCGGTCCGCCAGCCTTTGGTTCAGGATGCGATAGAGGCGATAGGTTTCGTTGAGGAAACGGGTGATGGCGTAGGGCAGCTTCTCGCGGGCGTAGTTGCGGAAATGGTTGTTATTGCCGAATACAGGCCCAACATTCGCGACCTGCCAGGCCAGCCATTCTTCGACAGCCACGCGCTTTCGCTCGTCGCTCGGGTAGAACTGACCGAACTTCCGGCCGAGGTATAGCAGGATGGCGGCCGACTCGAATACCGAGATGGGCACTCCGCCGGGCCCTTCGGGATCAATGATCGCCGGCATCCGGTTGTTCGGAGAAATCGCGAGGAATTTCGGGTCGAATTGGTCGCCCTTGCCGATATTCACGAAGCGAAGAACGTAGGGAACCGCCGCTTCCTCAAGGAATATGCTGATCTTGTGACCGTTGGGAGTTGGCCAGTAAAACAGCTCGATCGGAAGCGCCTGTTTGACGGACATGCAATTCTCCCTGCATCGACCCCATCTTTGAACGCGCCATGGACAGTGGTACAGGCAAGCCGTTCTGCCGAGCGCGCAAAATTGGAAAAAGTACGGCGCGGTCTCTGCGAGCAAACACGCGGCCCGATCAGATGCTTTTCGCGCGCGACTCCGCCGTGCCAAACTGACGCCCGATTCGTTCCGAGACCCCATTAGATGGCCAAGCGCAGCAGCCCGACGCAGGATCTTTTCGCCGCCCTCGACAAGCAGGTCGGCGGCCTCAAGGAAGTGGCCAAAGCCGCGCGGCGCGAGAAGGTTGCCCCCCTCAAGAGGGCCGTCGGGGACGATAGCGATTACTCGGCCGCCGACATCGAGGTCCTGGAGGGACTGGAGCCGGTGCGTCGCCGGCCCGGCATGTATATCGGCGGCACTGACGAGAAGGGCCTGCACCATCTCTTCGCCGAAGTGATCGACAATTCCATGGACGAAGCGGTGGCCGGCCATGCGACCTGGATTGAGGTCGAGATGGAGGCGGATGGGTTCGTTGTCGTCACCGACAACGGGCGAGGCATGCCCGTCGACCCGCACCCCAAGTTCCGCACGAAGTCGGCCGTCGAAGTCATCATGACAATGCTGCACTCCGGCGGCAAATTCGGCTCGAAGGCCTACGAGACTTCCGGCGGGTTGCACGGGGTAGGCGTCTCCGTCGTGAACGCCCTCTCCGAATCCCTCGAGGTGGAGGTCGCGCGCGGCAAGAAGCTGTACCGACAGCGCTTTTCACGCGGCGCGCCGCTCGAAAACCTGAAGGAGCTGGGCGAGGTTCACAACCGGCGCGGTACGCGCATCCGCTTCAAGCCCGACGAGCAGATCTTCGGCAAGGGCGCGGCGCTCCGGCCGGAACGCCTCTTCGCCATGACCCGCTCCAAGGCCTACCTCTTTCGCGGGGTGGAAATCCGCTGGCACTGCGCCCCTGCCCTGCTGGCCGGCAAGGACGGCATACCCGAAACGGCCACCTTCCATTTTCCCGGCGGCCTTTCGGACTACCTCGCAGCGGAGCTCGGCGAGGAAAAGACCATCGTCCCGATTTTCGCCGGGCGAACCGAGCAGGCGAGCGGGCACGGCGCGGCCGAATGGGCCATCGCGTGGTTTCCCGGCGACGGCTACCTTCGCTCCTACTGCAACACCATCCCCACCGGCGAAGGCGGCACCCACGAGGCCGGTTTGCGCTCCGCTCTGGTCAAGGGGCTTAAGGCCTACGCGGATCTTTCGGGCAACAAGCGCGCCGGCAGTATCACCGCTGACGACGTCATGACGTCGGCCGCCGCGATTTTGTCGATCTTCATCCGCGAACCCGAGTTTGTCGGCCAGACCAAGGACCGGCTGGCCAGCGCGGAGGCAACCAGACTCGTCGAGAACGCGATACGCGATCCGTTCGACCATTGGTTAGCCGGCTCACCGATCGAGGCGGCTCGTCTGCTCGAGTGGGTGATCGATCGCGCCGAAGAGCGAATGCGTCGCCGCCAGGAGAAGGAAATTGGCCGGCAGAACGCGACGCGGAAGCTTCGTCTGCCAGGGAAGCTCGCCGACTGCAGTGCCCGTGGCACAGCCGACACCGAGATTTTCATCGTCGAAGGCGACTCTGCCGGCGGCTCGGCCAAGCAGGCGCGCAACCGCGCCACGCAGGCGGTCCTGCCCCTGAAGGGGAAGATCCTCAATGTCGCCAGCGCCGGTCGCGAGAAACTGGCGCAGAATCAGCAGCTTGCGGACCTCGTGCAGGCGCTTGGCGCCGGAACCGGCACCCGTTACAACGAGGCCGACCTGCGCTACGACCGCGTCATCGTCATGACCGACGCCGATGTCGACGGGGCGCACATCGCTTCCCTGCTGATCACCTTCTTCTATCGTGAGATGCCGGAACTGATCCGTGGCGGCCACCTGTTTCTCGCGGTTCCGCCCCTCTACCGGCTGACCCAGGGTGCCAAGACCGTATATGCCCGAGACGATCGTCATCGGGAGGAACTCATCAAGCGCGAGTTCAAGGGCAACGGGAAGATCGAGGTCGGGCGCTTCAAAGGGCTTGGCGAGATGATGCCGGCTCAATTGAAGGAAACCACGATGGACCCGGCGAAGCGTATTCTCCTTCGCGTTGAGATCGTTGGACCCGAAGCGACCGCCGAGTCCGTCGAGAGCCTCATGGGCAACAAGCCGGAGGAGCGCTTTCGCTTTATCCAGGACCGTGCCGAGTTCGCCAGGGATCTGGATATCTGACCCCGAGGCGCCGCTTTGGGATCAAGTGCGCCGCCCCTGCGTTTGGGAGATGTATCGCACTTCGCTTTCGGCTATTTTCAGCGAGCCAGCGGGAGAAAAGACGATGTCATCCAGGATCGCCTTCGCACTTAGCCTTGCCGCCGCCCTGGCTTTCGTCCACCCGGCGCTTGCCGCGGACCCGGTGACGGACGGCATCTCAGCGATGCCGGCCGGGATCGAGGACGTCCGCATCGGCGGAACCTGGGAGAAGGAAGGCAAGACCGGCGCCTATCGCATCGTGATATCCCGCAGCGGCGGCGACACCGTGGTCGCGCGATTGTTCGTCCAATGGATCAGCTACACCACGGGCGGCGACGCCACCGTCGACACCACGATCGAGATCAAGGAAATCGCCGAAAAGAAGATCGACATCGTCGACTACACATCGGAATCCGACCAAGACGGCCTCTCCGTCTATATCGAAACGATTGATCCAAGCGGAAACGGCGACCAGAACTACGAACTGCACATCACGTCGCCGACCGACTACAAATTCGGCCCAACGAGCAACTGACCTTGGCAGGATGCATTTTTGCGCTGCGACAAGGTTGAAAGCCTAATAACAATCACCCGGCGGCCATTTACCGCATTGCACGCGAATCATTGACAATCCGCGGCCAGCGCCTATTTTCCGCTTCGACTCCCACGGTGAATAATAGAAAGTTTGCAATCCGGTCTGGCTCTGATGCCGGCTGGTACCCTGATATGAGTTTTGAAAATCTTGGATTGAGCCCGAAGGTCCTCGCTGCTGTCGAGGCCAGCGGCTATGTAGAGCCGACGCCTATTCAGGCTCAGGCCATCCCGCATGTCCTCTCCCGTCGCGACGTGGTCGGCATAGCGCAGACCGGGACGGGCAAGACCGCATCGTTCGTTTTGCCAATGCTCACGCTCCTGGAAAAGGGGCGAGCCCGTGCGCGTATGCCACGGACGCTCATCCTCGAACCGACCCGCGAGCTTGCGGCGCAGGTTGAAGAGAACTTCACGCGCTATGGGCGCAACCACAAGCTCACCGTCGCGCTGATCATAGGCGGCGTTTCGTTCGATGATCAGATCAAGAAGCTTGACCGGGGCGCCGATATCCTGATCGCGACTCCGGGTCGCCTTCTCGACCTTTTCGAGCGCGGCAAGATCCTCATGAACGGCGTCGAGATCCTCGTTATCGATGAAGCCGATCGCATGCTCGACATGGGTTTCATCCCGGACATCGAGCGCATCTGCAAGCTTTTGCCGCCCGCGCGCCAGACCCTCTTCTTCTCGGCGACCATGCCTCCCGAGATCAAGCGTCTCGCCGATCAGTTCCTGTCAAACCCGGTTCAGATCGAAGCGTCGCGACCGGCGACCGCCGCCGCGACGATCAGCCAGTACATCGTGAGTTCCGGGCGCGAGCCGGTGGACAAGCGCGCGGTGCTGCGCGCGCTCATCCGCGGCGCCACCGACTTCAAGAACGCGATTATCTTTTCAAACCGCAAGCGTGACGTGGCGACTCTGCAGCGTTCGCTTTCGAAGCACGGCTTCAACGCCGGCGGGCTGCACGGCGACATGGACCAGCGCTCGCGCACCCAGACCCTCGACGATTTTCGCAAGGACAAGCTGACACTGCTCGTCGCCAGCGACGTTGCCGCCCGCGGCCTCGATATACCGGCGGTCAGCCACATCTTCAATTTCGACGTGCCGACCCACGCGGAAGACTACATCCACCGTATCGGCCGCACCGGCCGCGCGGGCCTGAAGGGAACGTCGATCACCATCGCCACGCCCCTCGACCGCAAGTACGTGGCGGCGATCGAAAAGATGATCGGCCAGCCGATCCCGCCGCTCGAAATTGACTCAACCGGCGAACGCGCCGCTTCCTTCAACCATGGGCGCGAAGCACGCGAATCTTCGGGAGACGAAGGATCGCGGAGCGGCCGCGGACAGCGCTCCGGCGGGCGCGGTCGGCGCGAGCACCATCGCGCCCCGAGTGCTGGAGACCGGCCTGTAGTTCAGGCGTCGACGGTGGAGGCTGTTGCCGAAACCGCCGCTCCCACGGCGCCATCGGTCGCCGCACCTGCGGCGGTTCAGGAGCTGGCGCCGCATCGATCGCACGAGCAGCACGTTGCGTCGGTGCATCGGGAGCATCAGCCCCGCCAAGAGCGCCCTCGCCAGGAACAGAGAGCGCGGCCGCCCCGCGAGGATCGCGGCCGACAACAGCGCGAGGATGCACGCGAGCCGGCAACCGTCGGCCTCGGCGACCATGTGCCTCGGTTCCTGCTGAGGCCGACCCGTCTGCCCTCGGAATAGGTCGCCCGCGCTAGCGCTTCGCTTTGGCTTTGGTTGGCTTAGCCGGCTTCTTCGCCGCAGCGGTGGCAGAGCTGGATACGCCAGTCTTCGCCGCTATAGCTGGGACCGGTTTCTTGGTGGCGGGCTTCCGACCTGGCGTTTTTCCGGCTCTTGGCTTGCCCTTCGCCTTCTTCCGGTTTTCCGCGACGGTGAAGGCAGTCAGCGCCCATTCCCGGAATTCTTCCGGCTCGTCGAGGAGACGCTCCGGCACCCGCCAATAGGGCATCACGGTCGCGCCTCGCATTCCAGGGTAAGTCCACCGAGCGCTGCCCTCCGCGGCGAAAGCCGGACTCGAAGCGTCGTCGGCCTTCAAGTACAGGACGTCGTCGTGGACGAGGCCGAACATCATGCCTTGGCGGAAGATGCCGATCCCGCTGAACATGCGCTTGAAGCTCACGCCTTCAAGCGGCGCGAAGAGTTCCTCCAGAAGTTCCTGAAATCCGCCGGGCATGATTTCCTCCGGAGGAGACGGAGACCTTCGGTTCAGGCGGTTTCATGCGCCGGCTCGGCCGGCTTCAGCATAACCGACTCGCCACAGCCGCAGGACGAGACCTCGATCGGATTCTGAAACACAAATCCGGAACGGAGCTTTGTGGTCTCGAAGTCCATGGTGCTGCCGATCAGAAAGAGCACGGCTGTCGGATCGACGTAAACGTTGACGCCGTGGGCGCTGATAACGTCATCGCCTTTGCCGGGCGCTTCGACCGCGGCGAGCGTGTACTCCATGCCGGCGCAGCCGCCCTTCTTGACGCCCACACGGACGCCGGCCATCGGTTTCTCCGCGCTCCCAACCAGTTCTCGAACGCGACCGGCCGCCCGCTCGGTGAGCTGCATGACTGCGGGGCGGGGGCGAAGTGCCATTTCTTCAGTCCTTCTGACGCCGTCCAGAACGGCCCACCTAAAATGGGCCAATCAGCATGTGAAAACAAGCGGCTGGCTTGCCTCAATACCAGTTGAGCTGGACCCGGGCGATGTCCGACATTCGATCCTGCGACCACGGCGGGTCAAATACCATGGTCACCGTCACGTTTCCGACCCCCGGAACAAGGCTTACCGCGTTCTCGACCCATCCCGGCATCTCTCCGGCGACCGGACAGCCCGGCGCGGTGAGGGTCATATCGATGGCAACATTCCGCTCGTCATCGATGTCGACGCGATAGATGAGGCCAAGTTCGTAGATATCGGCGGGTATTTCCGGATCGTAGACGCTTTTCAACGCCGCGATGATGTCAGCCGTCAGGCGCTCCAGTTCCTCATGGGGAATGGCAGAGCCGGTCGCGTGCGGCATGATCGGACCAGGCTCCGTCTCGCGC
>JBBQGL010000056.1:0-21400 GCA_038323025.1 Hyphomicrobiales bacterium
TGCGGGCGAGCAGGATCTCGGCGAGCGGGTGAACCACCCGCGTCGGATCACGCGGATCGGGGATCACGGCCGCAAGCTTGTCGGCGATCCCCATCCGTCGCGCGGCCTCGGCGAGCAGCATCACGCCACCGTCCGACGACAGTCGCCCGCCGTCGAATGCGGCGGTCAGCTTCTTGCCCCGGACGGCTGGAAACCAGAACGGCAGAGTCGTATCGTCGGTCAGGGCGGGTGTGGCCGGCTCGATGGGGCGGACCGGGTTGGCTTCAACAACCGAATCCTACGCCATATCAATTGCTTAGACTACATCCGCCATCCCCTCAGACGGGCCATCATGAATAAGACGGGCTAAACGGCCAGCAGGTGACGGTCGGGGTAAGCGTCGGTATTTCAATCGCACCGACCGATGGCAACAAGCCGGACATGCTGGTCAAGAATGCAGATCTCGCGCTCTACCGGGCAAAAGCCGATGGCGGCGGCATCTACCGCTTCTTCGAGCTTGAGATGGACGCCCGAATGCAGGCGCGCCGGACGCTCGAACTGGATCTCCGCAAGGCCATCCAGAACGCGGAGTTCGAGCTCTATTATCAGCCGATCGTCGACGTCAAAACCGGACAGATCACCAGCTGCGAGGCGCTGGTGCGCTGGCATCATCCGGGGCGCGGCCTGATCCCGCCGCTCGAATTCATTTCGGTCGCCGAAGAAACCGGCCTCATCGTACCTCTGGGAGAATGGGTACTGCGCCAGGCCCTCGCGGAAGCCGCGCGCTGGCCGACGCGGGTAACCATCGCGGTCAACGTTTCCCCGGCCCAGTTCAAGAGCCGCAACCTGGTGCCCACCGTCATCAGCGCGCTTGCCACATCCGGCCTTGCCGCAAGCCGGCTGGAGCTGGAGATCACCGAACTGGTGCTGATGCAGGAGAACGAAGGAGCCCTCGCCATTCTGCGCCAGTTCCACGAACTCGGCATACGGGTCGCGATGGATGACTTCGGTACCGGCTATTCATCGCTCGGCTATCTCCGCAGTTTTCCGTTCGACCGGATAAAGATCGACCAGTCCTTCATTCGCGACCTCTCGACGAAGGAGGACAGCATAGCGATCGTGCGCGCCGTCGTCGGACTGGGCAGCAGCCTCGGGATCACCACGACCGCCGAGGGTGTGGAAACGGAGGAGCAGCTTTCCCGCCTGACCTCGGAGGGCTGCAACGAGGTCCAGGGCTTCCTCTTCAGCCCGCCGCGCCCGGCGGCCGAAGTGGCGCTGATGCTGGGCGAGATCGCTCCACGGCACGAAGCGGCCGCCGCCTGACGGTCCGATCCTACTGGCTGGCGAGGTACGGCGCGGCCAGAACCGCGACAAGCAGCGCGTTGAGGCCGAAGAAGGCAACCAGACGGTAGGCGGTAGACATTTGCTCGCTCCCTTTGCCGGGCGCGAACCTACGCGTTCCGGCGCGGGGCGCAGTGATCGCCGTCACAGCCGGTCAATGTGACTTGTCGGCCGTGGTTGTCGGAGGGGTTGGTGTGGCGGTCATCGCCGCCTTGGCGGTCCTGATCAGCCGCAGTTTGGCAACCAGGGGGGCGTCGGCGACGCCGAAGTCGCGCTGCTTCTTCATGCAGGCGGTGTACTGGTCGTCGACGTAGCGGCGAACCTTGTAATCGAGGCCGAAACAGGTCGGCGCCGTCATCTTTTCCGCCGCCGGGACAAAGGCATGCCCGCAATCGAGAAAGAGGGCATGGCGATGCATCTCATGCCACTTTGCCTTGGCAAGGAACTCCTGCCACATGCCGGAGGTAGCCGGGCTCATCTTCGCCTCGTCGACCGCCCTCGGCAGCGTAATCACGAAGTTCCAGTTGAAATCGAGCTTGGTAACCTTGCAGACGCCCTTGTCCATCGCCGTGGTGAAGGTCAGCTTGTGGGCGTGGGTGATGTTGGCGAGCGCGGGACCGTCATCGGGGTCGTTGATCGGGTTGTGAATCATGTACTGCCAGACCGCCACCGGCGTGGTGCCCTGGACGAGGTGATCCTTGTAGGTGGTCGTGTATTTGAGCTCGGCCGAGGCCGGCCCCGCCAGGCAGGCCGCAAGCACGGCCGCAAGGCCCACGATCGGGCGCCGGCTGCGCCCCCAAAACCGACCGCCCATGATCCCTCCCCGCACCCGCCGAACTCCCCTGGCGGCTCGCCTCTCTTGCCGCAATCAGGCCGAGGGGTCCAGCCAATAAAGCGTCGCAGGAACGGGCGTGCAAGGCCGGGCGGGTTTGGCTATGGTGCGGCGCTTTCTGGCCAATCGAGAGGATGCGAACATGGCGATCCGCGCCGTTGTGTGGGGTGAGAATATCCATGACCGCGAGAACGACGTCGTTCGCGGCATCTACCCCAAGGGCATGCACGGCACCATTGCCGAGGCGCTCAACGCCGACCCCGGCATCAAGGCGGTTACGGCCACCATGGATCAGCCCGAACACGGGCTGACCGAGAAGCTCCTCGCCGAGACCGACGTGCTCACCTGGTGGGGGCACCGGAACCATGGCGGAGTCGCCGACGAGGTGGTCGAGCGGGTAGCCCGGCGGGTGTGGGAAGGCATGGGCCTGATCGTCCTCCATTCCGGGCACTTCTCGAAAATATTCAAGAAGCTGATGGGGACGCCCTGCGCGCTGCAATGGCGCGAGGCGGGCGAGAAGGAGCGCGTCTGGGTGGTCAATCGCAACCACCCCATCGCCCAGGGCCTCGGCGCCTCGTTCGTCATTCCCGAGACCGAGATGTACGGCGAGCCGTTCTCGATTCCCGAGCCGATGGAGACCGTGTTCATCAGCTGGTACGACGGCGGCAACGTCTTCCGCTCGGGCGTCACCTACCAGCGCGGCGGCGGACGCATCTTCTATTTCTCGCCCGGCCACGAGGTCTATCCGATCTACCACGACAGGAACGTCCAGCAGGTGATCCGCAATGCGGTCAAGTGGGCGGCGAACCCGGCCCGCTTCCCGGCGGCGGAGTGGGAAGGCAAGAACGTCAAGGCGCACGAGCCGATCACGGTGAAAGGGCCGACGCTCAGCGCCGCCGATCATCCTTCCGCCAAGGCGTGACCATGAACCGGCTTCTCATCCTCGGCACCGGCAACATGGCCGCGGCGCACGCCCGCGCCTTCGCCCTCGAGCCGACGATCAAGATCGTCGGCGCCGTCGAGCCGAACAGGCAGCGACTGGCCGCTTTCGGCAAGGAGTTCGGGATCCGTCAGCGCTTCGCCAGCCTCGACGACGCGCTCGGCTGGGGCAAGTTCGACGCCGTCGCCAACGTCACGCCCGACGCCGTGCATCATCCGACCACGATGAAGCTGATCGCGGCGGGCAAGCACGTGCTCTGCGAGAAGCCGCTTGCCACGGTCTACCCGCTCGCCAGGGAAATGGCCGACGCCGCCGAAAGGGCGGGGGTCATCAACATGGTGAACCTCACCTACCGCGCCTCGCCGGCCCTGCAGAAGGCGCGCGAAATCGTGACTTCCGGCAAGCTCGGGACCATCCGCCACTTCGAGGCTTCGTACCTGCAGAGCTGGCTCGTCGGGAAGCATTGGGGCGACTGGCGCACCGAGGACCGCTGGCTCTGGCGGCTTTCGACCAAGCACGGCAGCAACGGCGTGGTCGGCGATGTCGGCATCCACATCATCGATTTCGCCACGTTCGGTCTCGGCAGCGACATCGCCAGCCTCGCCAGCCGCGTGAAAACCTTCCACAAGGCGGAGGGCGATCGCATCGGAGAATATCCGCTCGACGCCAATGATTCGTTCGTGATGACCGCGGAACTGCGGAACGGAGCGCTGGGCACCATCCAGGCGACGCGCTTTGCGACCGGCAACGCCAACGAACTGCGCCTGTCGATCTTCGGCGACGAGGGCGCGCTGCGGTTACACACCGACGGCAAGGTCTCGTCGCTGGAAATCTGCGCCGGCTCCGACATCGACAAGAATCTCTGGCGGAAGGTGCGCTGCCCGAAGGCGCCGACAACGTTCCACCGTTTCGCGGCGGCACTGGATTCAGGGGTGAACGGCGATCCCGATTTCCGCCGCGCCGCGGACATGCAGCGTATCCTCGACCTGTGCCTCGAAGCCGGACAGACCGGCCGGTCGATCACGATCGCGTGACGCCGGGCGATTTCTGCGCCGCCGGCGTTGCGCACGGAACACAGGTGCACACGAAATCCTCTGTCTTCCGGTTCGTGACGCTTGCCCGTTCGCGGCCAAACCTGCATGGATTGAACTCATCATCAAACGATCCGCGAGCTGGGGCGCGAATCCGTAAGGGAATTGGAAATGCGGTTCCGAATCCTCACCATTGCCGCCGTGGTCGCTGCGACATTCGCGGCGGCACCCGGTGCAAAGGCCGAAACGCGCACCTACTGGGATTACGCCAAGCAGCAGTGGTTCGTTGGCGATTCCAAGTCGGCCGCCTTCCGTACCTGGCGCATCCCGCGCGAGATGGTCGCCTTCACCGGCCCCTACCAGCCGGGCACGATCGTGGTCGACACCGCCGCGCGCCGCCTCTTCTACGTCGAGGAGGTGGGCAAGGCGGTGCAGTACGCGATCGGCGTCGGCCGTGAAGGCTTCCAGTGGTCGGGCACCGACGTGATCACCCAGAAAGCGGAATGGCCGACCTGGAAGCCGCCAACCGAAATGATCGCGCGCGAGAAGGAAAAGGGCCACATCCTCCCCGAGGTGATGCCCGGCGGCCTCGACAACCCGCTCGGCGCCCGCGCCCTCTACATCGGGTTCAGCTTCTACCGCATCCACGGAACGACCGACCCGAAAAGCGTCGGACATGCCGTTTCCTCGGGCTGCATCAGGCTCACCAACGAGGACATCACCGACCTTTACGACCGCGTCCGCATCGGATCGCGGGTGGTGGTCCTGAAGGATTCCCCCGCCCTCGCCTCGCCGGTTGGCGTGGCTCCCGCCGTGGCGTCTGCGGTCCCGGCGGTCAAGGCTGAGACGACCGCGGCGCTCGTGCCGAAGCCGAGACTGAACCCGCTCGCGCCCAAGATGGTCGTGAACGCGGTGGTTGAAGCGAAGCCGGTGTTGAAGAAGAAGGTCGCAGCGCTCGCCGCGAAGACCCCGCCAGCCGCGGCGGTCAAGAATATCCCTGCCCCAGCCACCGTTGGCACGATCCCGGCGGCGGATGTTCCGGTTGGCAGCGCGCCGGTCGCGAGCGACCGGGTGAAGGACGACCTGGCCTCGGCCGACCCTTCTCCGACGCCCGCAACCACCGACCCCGTCGTCGGGCATGGGGGCGGAAGTCAGGTCGCCTCAAGCGAGATCACCCCGGCGACCCACTGACCTTCAGTGGCGGGCAGGCGCTTCCCGGCCGAGGCCCTTGGCCTTCAGTTCGGTCAGGTATTCGCCCCATAGCGCGTCGCGCTCGTCGCCGAGCTTACGCAGGTATGTCCACGAAAACAGCCCGGTGTTGTGGCCGTCGGAGAATGTCAGGCGCACCGCATAATTGCCGATCGGGTCGATCGCGGTGATCGCCACGTCGATCTTCCCCGGCACGGTGACGCGCTGCTCCTTGCTGTGCCCCTGCACTTCCGCCGATGGGCTGAGCACCCGCAGCATTTCCGCGGGGAGGTCGTAGTCGACGCCATCGTCGAAACGGACGGCGAGCGCCTTCCGGTCCTTGCGGAGGCGGATTTCGGTCGGCCAGGGGGTCTTGTCGCTCATCGCCCGAGGCATAGGGCGGAGATGCCGTCCCCGCAAGCGCCGCTGTTTGAAGTTGACCGCAATTCGACTACATAGAGCGATATGTTCAACCAGCCTGTTCGATGCCGCAAAGCAGTTGATGCCTCTCGATAGCGCGCCTTCCCCATACGCCCCGCTGGTCGACCCGTTCGGCCGGGCGATCACCTACGTGCGCGTATCGGTAACCGACCGCTGTGATTTCCGGTGTGTCTACTGCATGGCGGAGGACATGACCTTCCTGCCGAAGAGGGATGTGCTCAGCCTCGAGGAACTGGACCGGCTCTGTTCGGCTTTCGTGGCCCGCGGCGTGCGAAAGCTTCGCTTGACCGGCGGCGAGCCGCTCGTCCGCAAGAACGTCATGACGCTCGTCCGCTCGCTTTCCCGGCACCTGCGGAGCGACGCGCTCGACGAGCTGACGCTGACCACCAACGGCTCGCAACTGGAGCGCTTTGCCAGCGAACTCGCCGCCAACGGCATCCGCCGCATCAACGTCTCGGTCGACACCCTCGACCCGCAGAAATTCAGGGCGATTACCCGCTGGGGCGAGCTCGACAAGGTCCTTGCCGGGATCGCCGCAGCCCAGACCGCCGGCATCCACGTGAAGATCAACGCGGTCGCGCTGAAGGGCGTCAACGAGGACGAGTTCGACGACCTCATCCGCTGGACCCACGGTGCCGGCATGGACCTGACATTGATCGAGACTATGCCGCTCGGCGAAATCGATGCCGATCGCACCGACCAGTATCTGCCGCTTTCGCGGGTGCGCGAACGCCTTGCGCAGCGCTGGACGCTGGAGGACATCCCGCTGAAGACGGGCGGCCCGGCGCGCTACGTCCGCGTCGCCGAGACCGGCGGGCGGCTCGGCTTCATCACGCCGCTCACGCACAACTTCTGTGAGGGCTGCAACCGCGTTCGGGTGACCTGCACCGGCACCCTGTTCATGTGCCTCGGCCAGGAAGACGCCGCCGATCTGCGCGGACCGCTCCGCGCTTCCGAAGGCGACGACCTCCTCCATGCGGCCATCGAGGAGGCGATCGCGCGAAAGCCGAAAGGGCACGACTTCGTCATCGACCGCGTGCGCAGCCGGCCCGCCCTCGCCCGCCACATGAGCGTCACCGGCGGCTGAAGGCCGGCCGAGGGCCGCCGCCGGCATTCAGGGAAAAGTGCCTATCTCGGGGCGGCGGTCGTCTGCGGACGCATGTGGTCCGCCTTGCGGAAGAATTTCTTGGCGACGTTCATCAATTCACCGTCGGTCGGGTGGTCGACAGTCTCCACGCCGACGACCTTGGCGGCGACCTTCGGATCATGCTTCTGCATGTGATGCATCAGTTCGGTCTTCGCCGTTCCGGGCCCGAAGATCACAATCTCACCGGCATCCTTCACCGCGTCGGCAACGCTGTGAAAATAATGCGCGTCGAGCGGCGCCTTGCCGGCGTCGCCCTTCCCGGCCTTGTGGTGGAGATGGACGTGGTGGTCATGCGGCCGCACCGTCCACTCGTTCGAGTCGTCGGCGTTCAGCGAGAAGACCCGGGCCTGGGTGTGATCGATCCAGATCGCGGCGTGATAATGTTTCATGGCGTTTCTCCTTTGCCTCCGGGTATTACCCTTAGCTCGATCCTGCGTTGACCCAAGTCAAGGTGGTGGCCGATTGGCCGCAGCCAGATCGAGCCAGGAAAATGGAGTTTGGCCGGCATGAAGCGCGGGACTTTCGACGTGATCGTGGCGGGCGTCGGGGGCATGGGCTCGGCGACTTGCTGGCAGCTGGCGCGAAGGGGCCAGCGGGTGCTCGGGCTGGAGCGGTTCGATATTCCCAATGCCATGGGCTCCTCGCATGGCCTCACCCGCATCATTCGCCTCGCCTACCATGAGAGCCCGGAATACGTGCCCCTGGTGCAGCGCGCGATGGCGCTCTGGCGGGAGGCCGGCGACGTGTTCGGCGAGCCGCTCATGTTCACCACCGGCTCGCTCGACGCCGGTCCGTCGGGTGGCGCGTTCTTCGAGGGATCGCTTTCCGCGTGCCGGGAGCACGGCCTTGCCCACGAGATCCTCACCGCCGCCGAGATCAATTCCCGTTTCCCAGGCTTCAGCCTGCCCTCCGATCATCACGGCCTTTTCCAGCCCGACGGCGGGTTCATTGCATCGGAACGGGCGATCATCGCCCACGTCTCGCTAGCTCAGGCGGCGGGTGCAGAGATTCACGCGCGCGAGCGAGTGATGGAATGGAGCCCGATAGCGGGCGGCGGCGTGCGCGTGGTCACCGATCGCGGCCAGTACGAAGCCGGTCGCCTGGTGCTTTCGGCCGGCGCGTGGATGGGAGACCTGGTTCCGGCGCTCCGTGCCGTCGCGCTGCCGGAGCGGCAGGTGCTCGGGTGGTTTCAGCCGGCGGACCCCGCCCGGTTCATGCCGTCGGCCTTTCCGGTCACGATCCTCGAGGTCCGCGAGGGGCCGTATTATCTCCTGCCGGTATGGGGCGGGCCGGGCCTCAAGATCGGGCTCCACCATCATCGCGGCCAGCGCGGGCCAGCCGATACGCTCTCGCGGGAGGTGGACGCCGAGGACGAGCGCCTGTTGCGTCTTTGCCTTGCCCGCTACCTGCCCGAGGCCAACGGTCCGACAATGGCGTTGCGGGCGTGCTTCTACACGGTGACACCGGACGAGCATTTCATCATCGATACCCTGCCGGGGCACGACGAGGTCATCGTCGCCTCCCCCTGTTCCGGGCACGGCTACAAGTTCGCCAGCGTCGTCGGCGAGATACTCGCCGGTCTTGCCACCGACGGCCGGAGCCCGTTCGACCTGTCGATGTTCCGGCTGACACGGTTCTGATCTGACCCAGGCCGCCATGCCGACGCGCCAATTGCGCGGAACGGCGCGGCCCGGCAAGGTGGCTTTGCCTTCCGAGTGAGTCTCCCCTCCCGCCCCGGGCACCCGATGACGCCATTTCGAGAGAACGTGCGCGGGATCGTCGCGATCACCGCCTGCAACGTCCTCTTCCTTTTCAACGACACGCTGATCCGCCTGACCAGCGAGCGCGAGCACCTGCCGCTGAGCGAAATCCTGTTGATCCGCGGCCTCCTCGCGTCGGCGGTGCTGGCTCCGATAGTCCTCGCGACCGGCGCCGGCAAGCGGGTCGCGCTTGTCCGCAGCTGGCCGCTTTTCTGGCGAACCGCGGCCGAGGTCTTCGCCGCCTTCCTCTATCTCTTCGCGCTGTTTCACATGCCGATCGCCAACCTGAACGCGATCCTGCAGGTGGTGCCGCTGTTGCTGACGGGAGCGGCGGCGCTCTTCCTCGGCGAGCGGGTCGGCTGGCGCCGCTGGGCCGCGATCGCCGTCGGCTTTGCCGGGGTCCTCGTCGTTATCCGTCCGGGCTTTGGCGGTTTCGATGCCTATGCCCTTGTGGCCCTCGCCGCCATGTTCTTCATCACCCTTCGCGACTATTGCACCCGCCTGATCCCGAGTGGCCTGCCGGCGCTGGTGATCGCGCTGGTGACCAGCGCCGCCGTCGGTCTGAGCGGCCCGCTGCTCGGTCTCCTGCTCCAGGATGCCTGGATCATGCCGAGCGGCATGGCCCTCGCGATGATCGTTGGCGCCGTCTTCTTCGCCATCGGGGGGTATCTCAGCGCGGTCGCCTTCATGCGCCACGGCGACATCGCGGTGGTCGCACCGTTCCGCTATTCGGTGATCGTCGCGGCGATCCTCGTCGGCTATCTCGTCTGGGGCGATGTGCCCGACTGGCCAATGCTCGCCGGCACCGCGATCATCATCAGCGCGGGGATCTACACGCTCTACCGCGAGCGCAACGCCTCAATGCTGGCCGCCGAGGCAGCGGCCGGGGAAGGCCTCTGACTAGAGCGAATTGAGGAACGCGATCAGCGCGGCGCGATCGTCGGCGGGTGCGGTGCGGAAAGCCTCGCGCGCGGCGGCCGCCTCGCCGCCGTGCCAGAGGATCGCCTCCGCCGGTCCGCGCGCCCTGCCATCGTGGAGCAGGCGGTCGTGGCCATTCACGCGCCCGATCAGGCCGAGGCCCCAGAGCGGCGTCGTACGCCACTCGCTGCCGGTCGCCGATCCGTCGGGTCGGTGATCGGCAAGGCCCTCGCCCAGGTCGTGGAGGAGAAGGTCGGTAAAGGGATGGAAGGTCTGGTTGCGCAGCTCCGGCAAGTCGGCGCTGGCATCGGTCTTCAATGTCGGCATGTGGCAGGCGGCGCAGCCGAAACTCCTGAACAATTCCGAACCCCGCCGCACCGCCGGGGTCGCGGCATCACGCTCCACCGGCACGGCGAGCGTCCGCACGTAGGTGACGAGCTTGTCGAGGAATTCGTCGCTGAGCTCCGGGCCCGGATCGGCGACAGCGGCGACGCAGGCCGATTGAACCGCCGGGCAGTTCTGCGTCGGCATGAGAGACGTGGTCAGGCCGATGTCGCCGTGGGCGGCGCCCGCCGCCTGATCGCGCAGCGTCGCGACATTGGCCTTCCAGCCGAAGCGGCCGGCGACCTTGCCGCCCTTGCCGTCGTCCAGCCAGTTGATACGCCCGGGGATGCCGTCACGGTCTGAGTCTTCCGGATCTGCCAGCCCATCGAGAGTGGCAAGCGGCACGGCCTCCAGCAGGCCGAGGCCGATGACGGCCGGGGCCACGCGCGGGCTGATCTCCGCATCGTCGAGGGGGCCAAAGGCGAGATCGGCGAAACGGTAGGCTGGTTTTTGCAGCGTGTAAGGGGTTCCGTCTCCATAATTTCCGGGAACGGCTTCGTAGTTGATGACGGCGCGGCCTTCGGGATTGACCCCGGGGATGGCGCGGTCGTTGAGCTGATCGCCATACGCCGGATGCGGTTTTCCGTCGGGACCAGAGAGGCGGATCAGCATCGAATCCATGGGTCCGCCAGCGGTCTCCGGCGGCGAACCGCGGCCGTCGCGGACGTGGCAGCCGGAACAGGAATTGCGGTTGAAGGTCGGGCCGAGGCCGTCGAACAATTTGACCGACGCCGGAAAGGCGACCCAGTTGGTATTGAAGATACGGTTGCCGAAGAAGAACACGCGCTGGCGTTCGACGGGCGAATTCTCCGCCATATAGGTGTACGCCTTCTCCGTCGAGATCACGCGGGAGGTGTCCCCGCCGAGTTGCGGCGTGAGCGGTTCCGCCAGCAGGGCAGCGCGCAAGGGATTGACTGCCGCCCGCAGCGGGCCGCCGACAACGGCGGCTACCGCGACCAGCGCGACAAGCGACCCGACAACGACCTGCAATTTCCGGTGCATCGGACTGGCCGCGCCTTCTAGTCCGACGGAATCTGGACCAGGACGCCCAGCTTCCCGCCGGCGCGCTTCAAGCCATCGGCGAGCTTGCCGAGCGCAGCCACGGCCGCCTCGCCGCGTTCGCGGCCGAGGCTGCCCGGCGCCGATGCGAGGACCTTGTCCCAGGGATCGCCGAGCACGGCGACCCTGGCAATGGTCTCATCGAGGAGCGACCGCACCTCGGCGGCAAGCGGCGCGTCGACGCCGGCGAGCACGGCGTCAAGGCTCGCACCGGGGACGCCGGCGTAGGCGCCGAACCACACATCCGCGATGCCCTTCACGTCATAGACGAAGTCCTGGTGGGTGGTGTCGCTGAAGCAGGACTGCTCGTCTTCCTGGTCGCCCGAATCGAGGGCGACCGCCATGCGCTCGGCCATGAGTTCCGATCCGGCCAGCACCGCGATGCCGTTGATCATGCGGCCAAGGGCCTCGCGCTCGGGCAACTTGAGAAATGTCGCGGCGTAGTTGCCCGGATCGCCAGGAGCCCAGTCGCCGGCAAGCTCGTCGAGGTCGGAGACGAGCTGCGCCGTGACCAGTTCGAGGTACTCCCGTCGCCGGTCATTGTTGTCCTTGCCCGCGATATAGTCGCCGACAGGACGGTTGCCGGGGCCGTCCGCATCGAGGTCCTGCCCCCAGAGCAGCCAAAATGCAATCTGGTGAAATCCAGTTTCGCGCTATAGCCCTTGCAAACCCTAGCAGACCGGCCCATTTCCTCCTCTGACGCAATCTGGTGAAATCTGGCCTTCGGAGGCCAAATTGATAGCCAGATTGATAGCCAGGAGGAGAAAACATGGCACGCCGCAGGCTGACTGACGCCCAGGTTGCCGAGCTACGCCCTGAGGGTGGCAAGCGCACGCTGGTTCCCGATCCCGGCCTCGCCGGCTTCTATGTCCGCATCAGCCCGAGCGGCGGCAAGAGCTATGTCTGCGTCGCCCGGCCCAGGGGTGGCGCCCAGGTGTGGCGCACCATCGGCCCTACCGACAGCATGCTGATCGAGGCGGCCCGCGCCAAAGCGGTGGAGATCATCGACGGCATCCGGCGCGGCACCACTGTCAAAGTCCCGGCCGGGCAGCTCGGCGAGGTCGCCGAGCGATGGTTGCGCGAAGTCGTCGAGGGTCGAGGGTACCGTACCAGTGGCGAGAGCCGGCGCATCGTCTATCGCCATATCCTGCCTCTCCTCGGTGCCGACACCCCGCTCCTGGCAATCCAGCGTCAGCACCTCGCCGCCATGATGGACGAGATTGCCAACGCCAGCGGCGGGCGCAGTGCTGATCGCGCCCTCAGCGTGTTCGGCAGCCTGAGGCGCTGGTACGCGCGCAACGTCAACGGCCCGCCCATCGATCTCGGCGACATGAGCCGCGACCATGCGCCACCGCGCTCGCGCATCCTCACCGACCAGGAGATCGCCGCCGTCTGGCACGCATGCACTGGCGCCTTCGGCGACATCGTCAAGATTGCCCTCCTGACCGCGCAGCGACGAGAGCTTGTCCGCACGATGAAGTGGGCCGACATCGACGCCGATGGGATATGGAGCCCACCGGTCGAGGCCCGCGCCAAGCAGCATGGCGGCCCGCTCCAGCTGTCTGCCCTGGCCCTGGCGATCATCCGGGCCCGCCCACGCCTCGTTGGGAACCCGCATGTCTTTGCCCGTCGGGCTGGGACCGCCTTCAACGACTTTGCCGCGAGCAAGCGGCGGCTCGACAAGGCATCCGGCGTCACCTCTTGGGTGCTGCACGATCTGCGCCGGACAGCGCGGTCACTGCTCTCCCAGCTGCGGGTGTCGCGCGACATCAGCGAGCGCGTCCTCGGTCACAAGGTCGGCTCGGCGGTCGAGCAGGTCTACGACCGCTTCGAGTACGGCGAGGCCAAGGCCGATGCACTCGCCCGGCTCGCTGCCTACATCGAGCGCCTGGTCGAGCCGGCGACCAACGTCGTCGAGCTGCCGAAGGCTTCTCACGCTGGCGCAGCGGTGGCGTCGTGAGCCGGCGCAAGCCAGCCCACAGCCCCGATCAGGCGGCCGCCTTCGCGGCGACGCGCGACGCATGGTTCGGGCGCTGGTGGCACGACCTCGATACCGAACCCTGGCACACGACCGAGGAGACCGACGCTGCCGCTGTCGCTGCCAAGGAGCGCCGTCACGCCGGGCTGTCAGCGCGCCTGGCGGCATTGAAGCAGCGCTGGCTCGACGGCCAGGCAGCTCGCCGCGCGGCCGAGGACTTGTGCGACGAGCACGGCGAGAAGCTGCCGGCATGGAGCGACCACTCCACCCGCCGAAGCGGCGACCGCATGAAAGCTCACCTGGTCGATGACCTCTACGAGGCGCGTGACGAGCTCGGCATGACCACCAAGGGGGAGGTGTTCGCCGAGGCCGCGCGGCTGCTGCACGACACTCCCGGCGCCGTGCGCGCGGCCTACCGTCGCCAGCAGGCGGACCTCGAATAGTTTGGTCGGAACCCCCCCTGTTTGTAACCAGAGCAACGGCGGGGATTTGGTATTATTTGGGCAGTCACACCACGACTAGGAGTGACCCCCATGCCTACCAAGCCGATCAAGCCGACCAACACCATCAACGACGTTGCCGCCCGCTGCGAAGGCCGGCTGCTCACTGACGACGATCTGCGCGAGATCGGCATCAGCGGCAGCCGGGCAACGACCATGCGCCTGGAACGTACCCAGGGCTTTCCACGCGGCATCGTCCTGTCGGCGCGCATGAAGCGGCGCGACGGCAACGAGGTCGCGGCATGGCTGCGCTCTCGCCTGCGCGACGACGGTTCGCCGGAGGCCCGCGCTCGCAACGCCGCCATCGCGGAGAAGCTCGCCAGGGGTAGACGGCGGAAGGCCAGCCAGCGGGCTGATGCGGAGTGAGCCGCCTTAAACGGCGAGAGCCTGCCGAGGGTGTCAACCTGGCAGGCTCTCTGGTCGCGCAGTCATCACAGTCCGCGCCGAACCATAGCCCGACCTCCACCCCTGTGCAAATTGACGCCGACGCGGTGATCGCCGCGTTGTGCCGACGCTTCCCGCAGGCGTTCGACCTCGATCCCTGGTCGAGGTGTCCGCTCAAGGTCGGCATCCGCAAGGACCTGGACAGGGCCCTCGCTGGCGCGATCCCACGCGACGAACTGACCGCAGGCCTCGCCGCCTACGTCAACGCGACGGGCTACCTCGCCGCCCTCGTCGCGGGTGAGCCCCGGATCGACCTCGCCGGCAACGATGTCGACCTCGTCAGCGAGGGCCAGGCGAAGGTCGCCGCCGACATCCTCGCCTCGCGTCGCAAGCGCGGGCTTCTGGTTGATCGCGAAAGCGCAGCCCCATGAAAACCAGGGAGAGTAACGCCGCCATGACCGCCGCCATCAGATTGCCAGTGCTCGTCGATCAAGCCGCCAAAGCCCTGGCGGGAGCGCGCACGTCAGCCGAAATCCTCGACGCCAGGGACCTGGCGCGAGCCGCCTACAGCGCGGCCAAAACCGCCTCCCGCTTCGCCCGCGCCAAGAAAGCCTACGACGACATCCTGCCGCGCATCCATGCCGCCCAGGCGGGCGCCATCGAGATCGAGACAGCCGCCAGGATGCGCCTCGCCGACGAGTACGACGCGGCGCAGGCGAGGGGGGAGGTTCGCACGCGGGCCGACAATCAGCATGTTCCGAAAGGGAACAAGCTCGCCGTCGCCGACATTCCCGGCCTGACCCGCAAGGAAATCCACGAGGCCCGCAAAATCCGCGATGCCGAGCGGGCCAATCCCGGCATCGTCAAGACAACCCTCAAGCAGGCACTTGCCGAAGGCAAAGAGCCGATCATGACGGCCATGCAGCGCGAGATCATCAGGGCGGCTCGCCTGGGCTCACGCTACGCGGCTTCGCTCAAGCCGAAGCCGAAGAAAAAGGAAGTGATCGAGCTGACCCCGATACAAAAGGCCCACCTCAACATCACTAGCGATGTCTGGCACCTGTATAAGGAATACGGCAAGCTCGACATCGCTGACATCCTGGGTGGCGACTACGACCCGGACCCCCGGCACCAGGCCATCTTCATGGAGAACTTTCGCACCGGCCTGACCTGGCTCAACCGAATAATGGAGACCTACGATGCCACGATTGGCTTCCGGTCGGGTATCATATTGTGAAGCTGCCCGACTTTCCGCTCGACGCCTTGCCGCCGATCCCGCGCGCCTTCGTCGAGGCGACCAGCGCCGCCACTGGCGTCGATCCCAGCGGCCTCGCTATCACCACCCTGGTTGCTCTCGGTGCCGCTATCGACGGACGCACACAGCTCCAGCTGGCGCCCGGCTTCGCGGTCGGCCCGAGGCTTAGCATCTTGACCGTCAACGCACCGATGGACCGCCGAAGCGCGATGCTGCAAGCGGCGCTCGATCCGCTGCTCGATTACGAGCGGCGCGACCGGCTGCGCCATGCCGCCCAAGTCACCAGGGGCAGGAAGCCGAAGGGCTATGTCACGCCATCGCCACCGCTGCGGCTGGTGAGTGACGATCCGGGCTACTCCGCCCTGGCAACCGTCCTCGCCCGCCAGCCGCGCGGCCTCCTGATCCGGCGCGACGAAATCACCGGATGGCTCGACATGATGGAGACCTCGCCGGCACAGCCCGGCCGCACGCTTTTTACCAGGGCGCTGGATGGCTACGGCCAATCACTCAATCGCGTGCGCGCTCCCGTCGAACTCGACCCGGCCAGCGTCGGCATCCTGGCCGGCATCCACCGCGAGAGGCTTGCCGCCCTGGCTGACCTGCCTGCGGGCGGGCTACTGGCGCGCATGACGCCGGTGATTTTGCAGTCGGCCGACCCCGGCGACGGCAGCGATCCCGGCGAGGCCCAGGCGGGCTTCGGCCTCCTGGTCGAGGCGCTGATCGAGAGACCGCCAATCGAGCTGACCCTCGGCGACGCGGAGGCCCAGGAGACGATGGACGCCCTCAGGGCTCGCCTGCACGTCGTAGCGAGCGAGGCGCAGGGTGGCCTACAGGCGCACCTCGCACGCCTGCCAGCGGTCGCTGGAAGCCTGGCAATCGCCCTGCATTTCAGCGGCGACTTCGCCAACGACCCGGCGATCCAGACCCGCGCCGAGGCGGTGACGGCGATCATCGGCTGGCTGGTCGCGCACGCCCGCGCCTTCGCCGATGCCCTCGCCCTCGCCCTCGCCGAGGCAGACGCCGTAGAGACCCCGCGACGAGGAGGAATGTTCGATGACGACTAACCGGACCCCTGGGTCGACCGGGTGGTATCCAGAAATTATTACTGGATAGGGGACAGCCCATGACCAACAACGCAGAAAAGATGAGAGAGTGGCGGGCGGAAGCCGCCTTTGCGATGGCGTTGGGCAAGGACCTGCCGCCGTTCCCGAAACTACGCACGAGCATCGAACGACAGAGCGGCCTGGAGTATCGGCGTCAGGGCGCCCCGCGACCAGGTCGGCCGAATATCGAGGACGAGACCGAGGCGGCGATACGGAAAGAGCTTGCCAAGGGGACCGGCATTAACAAGACGGCGCGCCTTTGCGGCGTCGGGAATGGAACGGTGTCGCGGGTCAAGCGGGAGATAAGCAAGCCGCATCGCCGACCTCGGAAGCGAGGCTGAGCGGCAGCGGATTTCGCTTCCGTCGCGCCGTCGCTCAGTGGCAGACTGAGGAAAGATACCGGCCGGGCCCTCGCAGGCCCAGCCGGGAAAACCGGACACCATCCTCTGGAGCGGTGATGTCCGTGTAAGCAGTCGAAGCCGTGGGAAGGCTCCGCCGCCTGCCGGCAAAATGCCTTCCCCCGACAGAAACTGCAAGTGCTCCCCGGATCGCTTTTTTGCGACCCGCGCCAGCCGCGCTACCGACCAGGCGCGTCTGACCAGAGAACCGGAAACGAGAAAATGAAAGGAGGCATCACCCGCCCGTCGCCAGGGCAATCTTCACGTCGTCCGGCCGCAACGGTGCCGCATGTCCGCAGATCGCCAATCGCCACTCGCCAACTTTGCCGACGTCGAAGGCAAGCACCACAACGCCGAGACACTGATCGCCTTCCTGACCAGGTTCCAGTCGCACAGCGCCTGGTCGCTGGCAGCGATCCGCGAACCCCTGGACGCTGGCGGCACGGCGCAGACGGATTTTGAGTTCCTCAAGGCCGATGCCTGGCGCGACGACAAGCTGCGCCGGTTCCTTACCAGTCACGACCAGTGGAACATTTACTTCGAGGTGAACCCACCACGGCGGAGACCGAAGCACGGCCGCACCAGCAAGGCCGACATCGACTTTCTCCTCGGCACCTATGTCGACGTCGATCTCAAGGACACGCACAAGGACCTTGACTGGACCGACCCCGATGCGGTCGCCGCCGCCAAGGCCGAGGTCCTGGCACGCATCGATGCCTTCACGCCGTCGCCCGCCATCGTCATCTTCACTGGCGGCGGCTACCAGGCGATCTGGGCGCTTGCCGAGCCTTGGGTGGTCAAGGGTGACAAGGCACTGATGCGGCCTATCGAGCTGCGCAATCAGTTTCTGATCACGCAACTCGGCGGCGACCCAGGCCCGAAGTCGGCGGCACAGCTATTCCGCGCGCCGGGGTCGATCAACCGACTGAGCCAGACAAAGATCGAAGCGGGACGGCAGCCGGTACGCGCCCAGCTGATCCGTTACGACGAGCGCCGGATCGTCATTAGTGACATCCCGACACTGGCGGAGAACCCGACCAGCCAGCGCTCCGGGGAGACCTGGCGCCCGGAAGCCGGGCACTTCGTCAGCAGCGGCGCAGCCGGCACCGACCTGGCCGAGGCCGCCGATGCCCTCCGCTACGTCGACGCCGACCCCTTCGAGAATTACGTTCCGATAGGCATGGCCTTGCACGATCACTTCGGCGAGGCCGGGCTCGATCTCTGGCGCGCCTGGGCGCGCACCAGCAGCAAGTTCAGCGAGGCCGATCTCCTCGCCAGGTGGCGCAGCTTCACGCGCGGTGGCGGCATCACCATTGCCAAACTGTTTCACCTGGCCAAGCAGCGCGGCTGGGTCAGAAGCCAGATGCGCGAGCAGCGCTTCACGGTCTCGGAGGAACCGCTCGATCCGGTGAAGGACATCACCGCCGACGCCGAGCGCGACGACACCGACATCATCGTCGTCGACACGATGCAGGAAGCCGAGCAGCTGATCGCGGCCGAGCTCGCCCTCGACGTCGAGCTGCGCGACGATCCCTTCGGGCGCTTCGCCTTCGATCATGGCCTCCGCCTGATCATCCTGCTGGAGACCCCGCCCGGTCTCGGCAAGTCGGTCAGCATCCTCAAGCGGATCAAAGCGCGGGCGCTGGCCAACTCAGCCTTCCGGGCGGTGGTGGCGACGCCGCGCGTCGACCTGAGCCAGGAACTGGACGACAAATACCTGGCGCCGATCAACGGGCTCAGCACCCTGGTCTATCGCGGACGCGACCAGGTCATGCCACCGCCCGACGGCCGCCCTCTGTGCGAGAACCCGGAGGCGGTCAGGCTCGCCAACGGGCTCGGACTGCCGATCAAGCCCGGCGTGTGCGAAGGGAAGCAGCCGGAAGAACCGGTAAGAAAAACCCTGCGCAAGCACAATAAAGAGGGCCGTCGCGTCAAGCCGGCGATAGACAGCTGCCAGTTTAGACATGGCTGCCTTTGGTTCAGTCAGTTGAACCAGGATCGCCAGGTCACTTTGCTCACCCACCAGATGCTCTATCACGGCGGCGACGGCATCCCCGAGCCCGGCCTGGTGTTCATTGACGAGGGCTTCGTCGAGGCCGGGCTAAGCTCGGTCGTGCGGGTTCCGCTGAGCAAAATCGGCTATGTCGACGGCCGTGCGCCAGTGAACCGCCCAGTGGCGGTGGTCAGGCATCGCCCGCCAGGGAGCGGCCCGGCGACGGCCGCCGATGTCGAGATCGACGTCGCCGGCGAGCTACCCAACATCGAGTACAGGGTGCAGGAAAAGCTGCGCCAGCTGATCGAGCGGCGCGGCGAGCAGGGGCGCTACGGCGGTTTCACGCGCGCCGAGTTGAACGCGGCCGAGCTCAGCGCCAGCCAGTGGCGCGGCGCCAGGGTGGCGGCCTTCAAGCGCGCCGAGGACATGCCGATCCTGCGGCCTGGGATGCCGCTCAGCGCGGTCGCCAGGGCGGCGGGGCGCTGGGCTGGCAAGTTATCGCCGCGCCAGTGGGCGGAGGTCTACGGGGTGTTCGGGAGGTTCATGGGCGACGGCGGGCCCGCGCCGGTCGGCGAAGAACCGGACGAGGAGCCCGACGACCATTCCGACAGTGAGCCGCTCTCCCCGGAGGAGGTATCGGGCGAGGTCGTTCTGCGCGGCCCTGACCCGGTCGAGAAGATCGAGGAGCCGACGCTTGAGATCGGCCGCCTGAGCCCGATCAGCCGGCACTACCAGGCGACCAGGGTGATCGCCGACGCGACGCCGACGCCGGGCCTTTCAGGGCTGGCGTTCGGCGGAACCGACCGCTTCAACTGGCAGCGGCGGATGCACATCCGGGTGCGCATGCCGCCCCTGGAGCATGTCAGGTTCCGGCAATACTTCGGCGCTCCGGTGTCGACGACCAGGCTGATCAAGGCGAAGGGCAGCCGGCGCAATCAGCGCCTGATCCACCAGTTCGTCGTCGAGCAGGCAAAGCGGTTCGAGGGGGCGGTACTGGTCGTCTGCCAGAAGGCGGTCGAGGAAGCCCTGGTCGAGTTTGGTCTACCCGCCAACGTCGTCACCGATCATTTCAACAACATCACCGGCAAGGATGTTTACGGCAAGGCGCGCGCCGTGATTGTCATCGGGGCGACCCTGCCGCAGTCGGAGAAGCTGGAGGCTATGGTCGGCCGCATGACCGGTGTCCAACCAGCACGGCCAGCCCGCAAGCGCAACGGGATCGGCGCCTGGTACGGCGAGCCGGTCGAGCGCGCCATTCCCCTGCGCGGCGGAGGCTACGTCAAGGTCATGGTGCCACGGCACCCGGATCCGCTGGTCGAGGAAGCCCGCTGGAAGGCCTGCGAAGGCGAGATCGAGCAGGTGATTGGCCGGCTGCGCCTCTCCCGGCGCACCGCCGAGGACCCGGCCGAAGTGATCATCGTCGGCGACTACGCCATCCGGGGGGTTGTCCTCGACGAGGCGGTGGCGTGGAAGGACCGCGACACCTTGCCGGCGATCTTTGCCGCGATGCTCGACGAGGCGGGATTTATTCCCCTCACGCCCGCACATGCGGTGCGCCGGTTCCCCAAGCTGTTCAAAACCAAGGCGAAAGGCGGCGCGGCCGAGGTCGAGGCGGCGCGGATCAAGGCGGCGAAGATGGCCTTTCACCGAGCCTTCGCCGAGGGCCGGGAATGTGAGGGGGAGGAGGGTAACAAAAAGCTACAGAAGAAAGAAGGAAGCAAGAGGGAGGGTCCCCTTAAGATTTTTGTTACCCTCCTCCCCCTCCTGCCACTGGCTTACCGCATCCCCGGCCCTGGGCAAAAGTGGCGGCAAGCCGTCGTCCTTCCGGAAGCGATGGACGACTTCCAGGCGTGGCTGGTCGAGGCTTTCGGCGAGAGTGTCGAGATCAACTTCTGGCCCGATCTTGAGCCGCTGGAGCGACGCGCCCTGCTCGGCCATCTCTCGATCAAGGAGGTCATCGCCTACCTTGGCAGTTACGAACTCGCCGAGCAGACCCGCAAGGCCAAGTGGGCGGCGGCGGCGCGCGGCGGACCCTGGAGCCTCTGAGCGACGGGGAAGGCCCGCAGGCGGAATGACCAAACCGCCACGCCAATAGGGAAAAGTCGATCTCCTCGGCCATCACGGCAGGCGGATAAGTCGGCGGCCCATGCGGGAAAGTCGGACCTTTCGCCGTCGACCTCGCAGTCCCTTTGGTCCCGGCCACTAAGGCAAATGTCCGCTTGTGACGCGGTCCCCAGCCTTCATAGCTGGTAACCGTCCCTACCTGCCCAGCAGGCAGATCATTGGGACGCGAATAAGCTAGGCAGATTGCCACAATCGGCCTAGGCTATTTGACTTGGCTATCGATTGCCAAGCTCCGCACCGCCTCCAGAATGGCGGAAATCCGCCAAGGCAGCCGTTGGCAATCACCGGCCAGTCAGCGCTCGACAAAGACTCGCAGGATCGGAGCCTCTTCAACGACGGACAAACCGCTTGGTGGAGGCGGCTCAGTCGCGGCCCGGCTCGGGCAACGCCCGATCGATGTGGCCCCTGTTCTGCGTATTCCGGCGAAGGCGGACAGGCATTCCATTTGAAGGCGGACAGTGATTCCGGTCGATCGCGGACAGCAATCCGGTGCAGGCGGACAGCGTGTCAAATCGCTTCCAACCGCGACCCCCTTTTCGCGTCCAATAACGACCCCTTTCAGGGTGCCGAATCGGGCCTGTGCGGGTAGCGGATAGGAGGAGGCCGCGGCGGGCGCCGGGCGACCTGATGCGCTGGTTGTGACGG
>JBBQGL010000057.1:0-20893 GCA_038323025.1 Hyphomicrobiales bacterium
CCTCGTCGCGCTCGGCGGCGAAGAATTCCTTGATGTGCTGGACCATCGTCGCGCTCCTCAGGCGCTCTTCGCGGCGCGCATCTCGGCGGCGGCGGCAAGGATCGCGTTGATGATCGGCTCGTAGCCCGTGCAGCGGCAGATGTTACCGGAGATCGCGTCGATCACCGTCTCGCGGTCCGGATCGCGGTTGTTCGACAGGAGCGCAGCCGCCGCCATCATCATGCCGCTGGTGCAGAAGCCGCACTGCGCTGCAAAGCCCTCGGCGAACGCCCGCTGCAACGGGTGCAGTTCGGCGCCGCGGGCAAGGCCCTCCAGCGTAATCACGCTGGCGCCCTCGATAAGTTCCGCCGGGATCAGGCAGGCGAGCTTCAGGTCGCCATCGACGATCACGCTGCAGGCGCCGCATGTCCCCTGGGCACAGCCAACCTTGGTCCCGGTCAAGCCGAACTTGTCGCGAAGCACATCCGACAGGGCGGAGCCAGCCTCGACGAACTCGGCCTGCTCGGCCCCGTTGAGCGTGAAGGTGATCGGAACGCGCGCCATCGCCTCACACCTTTCCCGTCAGCAGGCGTTTCAGGTGGACCGGCAGCACAGCGGTTCGGTACCAGGCGCTGCCGTACGCGTCGTCTTCGGGCTTGCAGCCCTCGTTGGCGACGGCAACCGCGGCCGCGACCGCCGCCTCATCGAGCACACGGCCCTCCAGCGCCTTCTCCACGGCGCGCGCCCGTATGGCCGCCGGCGCCATTCTCCCATAGGCCACTCGCGCACCGGTGATTTTGCCGCCGCTGAGCGGTAGCAGCGCAGCGATCGTCACCACCGCCGCGCCATGCGGCTTTCGCCGGATTACCTTTGCGAAGCGGAAGGCGCCGAGGGGAGGTGAATCGAACGCGATGGCGCGAACGATCGCCGGCGCCTTCCGCCCGCGTCCGGCAAGGAATGTCTCGAGATCGACGGTCTCGCTTCCAGCGGTGCCCTCGAGCGTCACTGTCGCTCCGAGCGCCAACAGCGCCACGGCGAAATCGCCGTAGGGCGCGCGGGCGAACAAATTGCCGCCGACCGTCGCCATGTTGCGCACTGCCGGTCCACCGATCGATCCGGCCACCGAAGCCAGGAATCCGAGCTCCGGATGGCCGGCCACCTGGGCCATGGTCACCGCCGCCCCCAGAGTGACGCGGCCGCCGCTAACCTCGATCCGGTCGAGGCCGGCCTGATCTGTGACAACCAGCGCACCAATCGCGCCGTCGTCGCGATTGACCGCGCGCATCAGGAGAGTACCTCCGGCGAGGTATCGAGCGGACGCGTCGGCGGCCAGAATTGCCGCCGCGTCCCTGACCGAATCGACCCGTTTGAGGCCGAGCGGCATGGCATTCCTCCCTGCAAGCTCCCGGGGCCTTTGTTGCCGCCGGCGCGGTCGTGATCCGGAGAACCGACCGTTCTTGGTATTTGATCGTTTCCCAATGATCGATTATCGATAATTGGCTGTCAACCGTGCCCGCGTCGAGAATCGACTCGATGGCGCTCCGGATGCGCCATCGGACGGAAGGAAATGTGGGTGGAAACTCTGCCGAACTCCGCGGGCTCCCACTCGTCCAGCGGCCTGGACCATCAGCCGATCGGCGTCCGCATCCGCAATGCGCTCCTCGAGCGGATTGTCGGGGGCCACTACCGGCCCGGTGATCGCCTGGTGGAACTCGCCCTCGCCCGCGAATTCGGATCGAGCCAGGCACCGGTGCGCGAGGCGCTGCGCGATCTGGAAGCCGCCGGGCTGGTGACCATCCGCCCGCGCCGCGGATCATTCGTCAACGACTACCACGCACGCGCCCAACATGAGATCTACTTCGTCCGCGGCGCACTGGAAGAGGCCGCCGTCCGCCTTGCGACACCACGCCGCGCCGGCTTTGTCGACGCGCTCGCGGCGCATCTCGAGGGCATGCGCGAAGCCGCCCGGCTCGGCGACAAGGAGTTGTGCCTGCAGCACAGCGTCGGGTTCCACCGCGTCATCATGCGCGCGGCGAAAAACGAACTGCTGCTCAGGATGTGGGAGTCCCTGCACGTCGAGTTGCACTCGCGCAAGACCATCCTGCAGCCCAATCTCGACCTCCACGCGATCGCCGAGAGTCACCGCCCGATATTTGAAGCCGTCGCCTCAGGCGATGCCGACCTGGCCGCGCGTCTTTCGCGTGAACATCAGGCCTATTTCGAGTTGCACGCCTGATCTCGACAGCCGAAAATGGCTGTATTCCGCCGTTTGAGACGGCTTTAAGGGAAATTTAGACGCCTTCGGGCATCATCCTGACCGCAAAAAGGGAATCAGCGGGGGCGCTGCGTTCTAGGCAGGGTGAGGCGGCTAGTGATGACCTTCCAGGATCTCCGCCGGATCTTTTCGGTGCTCTCCGTTCTTGCGGCAACCGGGCTCGCCGGCTGCGCGACCACGTCCGGCGGTTCCTCATACCGGCACCTGTCCTCGCGCGATTGCCTCGCCCGCGTCATGTATTTCGAATCGAACCGCTCGAGCGAGGACGGCATGCTCGCCGTCGGTACCGTGGTGATGAACCGCCTCCATTCCGGGAAATATCCGGGCACGGTTTGCGGCGTGGTCGGGCAGCGCAACCAGTTCGCCGACGGCGCTCTCTACAAGAGCTGGTCCGGCGCCAGCCGTGACCGTGCCTACCGCGTCGCCGATGCGGTGCTTGCCGGTCAGCGCCATCCGGGCGTCGGCAGCGCGATGTTCTTCCACACCGCCGGCTATCACTACCCCTACAAGAACATGCACTACGCAGTCGTCGCCGGCGGCAATGCCTTCTACGAGAAGCGCTACCCGGGCAATTCCCAGCCGGCACCTGCCCCGCCGGTGGCGGTCGCGGTCGCCGCTCGCGCGCCCGCGCCGGTCTACACCCCCCCTGCGCCGGTGATGACCGCCTCGAACGAGGACCTGATCCCGAAGCAGGATCGCCTCCGTCTGTCCATGTTCATCGCGGACAACAGTTCGTACTGAACCGGGCTGCGATTGAAGCCTGCACGCGGCATTGTTTGCCACCGGTTTCTTGCCTATCGTCCGGCGGCCCGGCGAATGCGCCAGCGGCATGGTCTGAAGACGGGCGAACAGCGCCCGCGGAGGAAGGCGCATGGCGGACATTGGACTGGTCGGCCTGGGTGTGATGGGCTCGAACCTCGCCCTCAACATGGCCGAGCACGGCTACACCGTCGCGGTCTATAATCGCACCACGGCAAAGACCGACGCGTTCATCGCCAATGCCGGCAGCCTCGCCGCCCGCCTGCAGCCTTGCAAGACGCTGGTCGAACTCGCCGAGGCGGTGCAGCCGCCGCGTCCCGTGGTCATCATGGTCAACGCCGGCAGCCCGGTCGACGACCAGGCCAAGGTGCTCTCCGACCATTTCGGCAAGGGCGATATACTCATCGATTGCGGCAACGCCAACTTCCGCGACACCCGCCGGCGCGTCGCCGAATACCAGGCGCGCGGCATCGACTTCCTCGGCGTCGGGGTGTCCGGCGGCGAGGAGGGCGCGCGCCACGGTCCGTCGGTCATGGCGGGCGGAAGCCCCGCGGCGTGGAGCCGGGTCGAGAAGATCTTCAACGACATCTCGGCGAAGTTCAAAGGCGAGCCGTGCTGTGCGCTCTGCGGGCCGGAAGGCGCCGGGCATTTCGTCAAGACGATCCACAACGGCATCGAGTATGCCGACATGCAGATGATCGCAGAGGTCTACGGCATCATGCGCGACGGTCTTGCCATGACGCCGGCGAAAATGTCGGAAGTCTTCGCCAGGTGGAACGAAGGACCGCTGCAGTCCTACCTGATCGAGATCACCGCGAAGGTCCTGGAGACCGTGGACAAGGCCACCGGCAAGCCGCTGGTCGACATGATCATCGATAGCGCGGGCCAGAAGGGCACCGGTCGCTGGTCGGTGATGGAGGCCCAGGACCTCGGCGTTCCCGCGACGGTCATCGAGGCGGCAGTGGTTGCCCGTGCGCTCTCCTCGCAGAAGGCTGAACGCATGGCCGGCGAGAAGCTCTTCGGGGCCGCGCCGCGCCTCCTCGACCCGCCCCTCCGCAACGGCGACGCGACGCTGAAGTTTCTGGAGAACGCCCTCCTCGCCGGCAAGATCGTCGCCTATGCACAAGGCTTCGCGGTTCTCGCCAAGGCCTCCGCCGAGTGGAACTGGAACCTGCCGCTGGGCACGGTTGCCAGGATCTGGCGGGCCGGCTGCATCATCCGTTCGGTCTTCCTCGACGACATCTCCAAGGCGTTCGAGACCAGCGGCTCGGTCGCCAACCTGATGACCATAGAGCCGTTCGCCGGCCTGCTGAAGTCGAGCAACACCAGCCTGCGCGCCATGGTCGCCGAAGCCGTCCTGAAGGGCATCCCGGTCCCGGCGCTGTCTTCCGCGCTGGCCTATTTCGATTTCTCGCGCACCGGGCGTTCGACCGCCGACCTCACCCAGGGGCAGCGCGATTTCTTCGGCGCGCACGGCTTCGAGCGGATCGATGCGCCTGGCAAGGCCTCCCATGGCCCGTGGGCGATGGGTGCCGACCACGGATAGCGATGAGGTCAGGCGCTATCTCGCCGGGGAGCCTCGGCTCAATCAGGTCTGAGCCAGGTAATGGATCGGAGACAGCCCGCGCAGCCGCTCGGCAGCGGTCTCCGCGGTGATGTCGCGCTGCGGCGAACCCAGCATCTCGAAGCCGACCATGAATTTGCGGACGGTCGCCGAGCGCAGAAGCGGCGGGTAGAAGTGGGCGTGCAGGTGCCACTCGGCGTGCGGCTTCCGATCGGTGGGCCGCTGGTGAAACCCCATCGAATAGGGGAACGGCGTTTCGAAGAGATTGTCGTAACGGACCGTTAGTCCGCTGAGCGCCTCCGCCAGCGCCGAGGCCTCGGCTGCGGTGAGCTCATCCAGTCCGCCGATGTGACGGTGGGGCAGTACCATCGTCTCGAACGGCCAGATCGCCCAGAACGGCACCAGCACCGTGAAGTGGTCGTTCCGCAATACAATGCGTTCGCCGGCCTCCTGCTCGAGCCTCAGGTAGTCGCAGAGCAGGCAGGAGCCGTGCGCGGCGCGGTAGGCGGCCTGCGCGGCGAGCTCCTTGGCGGGTTCGTTGGGCAGTCCGCTGCTCGCCCAGATCTGCCCGTGGGGATGCGGATTGCTGGCGCCCATGGCGGCGCCGGCATTCTCGAAAATCTGCACGGAATTGATGTCGTCGAGGGCGCCGAGCTCCACATACTGCTCGCTCCACGCCGCAACCACTCGGGCGAGATCGTCGATCGCGAGCCGCGACAGGGTCAGGTCATGGCGCGGCGAAAAGCAGAGCACCCGGCACACGCCCGACTCGCCTTTCGCGACAATCAGTCCGCCGCGGTCGATCTCCTCATGGCCGACGCCCGACTGCAGGGCGGGAAAGTCGTTGTCGAAGACAAAAGTGTGCAGGTAGTCGGGATTGCGGACACCGCCGCTCCGGTGATTGCCCGGGCACAGATAGCAGTTCGGATCGTGGGCAAGCGGAGCGGTCGTGGCACGCGGCTCGGCCTGGCCGGTCCAGGGACGCCGGTTGCGGTGCGGCGAGACCAGCACCCATTCGCCGGTAAGCGGATTGAGGCGGCGGTGGGAGGAACCCTGCGTCGACAGCATCGCTCAGTCCGCGATCGCGCCGACGCCGGCACCCGGAGAGGTGGCGAAGATGACCGGGGTCAGTCCCGTCGCCGCCTGATAGGCCGGCGCAACGGCCGCCTTGAATCGCTCGACCGCGCCAGCCTCAACCAGGCTGATAGTGCAGCCACCGAAGCCGCCGCCGGTCATTCGCGCGCCGAAGACGCCTGGGACGGCAGAATTCAGTTCGACCATCCGGTCGACCTCGGGGGCGCTAATCTCGAAATCGTCGCGCATGCTGGCGTGCGACTCCGCCATAAGCCGCCCGGTGAGAGCGAGATCGCCGTCGTCGAGCGCGGCGGCGGCGCGCGTCGTACGGTCGTTTTCGGTGACGATGTGGCGGCAACGCCGAAAAATCACTTCGGGCAACAGGTCGGAATGGCGCGTGAGTTGCTCGGGACTAACGTCACGCAATGCGCGGATGCCGGGGAGCACCGCCGAGAGCAGTTCCACGCCCCGCTCGCAGTCGCGGCGCCGGGCGTTGTATTCGCCGGCGACGTGCTCATGGTGAACCATCGTATTGCAGATCACCAGTCTGGCCTTCGGGTCGATCGGGACGAGACGCGAATCGAGGCTGCGGCAATCGATCAGCAAGGCCCGGCCGGCGGCGCCATAACAGGCAATGAACTGGTCCATGATGCCGCAGCGCATGCCGACGAATTCGTTCTCGGCGCGCTGGCAGACGAGGGCGAGCGCCTTCAGGTCGATCGCGATGCCGGCCGTGGCAAGCAGGGCATAACCGACCGCGACTTCCAGCGCGGCGGAGGAAGAGAGCCCGGAACCGACGGGCACGTCGCTGTCGATGACCATGTCGACGCCGACCAGCCGGTGACCGGAAAGCTCCAGCATCACCGCCGTGCCGCGAACATAGTCGCTCCAGTCCTTTCGCGGCCTGGGGTCCATGTCGTCGAGGCTGAATTCCCGGGTCTCGCCCATGAGCAGGGAACGGACCCGGATCTTGCGGTCGGAGCGTGCCTTGACCGCCGCCAGGGTCGCGAGTTCCAGCGCCGCCGGCAGGACGAACCCGTCGTTGTAGTCCGTGTGCTCGCCGATCAGGTTCACCCGCCCCGGCGCCCGGAAAACCCGCGGTTCGCCGCCAAAGGCTCGGCGGAACTCGTCAACGACCCTGTTCCGATTACCCATCTCTTGATCTGGCCTATCCTCGTGCCACGCGGATCAAGGTCGGCAGCACGTCGCTGAAGACCGTGTCCTTGGCGGGCTTGCCGAAGTCGAAGTACACGCGCCGGAAGAGGCCGTACAGTTCATCACAGGCCTTTCGCGCTTCCGGTTGCGGCGTGAACACCGTGTGTCGCGGGGATACTTTGGCCTGCGCTTCCTCGATCGTGCGGAAGGCACCCGCGGCAAGGAAGGCGAATATCGCGGAACCGATGCCGGTTACCGCGCTCGCCGGGACCAGAACCGGTCGGTCGAGAACGTTGGCGTAGACCTGGTTCAGCACCGGATTGTTCTGCGGGACGCCGCCGCCGTTGATCACCCGCTCGGTCAGGGCGCCATATTCGTTCATGCGATCCAGAATGACCCGCGTATGGAAGGCGGTGCCTTCGATCGCAGCAAACAATTCGTCCTGCGCCGTGTGCTGCAGGTTCCAGCCGATGGTGATGCCACCCACGTTGGCGTTGACCAGAACCGTGCGGTCGCCGTTATCCCACGGGAAGCGCAGGAGGCCGGTCTGCCCCGCGCGATAGCGCTCCAACCCCTTCGACAATTCGGCGACGGTGGACTGCGCCCGCCGCGCAATCGCGCTGAAGACGTCTCCGACCGCGGACAGGCCGGCTTCGATGCCGGTGAATTGCGGATGGACGCTGCCCTTGACCACCCCGCAGAAGCCCGGGATCAACCGCGCCTGCCTGGCATAGGCGATGATGCACGTGGAAGTGCCGACGACATTGACGGCGTCGCCCTCCTTCACCCCGGCGCCGATCGCATCCCAGTGCGCGTCGAACGCGCCGACCGGTATCGGAATGCCCGCCTTCAGCCCGAGTTTATCCGCCCAGACAGGCGAAAGGGTCCCCTCGATCTTGTCGGAGGTCGCATACTCGCCGTCGAGCTTCGCGCGCACGCCCTTGAACAGCGGGTCGACCTTGACCAGGAAGTCCTCGGATGGGAGCCCTCCGAAGTCGGCATGCCAAAGCCATTTATGGCCGGCAGCGCAGATGCTCCGCTTCACCTTTTTCGGGTCGGTGATCCCACACAGTGTCGCCGCGACCATGTCGCAATGCTCGAAGGCGCTGGCGAACCGGTCGCGCTTGTCGGGATTGTGGCGCAGCCAATGGAGGAGCTTGGCGAAGCCCCACTCGGCCGAATAGACGCCTCCGCACCAGTCGATCGCCGGAAGCTTTTCGCGATGCGCCCATTCGGTAATCTCGGCAGCTTCTTTCTTGGCGCGGTGGTCGCACCATAGATAATAGTCGTCGAGCGGGACCATGCCCTCGCCCACCGGGATGACGCTGGACCCGGTCGTGTCGAGGGCGATCGACTCAACCCTGTCGCCCGTGATGCCGGCTGCTGCCACCGCCTTCCGCGTCGCTTCGGCGAGCGCCCGCATGTGGTCGGCATGCGACTGCGTGGCGAAATCCGGGTCTTCGTGCTTGCGATGAAGAGGGTATTCGGAAACCGCCGAAGCGAGCACTCCCCGCTCGCTGTCGACGATCGAGACGCGAACGCTGAGCGTGCCGAAATCGACTCCCGCGACAATGGCCATGCTGGTCCCCCCCGCCGCGCGCCTCGAACTACCGGCGCATTTCTCCCGCCGCTCGACCTTGGGTCAAGGCCGTCGGGAACCTGCTCACGCTAGGTTCCGCTCCCACCCTGACCGTAATACGCCCCGGCCCCGTGCTTGCGAAAGAAATGCTTGTCGTGCAGTGCGCGCGCCAAAGGGCGTACGTCGGGGTTGACCGCCAGCGTGTGCGTGGCCATCCGGGCAATGTACTCGAAGATGACCGCGTTGTGCACGGCATCGCCCGCGCTGTTGCCCCAGCAGAAGGGCGCATGACCGGCGACCAGGATCCCTGGATTGTGGTCCGGATCGATGTTCGCGAAGGTCCGCACGATGACCTCGCCGGTCGCCTTCTCGTATTCGCCCGCGATCTCGTCGGCGGTCAGGTCGGGCGTCACCGGAATCGGCCCGTGGAAATAATCGGCATGGGTGGTGCCGAAGCAGGGAATGGGCAGCTTCGCCTGCGCCCAGGCGGTGCCGTATTCGGAATGGGTGTGGGCGACGCCGCCGATATTCGGAAAATGCTTGTAAAGCTCGATATGCGTCGGCAGGTCCGAGGACGGCCGGAGATTGCTCTCCACAACCCGACCGTCGAGGTTGCAGAGGACGATCTGTTCGGCGGTCAGTTCCTCATAGGGCACGCCGCTCGGCTTGATTGCCACCAAGCCGTCCTTGCGGGAAATCCCGCTGACATTGCCGAAGGTGTAAACGACCACCCCGCGTCGAACCAGTTCGAGGTTCGCCGCAAGGACTTCCTCGCGCAGGCCACCGAGAAGCATGACTGGATTCCGCCACTGCGCCGCACGGACGATCCATCGCCGGTTCCTCGTAGACAAGGGACGGGCCGTCGCCGTATCGTCTGATGAAAGAGCGATTGTCTCACTATTGTCAATGATAACCCGGCGCGAGAACGGCATGCTGCTCGGCGCCTGTGCGACAAAAAAATCAATCTTCCCGGGAAACGCCCATGATCGATCTTGCCCCCCTTGAAGTCTGGTTCATCACCGGCAGCCAGCACCTCTACGGTCCTGAAACGCTGAAGCAGGTCGAGACGGATTCCCGGCAGATCGTCGCCGCGCTGAACGCCGAGGCGGGTCTTCCGATCAAGCTCGTATTCAAGGCGGTCCTGAAGACACCCGACGAGATCGGCGCGCTGATGCTCGAGGCGGACGCCACCCCCGCCTGTATCGGCCTGGTCGCCTGGATGCACACTTTCAGCCCGGCCAAGATGTGGATCAGGGGCCTGACCGGCCTGAAGAAGCCGCTCTGTCATCTCCACACGCAATTCGGCCGCGATATCCCGTGGTCGACGATCGACATGGACTTCATGAACCTCAACCAGTCCGCCCACGGCGACCGGGAGTTCGGGTTCATCTGCTCGCGGCTGCGGATCAATCGCAAGGTCGTGGTGGGCCACTGGCGCGAACCGGGCGTGCATGCGCGGCTCAATGCGTGGATGCGGGCGGCGGCTGCCTGGCACGACTCCCGTCACATGAAGATCGCGCGCCTCGGCGACAACATGCGCCAGGTCGCCGTCACCGAGGGCGACAAGGTAGAGGCCGAGATTCGCTTCGGCGTCTCCGTCAACGGCTACGGCCTCGGTGACCTCGTCAGGTTCCAGGATCAGGTCACGGACGCAGAGGTTGACGGGCTGTGCGCCGAGTACGCTTCCAGCTATTCGCTGATGAAGGGCCTGGAGAAAGGCGGGGCGCGGCATGAGTCGCTTCGCGACGCCGCCCGCATCGAGCTGGCGCTCCGCGCCTTCCTCGCTGACGGTGATTTCCAGGGCTATACCGACACCTTCGAGAACCTGTACGGCCTCAAGCAACTGCCCGGTATCGCTTCGCAGCGGCTGATGGCTGACGGATACGGTTTCGGAGCCGAGGGCGACTGGAAACACGCCGCGCTCGTCCGTTCCATGAAGGTCATGGCCCATGGTCTCGAGGGCGGCACCAGTTTCATGGAGGATTACACCTATCACTTCGACCCGGCCGGCCCGGCGGTTCTCGGCGCCCACATGCTGGAGATCTGCCCGTCGATCGCGAACGGCAAGCCGACGTGCGAAGTCCATCCGCTTGGCATCGGCGGCAAGGAGGACCCGGTCAGGCTGGTCTTCGACGCGAAGACCGGCGACGCCGTAAATGCCTCCGTAGTCGACATGGGAAACCGCTTCCGCATGGTGGTGAACACCGTGAAGGTCATCCCGCCACACGAGAAACTGCCGAAGCTTCCGGTGGCGCGGGCGTTGTGGGTCCCCGAGCCCGATCTTGCCGTCGGCGCGGCTGCCTGGATTTATGCCGGCGGCGCCCACCACACCGGCTTTTCCCTGGCGCTGTCTCCCGAACACCTCGAGGACTTCGCCGCCATGGCCGGGATCGAATTCCTCCTCATCGACCATGAGACGAAGCTGCGCGAGTTCAAGAACGAGCTCCGCTGGAACGACGCCGCTTACATGGTCGGCCCGGCTCTCCGCTGACCGGTTCGCCTCTCGGGTTGCCGCATCTCTGCTAGTGCCCTTAAGGGCGGCGCCGTCGACCGGATGGTCGCCGGCCGGCGACCCGTGCGCCGCTCCTCGGCTCACCCTCCCCGACAAGCAATTCCCCAGAGCGCACCGTCCTCACCTACGAGAATGCACAGGGAATACCCGAATCGGACTTGTTTTGTCATTTAGTACGATTGTATGATTATTAAAGCCCCTCGTCCCCGGCTCGTGCAGTTGGGACGGGCAAACCAAAAGGGCAGATTCAAAAGGGAGGACGTCATGCAGCATATGAAGTGGATTGGCGGCGCCATCGTCGGCATGTCGATGATGCTGGCGGGAACATCGGCCTACGCCGTGACCATCGGATTCTCGCAGGTGGGTGACGAAGGCGATTGGCGCCCGGCCTTCTCGAAGGACATGCAGGACGAAGCCAAGAAGGAAGGCATCGATCTGAAGTTCGCCGATGCGCAAGGCAAGCAAGAAGAGCAGTTGAAGGCCGTGCGCTCGTTCATCGCCCAGCAGGTCGACGCGATCGTCATCGCCCCGGTGGTGGTTACCGGGTGGGATCAGGTGCTCAAGGAGGCCAAGGCCGCCGGCATTCCGGTCTTCCTCGCCGACCGCGACGTCGAGGTCGCCGACAAGTCCCTGTTCGTCACCCGCATCTCGGCCGACTTCAATCTCGAAGGCCGGCTGGCTGGCGCCTGGCTGGCTCAGGCGAGCAAGGGATCCTGCAATATCGTTGAGGAGCAGGGCACCACTGGCTCGGCCCCGGCGATTGAGCGCAAGAAGGGCTTCGAGGCCGTCATCTCCAACTTCCCGAACATGAAGATCGTCAAGACCCAGAGCGGCGACTTCACGACCGACGGCGGCAAGAAGGTGATGGAAGCCTTCATCAAGGCAACCGACAACCTCAAGGGCATCTGCGCCTCCTTCGCCCACAACGACAACATGCAGCTCGGCGCTATCCAGGCCATGAAGGAAGCCGGTCTGAAGCCGGGCAAGGACGTGCTGATGGTTTCCGTCGACTACGTTCCCGCCATGAAGGACGCCCTGGCGGCCGGCGACGCCAACGCCTCGGTCGAGCTTCGCTCCGCCATTGGCAAGTACATCTACCCGGTGGTCCTGCAGTACCTGAAGGACAAGAAGGAACTGCCGAAGTGGGTGGTGATCCCGTCCGACCTGCATACCGCGCCCACCCCGGGCGGCTAACCGATACCCGTCGCTTCCTCCCGTGACGAAGAGCGGCGCCTCCAAAGGGCGCCGCTTCTTTCGCCAGGCAGGTTGCTTGATCGGTGCATGAGCCCACCTTAACAATGGTGGAAGCGGGGGGAGCTGGCGTGGTGGAAACTACGACGCCGCGGATAGAGTTGCGCGGCATCTCCAAGGCTTTTCCCGGGATACAGGCGCTCGCGAAGGTCGATTTCAGCCTGAACCCCGGCGAAGTCTGCGCGCTGATGGGCGAGAACGGCGCGGGCAAATCGACCCTGATCAAGGTCATGACCGGTGCCATCCGCCGCGATGAAGGCGAGATTCGCCTCGACGGCAAAGTGGTGGAGATCAACTCACCCGGCGAGGCTCGCGCGCTCGGCATCAGCACGGTCTATCAGGAGGTCAATCTCGTACCGACGATGTCGGTGACCAAGAACCTGACGCTCGGGCGCCAGCCTCGCCGCTTCGGGCTCGTCTCATGGCGCGCGGCGCGGGAGCGCGCCCGCGAGCGCCTCCGGCGGCTTAACCTGGATATCGATATCGAACGACCCCTCGGTTCCTACTCGGTCGCGATTCAGCAGCTCGTCGCCATCGCCCGCGCACTGGAAGACGACACGCGGGTTCTCGTGCTCGACGAACCGACGGCCAGTCTCGATGCGCGCGAGACCGAGCTGCTGTTCAGGATCGTGCGCGATCTCAAGTCGCGCGGCATCGCCATCGTCTTCATCACCCACTTCATCGACCAGGTCTACGCGATTGCCGATCGCATATCGGTTCTGCGGAACGGCCGGCTGGTCGGCACGGGATCGACCGCCGAGCTGCCGCGCTTCAAGCTGATCTCGCTGATGCTCGGCCGCGAGCTCGAGCATGACGAGGCGCAGATCGCCGCCAAGGCCTCGTCGGCAACCGGCGAGCCCATCCTCACGGCTCAGGGACTGGGGCGCCGGCGCACGATCGCCCCGTTCGATCTCTCACTTCGCGCCGGCGAGGTCGTCGGACTGGCGGGCCTTCTCGGGTCGGGGCGCACCGAGACCGCGAAGCTGATCTTCGGCGCGATACGGCCGGATTCGGGAGAACTGGACCTGGACGGCGCGGCCGTCACCTACCACTCGCCGCGCCAGTCCCTGCGCCAGGGCATCGCCTTCTGTCCTGAAGACCGCAAGGCCGAAGGCGTGTTCGGCGAGCTCAGCGTCCGCGAGAACATCATCATCGCACTCCAGTCGAAGCGCGGCTGGCTGCACCGGCTCTCCCGTGACGAGCAGGAACGGCTGGCGCAGGAGATGATCAAGACCCTCGACATAGCCACACCGGATGCCGACAAGCCCGTGGAGCAGCTGTCGGGCGGCAACCAGCAGAAGGTCGTGCTGGCGCGCTCCCTGGTTTCGGGGCCGCGCATACTCATCCTCGACGAGCCCACGCGCGGCATCGATGTCGGCGCCCACGCCGAGGTGGTAACCCTGATCCGACACCTGTGCGAACAGGGGCTGGCGCTGCTGGTGGCGTCCTCCGAACTCGATGAACTCGTGGCCGTGGGCGACCGCATCGCGGTGTTGCGGGACCGGCGCAAGGTCGGCGAGATCGTCGGCGCGGAAATCACCCGCGAGAATATCATCAAGACGATCGCGGGCGCGTGAGCATGGATCAGCCCTCAGCCACAACGACGCGGCCATCATTCAACCTGCGGCTTCGCGCGCTCGCCGGCCAGCGCGCGGTCTGGCCTCTGCTCGCGCTGGCCCTCATCCTGATCGTCGACGGCTTTGTTTCGCCTGGCTTCTTCACCATTCGCATCGTCGAAGGCCGTCTGTTCGGCAGCCTGATCGATATCTTGTATCGCGCCATGCCGACCGCGATGGTTGCGCTCGGCATGGCGGTGGTCATCGGCACCAAGGGAATTGATCTCTCGGTCGGATCGGTGATTGCCATCGTCGGCGCCACGATCGCGTGGCGGATTCACGAGGGCGATCCGCATTTCGTCATCCTGCTGATCGCGCTCGGGGCCGGACTCCTGTGCGGGCTGTGGAATGGCTTTCTGGTCGCGATCCTCGATATCCAGCCGATCGTCGCCACCCTGATCCTGATGGTGTCCGGGCGCGGCATCGGCCTGATGATCAACCTGATCTATGGCGGAACCAACCCCAGCTTCCTCAGCCCCCTCCTGCAGAACCTGAGCGTTGGCCACGTCGGCCTGATTCCCACCCGCCTGATCCTCGGCGCGGCGATCTTCGGTGCGCTGTGGCTCTTGATCCGGCGGACGGCGCTGGGGCTGTTCCTCGAATCGGTCGGCGGCAATTCTGCGGCCGCGCACCTTGCGGGTATCAGCGCGCGGCTGATCAAGTACTCCGCCTATCTGATCTCGGGACTGTGCGCGGCCTGGGCAGGGGTTGTCCTCACCGCCGACACGCACACGTCGGATCCGGTGAGCGTGGGGCTGTATATCGAACTGGATGCCATCCTCGCGGTGGTGATTGGCGGTGGCTCGCTCGCCGGCGGGCGCATCTATCTGGGCATGACGATAGTCGGCGCGCTGGTGATCCAGGCGCTGACCACGTCCATCCTGACCAGCGGACTGCCGCCCGAGTACAATCTGGTGGTCAAGGCAGTCGTCGTGCTGATCGTCCTTCTGCTGCAGTCGAAAAATGCGCGCGGCGCGCTGCTCAGGGTCTTCGGAGGGAGAAGGCAATGAGGGAACGGTACCTGCCCTTCCTCGCGACGATTGCGGTCTTCGTGGCTTTGTTCGTGACGGGAGGATTCCTCTACAAGCATTTCTTCTCCACGCTCGTTATTGGCCACATCCTCGTCGACAACGCCTTCATCATTGTCGCCGCGATCGGCACCACATTCGTGATCCTCTCCGGCGGCATAGATTTGTCGATCGGGTCGATGATCGGCTTCGTCGGCGTCGTCATGGCCAATCTCGACGCGGCCGGCTGGCATCCGCTTGCATCGGCTGCCCTGATGCTGGGTTTCGGCGTCCTGTTCGGCGCCTTTCAGGGCTTCATCATTGATTTCTGTGAGATCCAGCCGTTCATCATCACGCTCGCCGGCCTGTTCATGCTGCGCGGCGCCTGCTTCATGATCAACCTCGATTCCGTGCCCATCAGGCATCCGTTCGTCTCCGCCTTCGCGGAAGCCAATATTCCCCTGCCCGGCGGAGGTTTTCTCGCCAGTTCGGCTATCGTGATGCTGGTGGCCCTGGCGGCGGCGATCGTCATCGCCCACTTCACCCGTTTCGGGACCAATGTGTATGCCATTGGCGGCGATCGCACTTCGGCGGCCCTGATGGGCGTGCCGATGCGGCGAACCATCGTCTCGATCTATGCGCTGGGAGGCTTTTATAGCGCCCTTGGCGGAGTCATCTACGCGCTTTATACATCGTCGGGTTACCCGTTGGCCGGCACGGGGAACGAGCTCAACGCCATTGCGTCCGTGGTGCTGGGCGGGACGCTGCTCACCGGCGGCGTCGGGATGGTCGCCGGTACCTTGTTTGGCGGCATGATCCTCGGCTTGATTGCAACCCTTATCAACTTCAACGGCTCGCTGAACGGCGCATGGATCATGATCAGCGGCGGCGTGCTCCTGTTCCTCTTCATCGTGCTGCAGAGGTCCCTCGTGGGCTCCTTCAAGCTGCGTCGAGCGGCATAGGCATGCCCGAGCGGGCAACGCCTCCCTCCAATCATTCACGCCCAAGCGTCTCTCCCCATGCGCACTCCGACCGCGTGGCCGGTGACGCCGCGACGCGATATGGCGGCGGGCACGTTCCGTTCGAGCGCAGCATCCACAGCTATCTCGCCAACCAGCTTGGCCGCGAAATCGTCAGCGGCGTCTATGCGCCGGGGTCGCTCCTGCCGAACGAATTCGAGATGTGTACGCGGTTCTCGATATCGCGGACGGCGCTGCGCGAGGCCTACCGGGTTCTGGCCGCCAAGGCCCTGATCGTGGCGCGCCCCAAGGTGGGCACGCGGGTGCGCCCGAAGACCGACTGGAACATGCTCGATCCCGACGTTCTCGGCTGGCACATGCAAGCCGTGCCCACCGAGCACTTCGTTGCCGACCTGCACGCCCTACGCCAGATCGTCGAGCCGGCGGCGGCGGCACTCGCCGCCTCGGCGCGCTCGCGCACCACCATCGACCAGATCGCCACGGCCTATGCCGACATGGAGCGCTTCAAGGACGGCGCCGGCGATCTGATCGCCGCCGACCTCCGCTTCCATCTGGCGATACTCGAGGCCACCGGCAATCATTTCATCGGTGCTCTCGGCAGCCTGATCCACGCCGCGCTGCGTGGCACCTTCCGGCTGAGCTGGGAGGGGGCCGCGCGGATACAGGATGCTCGCCTGCACCAGCATCGGTCCATACTCGAGGCAATTCGCGAAGGCCTGCCGGAGCACGCCCACGAGCGCATGTCCGATCTCCTGCGCGATTCCATCAACGACGTGCGCGAGTTCCTGCGCCGGCGCGACGCCGGCCGCCAGCTGCTCCCCGACCCCGCATCGACCCGGTGAAGCGGAGCCGATGGCGTCCACCTACCCGGCGTGAATCGCCGAGACAGACGGCCGTCGTCACGAACTGGTGAACCTTCGCCGGTGCGGAACTGGCGCCGAGTTGATCCCTGCAGGTCTTGCCATCGAGGGCGCTGCCGCCCCATGATCCACGGGAAATGCAGATCGTCGCGGCCAGCCGCAGAGACGGGAGCTTCCATGGTCACGCGCGGTTTCTTCGGGCGCCGGCTTTCCGAGGACGAGCAGAAGCGCCTCCCCCCGGGTCAGTACCTCGAAAAGGGCTTTCCGGTTCTCTCTGCCGGCCCCACGCCGCACGTCACCCAGGACCAGTGGCGCTTCACGCTGAAGGTCGGCCCGAAGCCGGTCAAGACGTGGAACTGGCAGGAGTTCAACGCCCTCCCCCGCACGAAGATGCACACCGACATCCATTGCGTCACCAAGTGGACCAAGTTCGACACGAACTGGGCCGGCGTCACTGTCGACGACATCCTCGCCGATGCCGGCGTCACCGCGCCGACCGAGTGGACCCTCGCCAATTCCTTTGACGGCTACACCACCAACGTCCCGTTCAAGGATCTGACCGGCACAAAAGCCATGGTGGCGACCTCCTACGAGGATGCGCCGATAGCACCCGACCACGGCGGGCCGGCGCGGCTCTTCGTCCCGCATCTCTACTTCTGGAAATCGGCCAAGTGGGTGAACGGCCTCCAGTTCACCGAACGCGACGAGCCCGGCTTCTGGGAGCTGCGCGGCTACCATATCTACGGGGATCCCTGGCGCGAGCAGCGCTTCACGGGAGATCCATGAGCAGCGTCGAGAGCGTCGCGACCGGCCTCGGCGAGCGCCTTGTCTGGCAGGAAGCCACCGTCACATCGGTTGTCTCGCAGACGTCGGCGGTAAAGAGCTTCTTCCTGAAGCCGCCCGCCTGGCATTCCTTCCATGCCGGCCAGCACGTTGACGTTCGCCTGTCGGCCCCCGACGCCTACCAGGCGCAACGCAGCTACTCGATCGCCTCCCCGCCGGATCAGGGCGATGTCGAACTGGCCATCGAGCGCCTCGACAACGGCGAGGTCTCGCCATTCTTTCATGAGGTCGTGGCGCCGGGCGATACGATCGAGATGCGTGGGCCGATCGGCGGGCACTTCAACTGGATGGCATCCGACGGCGGTCCGGTCCTGCTCATCGGCGGCGGCTCCGGCGTTGTCCCCCTCGTCTCCATGCTTCGCCATCGTGCGGCGGTGGCGCCGGCGGTGCCGATGGTGCTTGTCTATTCGGCGCGGCGCTGGAACGAAGTGATTTTCCGCGACGAGCTGATGCGCCGCGAGAAGGAAGACCCGAACTTCTCGCTGGCCCTCACGCTCACGCGCGAGGCGGCACCGATGCCGGGCCAGCGTACGGGCCGCGTCGATCGCGGGTTTATCGCCGAGGTGCTTGCCCGCTTCGGCGGCACGGCGCCGCGCCGCACCTACATCTGTGGCGCCACCGCGTTCGTCGAAGTGGCGGCGATGTTCGCTGTCGACGCCGGACTGCCCTTCGCCAGCATCCGTACCGAACGCTATGGCGGCACGCCGGCGGGCGAGCTTTCGCAGACCACCAGCGCGCCTGAAGTCTGACCGGGCCCTCGCCCACCAAACGGGTATCCGATGCTTCTTTCCCTCGCCGGTTCGTGGATGCTGCATGACGCCGGCGGCGAAGCGATCTCTCCGATCGCGATACCCGGCGACATCCACTCCGCCCTGATCGCGGCCGGGCGCATCCCCGATCCGATGATCGGGCGGAACGAGACCGCGGTGCAGTGGGTCGGCGACGCGGTCTGGGAGATTCGCCGGCATTTCGCCGTCGATGCCACGGCGCTCGCCGGCAAGTGGGCGGTGCTCGACTTCGAGTTCGTCGATACCATGGCCGCGCTGGTCATCAACGGCACGACCGTCGCCGAGTTCGACTCCAGCTTCATTCGCCATCGCGTCGATGTCACCGGCGCGCTCCGCCCGGGCGACAACGAGATCATCCTCCGCTTCCGCTCGGCTGCCGCGGAGGCCCATGCCCGCGCCGCTCGCCAGCCTTTCCCGATCCCGTGGAGCGTCGACAACAACCGCATCGCGGACATGAACATGATCCGTAAGGCGCAATGCCACGCCGGATGGGACTGGGGCATCTGCCTGATGGTGCTCGGCGTCTACGCCGCGCCGAATCTGCGCCTCTTCGAGGCGGCGCGGATCGAGAGCGCCGTCATCCGCCAGCGCCATCATGCCAACGGCACCGTTACGGTGACGGCCGACGTGGAGCTTGCCGCGATCCGCGATGCCAGCGTACCCGTGACCTTCGAATTCGCCGGCCGATCGGTGTCGGGCGAGGCCCGCGTCACCGCGGCGGCGGGCGGGCGGGCCGCGCTTTCCCTCGATATCGCCGCGCCGGTGTTGTGGTGGCCCGCCGGCCACGGCCGCCAGCACCTTTACGAAGCGTCGATAACGATACCCGGCGACCGCGTCGATCGAAGGGTGGGCCTGCGTACGATCGAGGTCATCGCCGAGGCCGATGCCATCGGGCGCTCGATGACCTTCCGGGTGAACGGCGTCGACATTTTCGCCAAGGGAGCCAACTGGATACCGGCGGACGCCCTGCCCTCGCGCATCACCCCCGAACGGATCCGCCGTCTCCTCGGCGAGGCGGTAGCCGCGAACATGAACATGATCCGGGTCTGGGGCGGCGGGTTCTACGAATTCGACGCGTTCTACGACGCCTGCGACGAGCTCGGTCTCCTTGTCTGGCAGGACATGATGTTCTCGTGCTCGCAGTACCCCTCGACCCCTGAATTCCTGACCGCCGTCGACGCTGAAATCCGCTATCAGGTGAAGCGCCTCGCCTCGCATGCCTCGATCGCGCTCTGGTGCGGCGATAACGAGATCGTTGGCTCGCTCAACTGGTACGAGCTGTCACGCAAGAACCGTGACCGCTACCTGGTGAACTACGATCGCTTCAACCGCGTCATCGAGGCGGCCGTCCTTGCCAGCGACCCCGACCGCCGCTTCTGGCCCTCCAGCCCCTGCGCCGGCGCGCTCGACTACGGCGACGCCTGGCACGACGATTCGAAGGGCGACATGCACTTCTGGGCGGTGTGGCACGAGGGCAAGGATTTCGAGCATTACCACACCGTGAAGCCGCGCTTCTGCTCGGAGTTCGGCTTCCAGGCCTTTCCCACCATGACCGCCATCCGCCATTTCGCGGAACCGTCGCAGTGGAACGCCATGTCGCCGGTGATGGAATTTCACCAGCGCGACAAGGGCCTCAACGGGCGCATCGTCGAGACGATGACGCGCTATTTCCGGACGCCCACCAGCTTCGAGGGCTTCGTCTACCTGAGCCAGCTGCAGCAGGCGCTGGCGATCGAGACGGCGGTCCGCTACTGGCGGAGCCTCAAGCCGCGCTCGATGGGCGCACTATACTGGCAGCTTAACGACGTGTGGCCGGCGGTGTCATGGTCGAGCCTCGACTACACCCTCGCCTGGAAGACGCTCCACTACCATGCCCGCCGGTTCTATGCACCGGTGGCACTCGCCGCGCGCATCGAGGACGGAAACCTCGTCCTGTCAGGGCTGAACGACGAGCACCGGCCCGAGTGCATCGAAGCTCGTATCCGGCGCATCGCCATCGATGGACGCGTGCTCGGCGAGGATATCGCGGTGGCCACCATTCCTCCGGATCGCTCGCTCGAATTCGCGAGGCTCCCGGTGCCAGAAGGCGAGGACTGGTTCTTTGTCATCGATGCGCGGAAGCAGGACGCCCCCGACTTCGACCCGATGCTCCGCGTCGTCGTCCTGCCGCGGAAACCCAAACGCTACGAATTTCCCGCAACCGGCATCAGGGTGGAGGCGGTGGCGGAGCGTCCCGGGGAGTTTGTGCTATCCGCCGAACTGCCGGCCTTCTTCGTCAAGCCCGAGGCGCCCGGGTTCAACGGCGCCTTCGACGACGGCAGCTTCCTCCTGCTCCCCGGCGAGAAGCGCACCATCGCCTTCCGCTCATACGACGGCCGCACGCCTGCGGTGAGCGACCTCACCGTCCGGCATCTCGGCGCCACCTATCGGTAGCGCCAACCGGCCCGGTTCGGCTGGCGTCGGCGCGGCCGTCCCAATAGGATCGCGCGATCAGGGGGGAGATCATGGCGAACACCGTTCTTTGCTACGGCGATTCCAACACCTGGGGCGCGGCGACGGTCCCCCGTCCCGATCAGCGCTACGCGGCGGACGAGCGCTGGCCCGGCGTCATGCGGAAGGCCCTCGGGCGGGACTGGACCGTGATCGAGGAG
>JBBQGL010000058.1:0-20765 GCA_038323025.1 Hyphomicrobiales bacterium
GGAGCACGTCTTCGAGTACGTGAACGAGGCGTACATCCGGATGGCCGGCCGCACCGACATCATCGGGCGGGGCATTCGCGAGGTGTTTCCGGACCTCGCCGGGCAGGGCTTCTTCGAGCTCCTCGACAAGGTCTATGCGACCGGCGACCGCGTGGTCGAGCGCGGGATGGAATTGCGCCTGCAGGGCCGCGAAGAAGTTCAGATGATCGATTTCGTCTACGAGCCGATCCGGAATGAAGCCGGCGAGGTTACGGGGGTCTTTGCCGGCGGCTACGAAGTGACCGAGGCCTATCGCGCCGCAGCCGCCCTGCGGGCCAGCGAGGCCCGTCTGAAGGAGGCCAATGCCGAACTGGAGCGCCGGGTGATCGAACGCACCCAGGCGCGCGGACGAACATGGCAGTTGAGCCCCGACCTCATGGGCGCGCTCACGCCCGAGGGATATTTCCAGACCTCCAACCCCGCCTGGCAGGCCGTCCTCGGTTGGTCCGAAGCCGAGGTCGCCAGCATGTCGATCTGGGAACTTCTGCATCCCGACGACGTCGAGCGCACGCGTTCGGGTTTTGCGCTGACCCAGATCGGGCAACCGGCAATCCGTTTTCCGAACCGGTACCGCTGCAAGGACGGCAGCTACCGCTGGATCTCCTGGATCGGGGTTCCGGAGGACGGAATGGTCTACTGCACCGGCCGGGACATCACCGAGGAGAAGGAGCAGGAAGAGGCCCTCCGCCGGACCGAAGAGGCGCTCCGCCAGTCGCAGAAGATGGAAGCCGTCGGCCAGCTCACCGGCGGCATTGCTCATGACTTCAATAACCTGCTGACCGTCATCAGCGGCGGCCTGGAACAGTTGCAGTCCCGGCTGGCGCAAGGCCGGCTGGACGGGGTTGAGCGCTACATCGAAGGTGCCCAGGCCTCGGCGCGGCGGGCGGCCTCCCTGACACAACGGCTCCTAGCCTTCTCCCGCCGGCAGACGCTCGATCCCAAGCCGACGAATATCAACCGCCTGATCGGGGGCATGGAAGACCTCATCCGGCGCACGGTCGGGCCGAACGTCGAGCTCGAGGTCGTCGGCGCAGGCGGCATCTGGTCGACCCGGGTCGATGCCTCGCAGCTGGAGAGTGCCCTCCTCAACCTGTGCATCAATGCGCGCGACGCGATGTCTCCGAACGGCGGGCGTTTGACCATCGAGACCGCGAACAAATGGCTGGACGAACGGGCAGCGCGCGACCTCGAACTGCCCGCCGGGCAATACGTGTCGCTGTCGGTAACCGACACCGGTTCGGGGATGCCGCCGGATGTTATCGCCAAGGCGTTCGACCCGTTCTTCACCACCAAGCCGCTCGGGCAGGGCACCGGCCTTGGCCTTTCGATGATCTACGGTTTCGTCAGGCAATCGGGCGGGCAGGTGCGCCTCGACTCGGAGGTCGGGCAGGGAACGACGGCCACGCTCTATCTGCCGCGACACCTCGGCAGGGCCGACGAGATCGAGGAAGTGCCGGCCGCTTCCGCAGTCGAACACGGTGCCGGCGAACGGGTTCTGGTGATCGACGACGAGCCGCTTATCCGGATGCTGATTACCGAGACGCTCGAAGAGAGTGGCTACACCGTCATCGAAGCGTTCGACGGTTCGAGCGGCCTCAAGATCCTCCAATCCGATGAGCGCATCGATCTTCTGATCACCGACGTCGGGCTGCCCGGCGGAATGAACGGACGCCAGCTGGCGGATGCCGCCCGCGTTTCCCGCCCCGGTCTGAAGGTGCTGTTCATCACCGGATTTGCCGAGAACGCGGTTGTCGGCAACGGCCACCTCGAACCGGGAATGGAGGTCATCACCAAGCCGTTCGAGATCGCGGCACTCGGGAACAAGGTGCGCCAGATGATCGAGGGCTGACAGCAGGCCTTCAAGACGGCGCCGCGCGCCTTGTAACCCCGGGATCGATTTGTTAAACGAGGCCACTTTTCGCGGTCGTGGCGGAATTGGTAGACGCGCAGCGTTGAGGTCGCTGTGGGGCAACCCGTGGAAGTTCGAGTCTTCTCGACCGCACCAAATTGAACCGTTGAAATCCTGGAATATCGTAGGATTTCAACGGTTCTCAGTCCTCTAGCCCCGGCTTGGAACATCGATAGCCGAGAGGACGCCAAGAGCGGGCATCCATCTCGACGCTGCCTCGCGAACCCGCAAGCCGTTGTTGAACCTGATCCGGTCGGTGGGCGAGTGCCGCCCATCCAGGCCTTACCGCCGCAAAGGCGCGGCCCGGCTGCTGCGGCAAGTCCCGCTCTCACCGGCGCACGATTAGCGCCGTCAAAATTCCAGACCTTGCCGTTCGATGATCTGCGGCGCTCTTCTTCTCCGCGGATCGGTTTCGGCGCCTCAAGCAGCCTGAGGAAAGCGAGAAACGGGATGAACCCATCTCAACCCATTTGGCCCGGGGTGCCGCTGGCTCTGGCATCCGCGGTTCTTTTCGGCGCGAGCACGCCGCTCGCCAAGGTCCTGCTCGGATCGATCGATCCGTGGCTTCTCGCTGGACTTCTTTACCTTGGCGCGGGAATTGGTCTCGCGATCGTCCGGCTCGCCCGCAGGGGTCGCGGGCGCTTGCCGTCCGAAGCGCGCCTCAGCCGCCTCGACCTGCCATGGCTTGCCGGCGCGGTCCTTGCCGGCGGGATCGTCGGACCGGTCTTTCTGATGCTCGGGCTCGCGCGGGTCGAGGCGGGCAGCGCTGCGCTCCTTCTGAACGTCGAGGGACTCGCGACCATGGCCATCGCATGGGTTGTCTTCCGCGAAAATGTCGATCGGCGTCTCCTCATCGGCGCCGCCGCGATCCTCGCTGGCGCAGTCATCCTGTCCTGGAACGGCGGGTCGCTCGCGCTCGACATTGGCGCAGTCCTCGTTGTCGCGGCCTGCATCGCGTGGGGCATCGACAACAACCTTACGCGCAAGATCTCGGGCGCCGACCCGCAAGAGATCGCCATGATCAAGGGCCTGGTCGCCGGGGCGGTCAATCTTGCGCTCGCAGGCTTGCAGGGCGCGAGGTTGCCCCCGCTCGATACAGCGGCGCTCGCCGGGCTTGTCGGTTTCCTCGGCTACGGGGTCAGCATTGCCCTGTTCGTGGCCACACTTCGCTATCTCGGGACTGCCCGGACCGGTGCCTACTTTTCGCTGGCGCCCTTCGTCGGTGTCTCGCTCGCTGTCGTGTTCCTGAACGAGGAATTGACCGTTCGCCTCGGCGCCGCCGGTCTTCTCATGGCAGTCGGTCTCTATCTCCATCTAACCGAACGCCACGAACACGAACACAAGCACGATGAGCTGGTTCACGAGCATCGCCACGTTCACGACGCCCATCATCAACACAAGCACGCTCCCAACGATCCGCCTGGCCAGCCTCACACGCACGTGCATCGGCACGCTCCGCTCGTTCACCGGCACGTTCACTATCCGGACCTGCATCACCGGCATGGGCATGGCAACGCACCGGGGTAACCGGACGAAAAGCGCGGGCCTCGCCGGCAAAACGAGACTGATCGTTCGCTTTACACCGCGCCCCGCGACGGCCCCTGCATCGCCAGGTCATTCCGGACGGCGGCCCCTGGGCAGCGGTTCGGATTCCGGGCATTCGAGGGCGGTCGCGCCGTGTATCGCGCCGCAGGGATTTGTTATCCGCCGGAAGGCCCGGATCGGCTAAGAAAACGCCAGCGAATCGGGGGCAGGGCCGAACAGGCCCGAGACGGGTCGGGTTGATGGCAGATCGCATCCGCGTCGGCGTCGTGGGGCTCGGCTCGTTTGGCGGGCACCACGCGCGCCACTACGCGGCCAATCCGGGTGCGACGCTCGTGGTCGTCGCCGATGCGGACGGCGCCCGTGCCTCCGCCGGCGCGGAAAAATACGGCGCACAGGCGGCCTCCGACCATCGCGGCCTGATCGGCAAGGTGGATGCGGCCTCGGTGACGGTGCCGGCTTCCTTTCATCACCGGGTGGCGGGCGAGCTCATCGACGCCGGGATCCACGTCTTTGTCGAGAAGCCGCTGGCCGTTGCCGTTGAGGAGGCCGCCGATCTCGTCGTGCGCTCCGCGCGGGCGGCAGTGATCCTGCAGGTCGGCCACATCGAGCGCTTTTCGCCGGCCTTTCGCGCGCTCGCCGAAAGGGTCAGCGCGCCGCGCACGATCGAATGCAACCGCAGCACGCCGTGGACCGGCCGCAACGCCGACGTCGACGTCGTGCTCGACCTGATGATCCACGACATCGACCTGGCGCTGGCGCTGGTGCGATCGCCGGTGGTTTCGGTCGAGGCGAGCGGCGAATCCGTAATGACGCCCTGGAACGACACTGCCGAGGCAAGGCTGACTTTCGCCAACGGCGCTGTCGCGACCCTGATGGCGAGCAGGGTGGCAACGAGCCCGGCGCGGACGGCGGTGGTGACCGAGGCTGGCAAGCGCTACGCCGCCGATCTCGGCGGCCCGTCTCTGACCGTGATTTCGGGGGAGGGCGCTGCCGCCCTGGTCGAGGCGATCCCGCTTGCGCCCGGCGACAACCTCGGCGCGGAAATTGCCGGGTTCCTCGAGAGCGTCAGGACCGGCCACCCGCCCCTGGTCGACGGCCGCGCCGGACTCGACGCTGTCCGGGTCGCTGATATGATCCTTGCCGCAATTGCCGGGCGCCGCGTTTCCGCGCCGTCCCGCCTTCAACGGAGCACCTGACGATGACCACCGCGCGCCCGGCGCCGGCCCTTTCCGTCGCGACCGATGGGCGGGTCGCGCTCTTCGACCTGCAGCGCCAGCGCGCCCGCCTCGGCGATGCGCTGAGGACGCGGATCGACACCGTCCTCAACCATGGCCAGTTCATCCTCGGGCCGGAAGTCGACCTGCTCGAGAAACGGCTGGCGTCATTCAGCGGCGCCGCCCACTCGATCGCGGTGTCGAGCGGCCGCGACGCCCTGATGATCGCCCTCATGGCAATGGGCGTCGGTCCGGGCGATGCCGTGTTCGTCCCGGCCTTCACGTTCGCTGCGACCGCCGGGGCCGTGGCGTCGGTCGGAGCGCGGCCGGTGTTCGTCGACGTGCTGCCGGAGACGTTCAACCTCGATCCCGCCGATCTCGAGCGGGCGGTGGCCGAAATTGCGGCCGAGGGTGCCGTCGTGCCGCGCGCGGTGATGCCGGTCGACCTTTACGGCCTGCCCGCGGACTACCCGGCGATCGCCAAGGTGGCGGCCCGACACGACATGCAGATCCTCGCCGATGCCGCCCAGAGCTTTGGTGGCGGCCACGGCAATTCGCGGGTCGGGGCGCTTGCCGCCATCAGCGCCACGAGCTTCTATCCGACCAAGCCGCTCGGCTGTTACGGCGACGGCGGCGCGGTGTTGACCGAGGACGCCGGGCTGGCGGAGACCGTGCGCGTCATCCGCTCGCATGGACGGGCGGGCGACGGGGACGAGGCGACGCGGCTCGGCATCACCGGGCGCCTCGACACGCTGCAGGCGGCCATCCTGCTGGTCAAGCTCGAGGTATTCGAGGCGGAACTGTGCCGGCGGCGGGAGATCGCGGCGCGCTACAGCGCGGCGCTCCGCGGACGGGTAGCGGTGCCGGTCATCCCGCCGGGCTACGAGAGCGCCTTCGCGCTCTACACGATCCGGGTTCCGCATCGCGACCGCGTGCGCGCGGAGCTGGACAAGAGGGGCGTCGGCACGGGCCTGTTCTACCGGCTGGCGCTGCACCAGCACCCGGCATTCCGCGGGCTCGCCCAGCGGCCACTGCCGGTCTCGGAGCGCCTCGCGAACGAAGTCCTCAGCCTGCCGATCCATCCCGACCTTCGTGACGACGAGGTCGATCGGGTGATTGCGGCGGTGACCGAGGTCACGGGCTGAACCCGGCTTGTGACCGGGTTCACTGACGGCGGGCGCCCCAGTTCCTATCTCGACGGCATGACGGAGGCGGGACCAAGGTCGGTCGCGTTCCTCGCGCCTCGGAAGAAAGGAACAAGAAAATGAGTGCGTTCGCAAACATGAAGAACATGGTCCGCAGTGCGGCTCACCACTACGTGGAGGCGCGCCGGCGTCGGGAGGTGCGGCGCATCATGGAACGGCTTCCGCCGCACATCCTGAAGGACATCGGCTACCGCGATCCGATGGACGTCAGCAACACGATGTAAGGCATGAGACCGCGCCGGCATCCGGCGCGGTCGCGGCCTGCCACAATCGGGTGCTATCCTGCTTCCGTCTGACACGGAGGCTTGTAATGAAACCGAGCGTGAGCATGCGTGGTCTCGGCCGCGGCTTTCTCGTGGTGATGGCGATGCTGGCGGGTCTGGCGCTTGGCGCCGGGCAGGGACGGGCCGAAGAGGCGGTTCCTTCTCCGCAGGATCAGGAAGTCCTGATCAAGACTTCGCTACTCACGTTCAATGACGCCAATATCACCGGCAACTACGACGTCCTGCACGCCAAGCTCGCCAAGCCGTTCCGCGACGGCTCGCCTCCGGACAAGCTGAAGGAGGCCTTCAAGGGCTTTGCCGACAACGGCATCTACATCGACGCTATCGCCGCGGCGAAGCCCGTTCTCACCGAGGAGGCGAGGGTGGACGACCGCGGCGCGCTGCTGCTGCACGGCTACTTCGACACGTCGCCGGTGACCCGCGTCTCCTTTGAGCTCGACTACATCTTCGAGAGCGGCTGGAAGGTGATCAAGATCAAGGTCCAGGTGGGCCGGCCCGACGCCGCGGCCCAGTAGCCCTGCGGCCGCCATCCGACGCGAAGGATCAGTCCCAGGTAAGAAGTTGTTAACCGGTCCGGCCCGCATGCTCCGGGGTGCGGTTCAACGCTGATTCCCTCGGCGATCCATGACCATCGACATCAGAACGCTGTTTCTTGCGCTGGCCCTGAACTGCGGTCTGGCGGGCCTGGTTTTCGTCTTCCAGGGGCGGCGGGGCGGGCAGGGCAGCGTTTCGTTGAGGGCCGGTGCGGCCGCTCTCCTGATGGGGCTAGGCGCCGGACTGCTCACCCTGCGCGGCACGGTTCCCGGCCGCGTGTCGATCGATTTCGCCAATGCCTGCGTGACCGCCGGTCTCGGCCTCGGCTGGGCGGCAGCGTGCGCCTTCGTCGGACGGCGGGCGCCGGTCTGGGCGGTCTTTGCCGGGGCCTGCCTCTGGCTGGTCGCCTGCACGATCCCGGCGTTTTACGCGAACCTCGGATACCGGATCGCCCTCGTCTCCGCGGTTGCGGCGGTGTATGCGGTCTCGGCCGGCCACCAGTTGCTGCGGTTCGCTCCGGAGAGTTCGCGCGCGGCAAGGGCCCTCGGAATCCTCTGCCTGGTGCATGGTGTCGTGGTCACCCTCCGCGCCCTTTACGTGCTCATCCTCGGCGAGCCCGCCGGGGTCTTCGACGGCTCCGTCGTGTACTCGATCTTCATGGTGGAGCCGGCGATGATGGTGTTTGCGATCGCGCTGTTCGGCGTCGGCCTCATTCGCGAGCGGCACGAGAGCGAACTGCGCCGCGATGCCGAGACCGATCCGCTCACCGGCGTGCTCAATCGCCGCGGCTTCCTCGACAGCGCGGAGCGCCAGCTTGCCAGGCTGCGCGGCGCCCGGCGCCACGCCGGGCTGCTGCTATTCGATCTCGATCACTTCAAGGCGGTGAACGATCGCTTCGGCCACAACGCCGGGGACCGGGTGCTCGCCGGCTTCGCCGCCCTTGCGCTGCGCGCGATCCGCACCAACGACTTGTTCGGCAGGATCGGCGGAGAGGAATTCGCCGCCCTTCTGGAGGGCGTGGACATCGCGACCGCGACGGTGATCGCCGAGCGGATACGGGTCGATTTCGCCGCGCTTGGCCTCAAGCACGAGGGCGTCGTGATACCGGCGACGGTCAGCGCGGGCGTGGCGGTTGGCGAAGGGAACGGTCTCGATCTGGCGGCACTGCTCGCCGAGGCCGACCGGGCGCTCTATGACGCCAAGCGCGCCGGCCGCGATCGGGTTCACGGCGCGCTGGCGCTGGCCAGCTAGGAGGACGGGAATGGAACGCTACCGGCTGAAGGCAGACGGACGGATCGTGGCGGTGGCGGCCGACGGAAGCGAGCGCCCTGCGGTGCTGCCGCCGGTTGCAATCGCGGTCGAGCGGTTCTCGTCAGAGCATTCGCGGCGTATCCGCAAGAGCACCGGCCTCAGCCAGACGGAATTCGCGGCGCAGATCGGCGTGCCGGTCGATACGGTGCGGAACTGGGAGCAGGGAAAACGCTCGCCGCGCGGACCCGCGCGGGCACTGCTCCGCGTCATCGAGCGCGCACCCGACGTCGCCTTCGCGGCGCTGAAATCGTGAGTGCGCCCGGGATGTCGGGAGTTCTTGAGCCGGCTGGAGGCCTCGCCCGGAATCGAACCGGGGTGCACGGATTTGCAGTCCGCTGCGTAACCACTCCGCCACGAGGCCAGCCGGCCGCGAGGTATAGTTGTTCTTCACGGCCGCGTGAAGAGGGTCGCCGACAGAGTTCGCGCAATTGGTTGAGAGCGGGGACGAAGGCGGTTCCCTTGTCAGTCCGGCAGCGCGCCGGTAAGGAATTGCCTCCGTCCCAACCGAGATTTGCCATGATCGATTTTGAGCGCGCGCGCCTGAAAATGATCGAGTCACAGCTGCGCACCGAGGATGTCACCGACTACGACCTGATCGAGGCGATGGGCGCGGTGGCGCGCGAGCGCTTCGTGCCCGAGCGGCGTAGGCCGCTGGCCTATGTCGACGAGGATCTCCTGCTGACCGAGCCGGGTGCGGCGCCGCCGCGGCACCTGATGCGGGCGGCAACCTTCGCCCGGCTCGTCCAGGTGCTGGAGCTTGCCCCTTCCGACAAGGTCCTCGACGTCGGCTGCGGTGCCGGATATTCGGCGGCCGTCCTCGCCCGGTTGGCAGGCTCGGTCGTGGCCCTTGAGTCCGACGAGGGTCTGGCGGCCGAGGCGCGTCGGGCGCTCGCCGAAGCTGGGGGAGCCGGCGCGACCGTAGTGACCGGGCCGCTCGCCGCCGGTTGGCCGCGGGAAGCTCCGTTCAATGCGATCATCCTCGAGGGCGCCGTAGAGACCGTCCCGCCGGCGCTCCTGGCTCAGCTCAGCGAAGGCGGACGGCTGGTGGCAATCGTCGGGCTTGGACGCTCGGCCAGCGCGACCATCTATACGAGGACCGAACAGGAAATCGGGAGCAGGGCGGTCTTCAGCGCCGCTGCAATGGTTTTGCCGGGGTTCGAGAAGCCGAAAGCCTTTGTCTTCTAGGTGTCAACTGGCGAGTCTAGCTTGAGTATCGTGACATTTGTCATGGATTTCTGAATTGACGTGCGAGCAAACACCGGTAAACTAGCGTGTACATTATAAGATTCGCGGCTGTCTGGTTCCCTTGGCGCCGCCCAGATACGAGGGGGTACCGTGCTTAAAGCGCATGGAGCTTGGGGCGCCGCGATTGCCGTTGCGGCGACGCTTTTCGCCTTCTCACCCGCCTCCGCAGAGTCCCTGATCGCTGCGATGGCGTCCGCCTATACCAACAACACGACCCTCAACAGCGTTCGGGCGCAGGTGCGGGCCGTCGATGAGGACGTGTCGCAGGCGCTTGCCGGGTTCCGGCCGCAGCTCAGCGCGGCAGCCAATGCCGGCGTGGCGACCGGCCGATCCTCCCTGAATCCGGCGTGGAGCTCTGCCCGCTACCCGCGCGGGATTTCGATCACCGTCGACCAGCCCCTGTTTCTCGGCTTCCGGACCGTCAACTCGGTCAAGGTAGCCAAGAAAACGGTGCTGTCGGCTCGCGAGCAGCTCCGCGGCGTCGAACAGCAGACCCTGCTCGATACCGTCACGGCGTTCATGAACGTGCTTCAGGCCCAGGTCGTCCTCAATCTCAACGCCCAGAACGTCCAGTTCCTGCGCGAGCAGGGGCGGGCGGCGACCGACCGGCTGAACGTCGGCGAAGGCACCAAGACCGACGTCGCGCAGACGAATGCGAGCCTTGCCTCCGGACTTTCGGCCTACAACTCCGCGGTCGCTGGCGTGAACAGCGCGATCGCGGTCTACGAGCAGGTCGTCGGGCATCGGCCAAGCAGCCTCGGAGCGGTCACTTCGGTCGATGGGCTGCTGCCCGCCTCCATGGAGAAGGCTCTCGATATCGCGGTAGGGCTTCATCCCTCGATCCTCGGCGCGCTCTACTCGGTCGATGTCGCCGCCTATAACGTGAAGGTTCTGGAAGGAGCGATGCTGCCTTCGCTTTCGCTTGAAGGGTCGCTTTCGCACGCCGACGATTCCAGCCCGGCGGGGACCTGGTCCGACTCAGCTTCGCTGATGGGCCAACTGAGCGTCCCGCTCTATCAGGGCGGTGCGCCGTCCTCGCGGGTTCGGCAGGCCAAGGAAACCCAGGACCAGCGCCTGCTCGAGCTCGACACGGCGCGCGCACAGGTGCGCCAGCAGGTTATTTCGGCCTGGGGTGCGCTGAATGCCGCCCGGGCCCAGGTGACGGCCGCCGAGTCCGGCGTCTCGGCCAGCCAGCTCGTGCTGTCCGGCATCATCGAGGAGCAGAAGGTCGGCCAGAAGACGACGCTCGACGTGCTCAATGCCCAGCAGGCGCTGCTTACAGCGAAGGAAGCGCAGGCCCAGGCGCAGCACGACCGTGTCGTTGCGGCCTACACGCTGCTCGCGGCAATCGGCAAGCTGAACGCCGAGGTTCTCCGCCTGAAGGTCGCCATCTACGACCCGACGCTTCACTACGACGCCGTCAAGGACAAGTGGTTCGGGCTGCGCACTCCCGAGGGCCGCTGACCGGAAGTCGCCGGACTTAATCTCCGGCGGCCGAAAAGCTCTGCATAACAGTGCCTTGACGATTCACGCGGCGACCGGGTTCGGCTAGAGTCTGCTGCTGATTCGGCGTAGTCGCGCCGTCCTGAGTCGAGGTGCCGGCATGGCGAGATCCAGTCAAGCGCAGGAGCAGACGATGGATGAAATTCTGGCGTCGATCCGCCGGATGATCTCCGACGACGCGGAACCGGCGGCCGAAGCGCAAACCGGGACCCATGGGCCGCGTCCTCATCGGCGCGGAAGCCGGTTCTTTCCGGAGGTCGCGCGTGTCGCCGGTGAACCCCGGGCCGACAACGTCGTCGAACTCGCCATTGCCCAGGCGATGGAAGACGCGCGGATCGAGGTGGGTGCCGAAGCGGCGATCGAGGCCGCGGTCGCTGTGCCGTCGCCGGTGGACGCGAAGCCTTCGCCGCCGCTAGCCGAGACTCCCTCCGAGGCAACCACTGTCGGGCAAGGCCCGGGCGAACGCGCTCCCATTGCGGCCGCGACCAGCGGGACCGGGGATGCCGCGCCCGCGGCGGTGGCCTTGTCAGTGCCTCCGGCGGCTGAACCCGCCCGGGAGGAGGATCGTTCGCAGCCTCTGCTCTCGCCTACCGCCGACGTTGCGGTTGCCGGCGCGTTCAACCGGCTTGCCGGCGTCATGCTCTCGCGCAGCACCCGAGGCATCGACGAACTGGCCGAGGATTTGCTGCGGCCGCTGCTGCGCAGCTGGCTCGACCAGAACCTGCCGCCCATGGTGGAGCGTCTGGTGCGGGAAGAGATCGAGCGGGTTTCGCGCGGCCGACGGTAAGCTCCGAAGCTCCCCTCCAGGGGGAGGTTGAACGCGGGGACAGCGCCGGCGGATTGACTCCGCCAATCCCATCCGGTTTACAGCAGCCGCGCTTCGAAAGGCCCGGATCTAGCCATGCTCGAAAAGAACTATGACGCGGCCGCGGTCGAGCCGCGCATCTATGCCGCGTGGGAGAGTGCCGGCGCCTTCAAGGCAGGAGCCGGAGCGCGCGGCGGCGCGCCCTACTGCGTGGTCATACCGCCGCCGAACGTGACCGGGTCGCTGCACCTCGGCCATGCCCTCGACAACACCCTCCAGGACATTCTCGTCCGCTACCGGCGAATGCTCGGCCGCGACGTGCTCTGGCAGCCGGGCACCGATCACGCCGGCATCGCCACCCAGATGGTGGTCGAACGCCAGATGATGGAGCGGCAGGAGCCGAACCGGCGCGACATCGGGCGCGAGAAATTCCTGGAGAAGGTCTGGGCGTGGAAGGGGGAATCCGGCGGCCAGATCATCAACCAGCTGAAGCGCCTCGGCGCTTCCGCCGACTGGAGCCGCGAGCGCTTCACCATGGGCGAGCGCGGCAAGGCCGACGACCAGATGGTGCGCGTCGTCACGAAGGTGTTCGTCGAGCTGTACCGCGAGGGGCTGATCTACAAGGACAAGCGTTTGGTCAACTGGGACCCGAAGCTGCAGACCGCGATCTCCGACCTCGAGGTCGAGCAGGTCGAGACCAAGGGCAAGCTGTGGCACTTCCGCTACCCGATCGAGGGGCGGACGTTCGATCCGGAAGACCGCAGCACCTTCATCGTCGTGGCGACGACGCGACCCGAGACCATGCTCGGCGACACCGGCATCGCGGTGAACCCGGAAGACGAGCGCTACAAGGATCTGGTCGGCAAGTTCGCGATCCTGCCGCTGGTTGGCCGGCGTCTCCGCATTGTCGCCGACGACTACGCCGATCCCGAGACGGGCTCCGGCGCGGTGAAAATCACGCCGGCGCACGACTTCAACGATTTCGAGGTGGGCAAGCGCGCCGGCTTGCCGACGGTGAATATTTTCGACCGGGAGGCCAATGTCGTCCTCGCGGGGAATGCGGATTTCCTTTCGGGCGTACCGGCGAGCGAGGAGCTGACGGCCAGCACGGCGGCTCTCGACAGGCAGGATCGTTTCACGGCGCGGAAGCGCGTCGTCGAGATGCTGGAGGCGCGGGGGCTGGTCGAGAAGATCGAGGACCACCTGCACACCGTCCCACACGGCGACCGCAGCAACGTACCGATCGAGCCGTACCTGACCGACCAGTGGTACGTGGACGCGAAGACGCTGGCTGCACCGGCAATCAACGCCGTGCGCGAGGGCAAGACCAGCTTCGTCCCGAAGAACTGGGAAACGACCTACTTCAACTGGATGGAGAACATCCAGCCGTGGTGCGTCTCACGCCAGCTCTGGTGGGGTCATCAGATTCCGGCGTGGTACGGGCCAAAAAAGTGGCAAGGCAAGCTGAGCTTTTTTTCAAACTCCGCAGAGGCGGAGTCGTTTGTCGCGCTTTCGGAAGCAGAGGCTATTGCGGCAGCTGAGAAGAAATATGGAACGAAAGTTGTCGCGGTCAGAGACTCCCGCGACGCTCTTCTGCATTTCGTTGAGCATGGCAAAGCAAATGACGAGATAGCCATTTATCGCGACGAGGACGTGCTCGACACCTGGTTTTCATCGGCGCTGTGGCCGTTCTCGACCCTCGGCTGGCCGGAAGAAACGCCGGAGCTCGCGCGCTACTACCCGACCTCGACGCTGGTCACCGGCTTCGACATCATCTTCTTCTGGGTCGCCCGCATGATGATGATGGGCCTGCACTTCATGAAGGAGGTGCCGTTCCGCGACGTCTACATCCACGCCCTGATCCTCGACGAGAAGGGGCAGAAGATGTCGAAGTCGAAGGGCAACGTCATCGATCCGCTCAGCCTCATCAACACATACGGCGCCGATGCGCTCCGCTTCACGCTCGCCTCGCTCGCCGGGCAGGGGCGGAACATCCGCATGTCGGCGCAGCGCGTGGAAGGCAACCGCAACTTCGTTACGAAAATCTGGAACGCGGCGAAATTCGCCGAGCACTACGACTGCCGGCGGGTGGCGGGCTTCGATCCGGCTGGGGCAAAGGAAACGCTGAACCGCTGGATCGCGACCGAGACGACGCGCGCTGCCGCCGCGACCACCGCGGCGCTGGAGGCCTACCGATTCAACGACGCGTCGGCCGCGCTCTATCGCTTCGTGTGGAATTTGCTCTGCGACTGGTACCTCGAACTTGCCAAGCCGGTGCTGAACGGCGAGGACGGCCCGGCCAAGGACGAGACGCGCGCCACCGTCGCCTGGGTGCTCGACCGCACGCTGGCGCTCCTCCACCCGGTCATGCCGTTCCTCACCGAGACGCTCTGGCAGGAGCGCGGCGGCGCGGGGCTGCTGATCCTCGCCGAATGGCCGGCGCCCCAATTCGAGGACGTTGCCGCAGCCGACGAGATCAACTGGCTGATCGAGCTGATCGCCGCCATCCGTTCGGTGCGCTCCGAGATGAACGTGCCGGCGGCGGCAATGGTCCCGCTGGCGGTCTCGGGCGCCGCTCCGGCAACCGCGGCGAGGCTGGAACGGCACGACGCCGTGATCCGACGCCTTGCCCGTATTGAAGCCATCGCCGCCGCGGATCGGCCCGAAAAGGGCTCGGTGCAGATCGTGGTAGGGGAGGCGACCTACGCTTTCCCGCTCGCCGGCATCATCGACTTCGCCGCCGAGCGCGCCCGGCTGCAACGGCAGCTCGACAAAACCGCGAAGGACATTGCCGGCATCGGCGCCAAGCTCAATAACGCCCAGTTCATGGCAAAGGCGCCCGAGGAAGTAGTTGAGGAACAGCGGGAACGGCTGACCGAAGCCTCGGCGCTGAAGGCGCGGACCGAGGCGGCGCTCGCCTGGCTGGGATAGGCGCGGCGCTTCTGCAACACCGCCACGGCCTGCGAGCCACCTGATTTCATTCACGATTGTTCGCGACTGTTGCGCCGGCGCTACAGCCGTCAGGAACGGCGGCCGATAGGATATTTCCCGGAATGACCCCGGGCTTGGGGATCAGCCTGACGACTGCGCCGCGGACCCTGTCCGCGGCGCGTTGCTTTCCGGCGCTGCGTTCGGCGATGGAGGACCATCCGTGAACGTGTTTTTGGCCGGCGCAACCGGCGTTCTCGGCCGCGCCCTGGTTCCGATGCTGATTGCTGCCGGCCACAGGGTGACCGGCACGACGCGCCGGGCGGACCGTGCCGAAGCCTTGCAGGCCGCAGGCGTGACCCCGGCCATCGTCGATTTCTTCAACCGGGATGCGGTGCTGGCTGCGGTGCTTGCCGCCAAACCGGATGTCATCGTTCACGAGCTGACCGACCTGCCAACCGTGCGCGACCCGGCAACCTTTGAGGCCGCGCTCCGCAACAATGCCCGCCTTCGCATCGAGGCCACGCCGCACCTGGTTGCTGCCGCTGAGGCCGCCGGTGTCCGCCGCATCGTTGCCCAAAGCGCCGCCTTTGCGTACGCCCCCGGGCCGCTGCCTTACGATGAGACGGCACCGCTGGATCATGCCGCGACCGGGACACGCAAGGCGCTGGTCGAGGCAATCGGGGCGCTGGAGCGCCTCGTCACGGCCACGGCGAGCATCACCGGGTTTGCACTCCGTTACGGCTATTTCTACGGACCCGGAACCTGGGCGGACCGGCCCGAAGACAAGCCATCCCTGCACGTGGACGCGGCAGCCCGCGCCGCGCTTCTGGCGCTCACCCACGGCGCCCGGGGCGCTTACAATATCGCCGACGACGATGGCTTTGTCTCGATTGCCAAAGCCAGGCGTGACCTGGGCTTTGACCCCGCGTTTCGGGCCGGGGAGCGGCGGGGCGGCTGATGCCGCCACCGGTGTGCTATTGTGAACACCGTCGCAAAGGCGCACGGTTCTCTGGAAGAGGACCGGTTCGATGAACGCTGCCGCGCCGATGAACACCATCTGGATCGTTTGCCCGACCACGGGCGAGCGGATTTCAACGTCGATCGAGACGGATGCGGTGACCTTCGGGGCTCTGCCTTCCCGGATGCTGACGCTGGTTTGTCCCGCCTGCGGCGAGATCCACCCCTGGGCGGAAATGGGCGGTCATCTCGTCGTCCAGCCGGTCAAGGCCAACTGACGGCGTGTCGCTTCTTGCGGGCTCCTACCGGAACGGCTTGCTGAGGTACGGCGAGCCGGCGAGGCCGTAGCGCCAGGGCAGGTCCGCCGCCTTGGTGATTCCGATGCGGGGGCCGGTCACGATAGCGGGACGCTCCGTCGACATGCGCAGCAGGAACGGCGGCCGCGTCAAGGGCAGGCCGTTCATGGCGGCCGTGACGCCGAGCGCCTCGCACAGCTTTCCCGGACCGGAACACAGCTGGCGCTCGTCTGCGACGCCGCGACGCCCGCGCATGGTGGCGATGCCATCCGTCGGCGCCAGCGCCCGGATGAGCACCGCGCTCGCCTCGCCCTCGCGCTCGCAGACGAAGTTCAGGCACCAGTGGATGCCGTAGGAGCGATAGACGTAGGCGTATCCCGGCGGCCCGAACATGACCGCGTTGCGCTCGGTCTTGCCGCCGAAACTGTGCGCCGCCGGGTCGGTGTGGTGATACGCCTCGACCTCGACGATGATCCCGCCGACGCCATCGACGAGAAGGGTCGTGCCGACGAGGTCCGACGCCACTTCATGGACGCTGCGGTCGAAGAATTCGCGGGTGATCCTGTGCTGGCCGGCCATGGGTCCATCAGGCAACCGAAATGCCCCGGCGATCAACCCGGGAACGAAAATTTGGTCGCAGTCCGTCGCGGTTAAATCCAGGTCAAGCGCGCGCGATAAACCCGCCGGACATCCACTTGCTCGATTCTTCCAGGTACGCGGCGACGATATCGCCCGGCTCCAGGCTGCCGCCCCGCACAAGACGGTCAAGTTGGACCAGCATGGTAGCGCCGCCGCAATAGCCGAAGTCATCGACCGACGAATGGGAATAGCGGCCGGTGGGATCGATCCCGACCACGTCCTTGAAATACTCGATGAGGGCATCGCTGATGAAGTGCTTCCCCGGGATGCCGAGCACGAATTCTGCGACGTCGGCTCCTGCGATCCCGGCCCGCTTCAACATGTTGGCGACGCCGTCGACGAGGTGCCCCGGCGCAAGCCGGGAGACTTCCCGGATATCCTGGAACAGGTGATGGGCGCCGGATTCGTGGATGGCGGTGAGAAGCCTCCTGTCCGCGACGGAGCTGTCCCGCGCGAAGCTGCCGTGCTGGAAGCCGTGCATGCCGGGCTCGGCAAGGCCGCCGATCGACTCGATGTGGGTGTCGACGAGCTCGATGCCGTCGCCGTCGCGCTCCAGAATGAGGGCCCCGGCGCCGTCGGACATGATCCAGCGCAGCGCCAGGTTCTCCAGCCGGACATGCTCCGGATTGAAATACTCTGAGCGCAGGAAGACCGAGGAGAGCTGCGTATAGGCTACCGCCGCGCGCCTGTAGCGGCCGACGCGGAGCATATCGAACGCCACCTGGATCGCCTTCGGCGTGCCCGTGCAATTGGAATGAATTTCGATCTCCGTGCACTTTTCGATGCCGAGACGGCCCTGCACAATGGCGCTGGTGGGCGGACAGGCGTAGTCGGCCATCGGACCCGCCACGACGAGGAGATCGATGCTGCCGGCGTCAACGTCGGCTGCAGCGAGCGCGAGGCGGATGGCCTTCTCGGCCATGGTGGCGTTGGTCTCGGTCTGCGCCCGCGTCACCGGATCGAGCGCGTAGTAACGCTGCCTGACGCTGGTACGGGCGAGAACGGCGCGCTCCATGCGCGCGGCATGATCGGCGACCCGGCCAGGCATGCCGGCGATTGTGCCAAGTACCTTGTCGACAGAATCGGCGGGGACGGGTGCGCCCGGCAGGTACGCGCCCGTTCCAACGATGCTTACCGAATGAGTCATTTATCTCCGATGCGGACTCGTTTATCTCCGGTGCGGACTTGTTGGCCGCGGCCTGGCTGGGAGCCCATCGCCGGTCGAATGATGGCCCTGCCGGCACGGATATCATCGATCGGTGGCCGAAGCACCCCCGGTGACGCGCGGTTGGCAAACGAAAACGGGGCGCCGAAGCGCCCCGCCATCGTCCCTGGGAGGAAGCTCGGCCTAGACCGAGTAGTACATCTCGAACTCGACCGGGTGCGGAGTCTGGTCGAAGCGGACGATCTCTTCCATCTTCAGCTCGATGTAGGAGTCGATCATGTCGTCGGCGAAGACGTCGCCGGCCTTCAGGAAGGCGCGGTCGTGGTCGAGGTTGTTCAGCGCCTCGCGCAGCGAGCCGCACACGGTCGGGATTTTCTTAAGTTCCTTCGGCGGCAGGTCGTAGAGGTTCTTGTCCATGGCCTCGCCGGGATGGATCTTGTTCTTGATGCCATCCAGACCGGCCATGAGAAGCGCCGCGAAGGCGAGGTAGGGGTTCGCGCCCGGATCGGGGAAGCGGACCTCGACGCGCTTGGCCTTCGGGTTATTGGTCACCGGGATGCGGCAGGAAGCCGAGCGGTTGCGCGAGGAATAGGCAAGCAGCACCGGCGCCTCGTAGCCCGGCACCAGCCGCTTGTAGGAATTGGTGAGCGGGTTGGTGAAGGCGTTCAGCGCCTTGGCATGCTTGATGATGCCGCCGATGTAGAACAGGCACTCCTCGGACAGGTCGGCGTAGAGCTTGCCGGCGAAGAGCGGCTTGCCGTTCTTCCAGATCGACTGGTGGACGTGCATGCCCGAGCCATTGTCGCCGTAGATCGGCTTCGGCATGAAGGTCGCGGTCTTGCCGTAAGCGTTGGCGACGTTGTGAATGCAGTACTTGTAGACCTGCATGTGGTCGGCCATGAGGACGAGCGTGTCGAACTTCATGCCGAGCTCGTGCTGGGCGGAAGCGACTTCGTGGTGGTGCTTCTCGACCTTGACCCCCATCGAGGCCATTGCCGAGAGCATCTCGGAGCGCATGTCCTGCAGCGAGTCGAGCGGCGGCACCGGGAAGTAGCCCTGCTTGGTGCGGATGCGGTGGCCGAGGTTGCCCATCTCGTATTCCGTGTCGGAATTGATCGGCAGCTCGATGTCGTCGATCTTGAAGCCGGTGTTGTAGGGCTGGGCGGAGAAGCGGACGTCGTCGAAGACGAAGAATTCGGCCTCGGGGCCGACGTTGATGGTGTCGCCGATCTTGGTCTGCTTGAGGTAGGCCTCGGCCTTCTTGGCGATCGAGCGCGGGTCGCGCGAATAGGGCTCGTCGGTGAGCGGCTCGACGATGTCGCAGACGATCGAAAGCGTCGTCTGGGCGAAGAACGGATCGAGGGCAGCCGTATTCGGGTCGAGCATGAGCTTCATGTCCGACTCGTTGATCGCCTTCCAGCCGGCGATGGAGGAGCCGTCGAACATCACGCCTTCGCTGAAGGTGTCCTCTTCGATCTGGCTGATGTCCATGGTGACGTGCTGCCACTTCCCACGCGGGTCGGTGAAGCGCAGGTCGACGTATTTGACTTCCTTGTCCTTGATCGTCTTCAGCACGTCTCTGGCGGTCGCCATCGGATTACTTCCTTTTGCTTGTTCCGAGATGGTCTCATGAAATTACCCGGTCGCGAACGGACCGGGCGGGGATTCCTGTTTCGGGCAAACGCGACCTAGATCGCGTCCATGCCGCTTTCGCCGGTGCGTATGCGAACCGCCTCCTCGATGTTCGACACGAAAATCTTTCCGTCGCCAATGCGTCCGGTTTGCGCGGCCTTGCGGATGGCATCGACGGCGCGATCGACCATGTCGTCACCCAGCACGATCTCGACCTTCACCTTGGGCAGGAAGTCGACGACATATTCCGCGCCACGGTAGAGTTCAGTATGGCCCTTCTGCCGGCCGAAGCCCTTCGCCTCGGTAACTGTGATACCCTGCAGGCCAACCTCCTGGAGTGCTTCTTTCACCTCATCGAGCTTTAACGGCTTGATGATTGCTTCAATCTTCTTCATCGGTCGGACGTCTCCGGAAGGCGGCGGCGACCGGGCTTCTGACCAGTCGTTCCGCGGATTGCAGACTCCATGCCAGCCCTGGAAGCGGTGGAAACCGTAAAGACTTTGGGCTAGTGCGGGGCTGGCAGGATGGGCGTGACGGCCACGGCAGTCAATCGCCGCGACCACGGAATGGGCAAGTGACCAATAATTCATCAATCGGGAACGAATGGGCGGTGCGATTTGCCGCCTTGCTGGGCGCGGGATCGACCGAGGACCGGACCGTTCGCGAGGAAATCGTCGAGCTGCTGACCCCCGAGGAGATGGGCGAGGCCGACAGGCGCACTATCGCCGCGGGGACGCGCAGCTACCTTCTGATGGAGCGGGCAGGGGAGGCGGTCGCGGTGGCCGCGGGCCGAATGGTCGTCCCGGGAGCCCGGATCGCGGTGCTCTGCGGGCCCGGCAACAACGGGGGCGATGGCTTCATTGCGGCCCGGCTTCTCGGCCTCGCCGGATATGACGTGGCGGTCTTTCTTCTCGGACCGCGGGAACGGCTGAAGGGCGACGCCAGCCTCGCCGCCCGCGCCTGGGGAGGGCAGGTCCAGGCCCCCCGCCGCGATTTCGCGTCCGGCTTTGACCTCATCATCGACGCGCTTTTCGGCGCCGGCCTCGACCGCCCGATAGACGGGGAGGCGGGGGCCGCCGTGGACGGCGCAAACGAGAGCGGCGTGCCCATCCTCGCGGTCGACCTGCCGAGCGGCATCGACGGGCGGACGGGCGGCATCCTTGGCCGGGCGATATTTGCCCGCGAGACGATCACCTTCTTCCGCCGCAAGCCCGGTCATGTTCTCTTGCCGGGCAGGGCGCTTTGCGGCCCGGTCACCGTCGCCGACATCGGCAACGATCCCCTTGCGCTCGTCGCAATCCGCCCCAAAGCCTTCCACAACCTGCCGACGCTCTGGCTGCCGCACCTGCCGGCGCCCCGGATCGACGGGCACAAATACGACCGCGGCCATGCGGTTGTCGTCTCGGGCCCGGCCAACCGGACGGGTGCGGCGCGCCTCGCGGCGCGCGCGGCGCTCCGCGTCGGCGCCGGCCTCGTCTCGATCGCGTCGCCCCCCGACGCGCTCGCCATCAACGCCAGTCATCTCACCGCGATCATGCTGCTCCGCATGGA
>JBBQGL010000059.1:0-20715 GCA_038323025.1 Hyphomicrobiales bacterium
ACTTCGTCAGTGCCTACAACTTCGGCCGCCGCCTGAAGACCCTCAAGGGCCTCACCCCCTTCGAGTTCATCTGCAAGACATGGACTTCACAGCCCGAACGCTTCAATCTCAATCCGCTCCAGCAAATGCCGGGACTAAACATCTAGGCGGCCACCCTCCGGTCAGCGCTTGCATTGCTCGGCATTGAGCGGCGTCCACTTGCCGTCGGCGCCCTGGACTTCGCCGCTGTGGTCGAGTTCGCCGGCCTTGCGGGTATACACATCGCGGTAGGGGAGGACCTGCCCGCCCGCCACGTAGGTTCCGGTGAAGGTAAGCGTGTCGCCTTCCCAACCCGCCGAAGTGAGCGCGGCGTGGCCGCCGAAATTGTCGATAACTGACGCGCTGAACTGCTTGCCGGTCGGGTCGTATCCGAACGTAAGGATGACGTGACCCGGATTGGGGTTCTTCTTCGACATTCTCTCGTTGAACTGCCCGGCGATCCAGAAACCGCCCAACTCGGACCTGGTCCTGAATGTGCCCGTGGTCGGACGGGCGGGACCGAAGGCCGATGCGAACCATTGGCCGGTGCACTTGAACTTGCCCTGCAGGTCCTTGAGCTGGCCGAGTTCCGCCGGTGGCTGCGGCGGACCGGCCGGTGGCTGATCGGCGGCGAGGGTGATCCCCGCCGTGCCAAAGACGATTGCCCAACCGAGAAAGACGCTCGACCTCATTGCTCCCTCCCCCAAGGGCAAAACACTGCCGTCATGCGGCCGGCAGCGAGAGTAGCATGAGTTTACAACTTCGCCCTAGGGGCGAGCTGACGCAACCGTCAGTCCGGGCGAAGCGTGCGCGGCGACACCGGGTAGACCCGCTCGTCTCCCAGCAGGAAGCAGCGGAACGTCGGTGCAGCAAACAGCCCGGAAAACGCCCGGTCGAGCACGTTGAGGCCACCGGCATAGGCGCCGAATGCCGGCATGACGAGGCGGAAGCCGTCGCCGGCAAAGCAACGCCGGCGCACCCACTTGCCTCGGCCGGCGAGCCGCGCCGACGGATGAAGGTGCCCGGCGATTTCGCCGCTTGCGGGACCCGCCGCCGGCTCGTGCCGGAAAGTCAGCGGGCCGACGGTGAGTGTATCGAGATGCGCGCCGGCGAGGCCGGCCGGGGCGAGCCGGTCGTGATTGCCCGCGATCCAGACCCACTCGCGGCCCCTTTGAAGGAACGCCAGATCGGCGCGATCCGATGGCGCCATTCGCGCGGGACCGCCGTCGTCATGAAAGCTGTCGCCGAGGGCGATGACGATTCCCGGGTCGAGGCGCCGGATGAGGCGGCCGAGCCGCCCGAGCGTGTCGGCCGTGTCGTAGGGCGGCAGCATCTCGCCGCGGCGGGCGAACGACGAGCCTTTTTCCAGGTGCAGGTCGGCCGCCACCAGAAGGCGCCGGTCCGCCCACCATAAGACACCCTCGGCGAAGGCCTCGAGCACGACGCCGGCGACGCCGACCAGCGTCGCCACGGATGCGGGTGCGATCTGTCTTGCAGCGTCAGTCACCGCCCATCGCCTCCCGAATGAGATCGTCAGCGGCTTCCCGCAATACATCCTCCTCGGCCTCGCCCGGCACCGCTTCCTTGCCGATGTCGAGCATGATCGGCACCGCCAGCGGCGAGATGTGGTCGAGGCGCTGGTGGACGATTCGCCCCTTGATTCGAGCGAGCATATCGCCGAGACGGCCGATGTCGAGAAGGCCGGTCGCCGCGTCCGCCCACGTCGCCCGCATCAGGATGTGGTCGGGCTCGTGGCGGCGCAGCACGTCATAGACCAGGTCGGTGGAAATCGTCACCTGGCGTCCGGTCTTCTGCTTGCCGGGATGGCGCTTCTCGACGAGGCCGGAGATCAGCGCCGCGTTCCGGAACATGCGTTTCAGCAGATACGTATCGGCCATCCAGGCATCGAGGTCGTCGCCCAGCATGTCCTGGTCGAAAAGGTTGTCGAGGCTGGGCTTGCCGCGCTCGAAAGCCGCACCGAGGTCGCCCAGCCCCCAAACGCCGAGGGCATAATCGCTGGCAACGAAGCCGGTGGGCTTCAGCTTCGCCCGCTCCAGCCGCCGGGTCAAAAGCATGCCGAGGGTCTGGTGCGCCAGCCGGCCCTCGAAGGGGTAAGCGACGAGGTAGAACCGGTTGCCGCGCGGGAAGGTTTCGACAAGCAGCTGGTCGGGATTTGGGAGCACCGAGCGCTCCCTCTGGATCTCCAGCCAGTGCGCCACCTGCGCGGGCAGGCGCGACCAGCCGCGCTCATCGGCAAGGATGCCACGCACGCCGGCGGCGAGGTACGTCGATAGCGGGAACTTGCCTCCCGCATAGACCGGGATTTTCGGCGTCCTGTCGGACGTCCGTGTGGCGATCGCCTCGTTCTCGTGAACGCCCTCGAAGCGGAGGATGTGGCCGGCGAACAGGAACGTGTCGCCGACCGACAGCGTCTCCACGAAATATTCCTCGACCTTGCCGAGCACGCGGCCGCCGCGCCCGGCAAAGGCCGCCCTGGCGCTCCGCCCGACGCGCACATTGAGGAGCGGCGCCTCGATGATCGTGCCGACATTCAGGCGATATTGGCCGGCAACGCGCGGGTGGGTGATCCGCCACAGGCCATCTGCGCCTTCGCGGATCTTGGCGAAGCGCTCGTAGGTGCGCAGCGCATAGCCACCGGTGGCGACAAAATCGACGACCCGGTCGAAGGTCGGGCGGTCGAGGTCGCGATACGGGAAGGCCGACGTGACTTCCCGGTAGAGAGCGTCCGCCGCGAAAGGCGCCGAACACGCCATGCCGAGGACGTGCTGGGCCAGCACATCGAGCGCGCCGGCGCGGATGGGCGGTGTGTCCTGCGCGCCGAGGTAGTTGGCGTCGAGCGCGGCGCGGCACTCCAGAACCTCGAACCGGTTGGCGGGAACGAGGATCGCCTTCGAGGGTTCGTCCAGCCGGTGATTGGCCCGGCCGATCCGCTGCGCCAGGCGGCTGGCGCCTTTCGGCGCGCCGATGTTGATGACAAGGTCGACATCGCCCCAGTCGATGCCGAGGTCGAGCGTCGATGTGCACACGACGGCGCGGAGCTTGCCGGCCGCCATCGCCGCCTCGACCTTGCGGCGCTGCGCCGCGTCGAGCGAGCCGTGGTGGAGGGCGATGGGCAGGCCGTCGACATTGATCCGCCAGAGCTCCTGGAAGATGAGTTCCGCCTGGCTGCGGACGTTGACGAAGAGGAGCGCCAGGTGATGCGCCTTGATCGCCGCATACATGTCGGGGAGGGCGTAGCGACCCGTATGCCCGGCCCATGGCATGCGCTCTGTCGAATCGAGAATGCTGATGTCGGGCTTGGCGCCGCCCTTGACCACGATGAGGTCGGCCATGGGGAGGACGCGTCGCGCTTTTCCCTCCCTTGAAAAGGGAGGGTCGCCGCGGAGCGGCGGGGAGGGATCAGATCCTGGTACGCGCATGACCCCCTCCCGAGCGGCTGCGCCGATCGACCTCCCCCTTTCAGGGGGAGGAAAATGCGCCGGCCCTTGCCCGACCAGCCACGCCCGCAGCGCCTCGGGCTCCGCCACTGTGGCGGAGAGGCCGATGGTGCGCAGGTTGGGAGCGAGACTGCGCAACCGGGCGAGGCCGAGGGCGAGCAGGTCGCCGCGCTTGCTGGTGACCAGCGCGTGCAGCTCGTCGAGGATCACCGTATCGAGGTCGGCGAAAAAGCGGGGCGCGTCGGGGGCCGACAGAAGCAGCGCGGCCTGCTCTGGCGTGGTGAGCAGGATGTCGGGCGGCTTCAGCTTCTGCCGTTGCCGCTTGTGCAGCGGCGTGTCGCCGGTGCGCGTTTCCAGCCGGATGTTCAGTTTCATCTCGGCAACCGGCGCCTCGAGGTTGCGGGCGATGTCGACGGCGAGCGCCTTCAGCGGCGAGATGTAGAGGGTGTGGATACCGCGCCCGCCCGGCATGTTTGCCTTCGGCCGCTCATGGAGTGCGACGAGGCTTGGCAGGAACCCGGCGAGTGTCTTGCCGGCACCGGTCGGGGCAATGAGCAGGACCGAGCGCCCGGCCCTTGCCTTGGCCAACAGCTCGACCTGATGCGGCCGCGGCGTCCAACGGCGCTCTGCGAACCATGCAGCGAACGGCGCGGGCAGGGCGGAAGCCGCTTTGGCCAATTTGGCGCGCGCGGTCATCGGGCGAAACAGCGACCGGAGAACGCCGGTTCCTTCTGCAGGCAAACTGTCATTCTGCCAGTCTACAATGCTAGGTTTTCGGTCGGTTGCATCTCAACGCATGTCCGATTCTTGTTCGCGGAGCAGGGGCTTGCCGCAACGGCTGGCCAGGCGGGAAGAGACCGGGGGGCACCATGTATCACTATCAGCGCTACACCGTTTTCGCGCTCACGATCGCGCTTTCCGCCGGCTTTGCGGCGGCCGGGCTCGCCGGAGCTACCGCCCTCTATTGGCCGCTTCTCGTCCTGTTGCCTCTGGCCGCGGTTGGCGTCTTCGACGTGGTGCAGCCGTCAAGGGCCATCCTGCGCAACTATCCGATCATCGGTCACATTCGCTACATCCTGGAAGAGCTTCGCCCCTCGCTTCGCCAATACATGATCGAGGACGATCGGGATCCGGTCCCGTTCAGCCGCGAGCAGCGGAACGTCGTCTACCGCCGCGCCAAGGATATCCATTCCAGCCACCCTTTCGGGACGATCATCGACGTCAGCCAGCCCGGCCATGGGTGGATCTGCCACTCGATCCGCGCACACGAGATCGAGGATAGCAATTTCCGCATCACCATCGGGGACAAGGACTGCCTGCAGCCCTATTCGGCCTCGATCGTCAACATTTCCGGCATGAGCTTCGGCGCTATCAGTGGCCGGGCGATTCTGGCGCTCAACACCGGCGCGGCCATGGGCGGCTTTGCCCAGAACACCGGCGAGGGCTCGATCAGCCCGTATCATCGCCAGCCCGGCGGCGATCTCATATGGCAGGTGGCGACAGGTTACTTCGGGTGCCGCGACGCGCACGGCAACTTCGACCCCGCCGCGTTTGCGGCGACGGCGGCTTTGCCGGCGGTGAAAATGATCGAGATGAAGCTCAGCCAGGGCGCCAAGCTCGGCCACGGCGGTGTCCTGCCGAAGGCCAAGATCAGCGTGGAAATCGCGGCCACGCGCGGCATCGCGCGCGACCGCGATTGTGTTTCGCCGCCCACCCATCGCGCCTTCGCGACGCCGCTGGAAATGACGGCGTTCCTGGCGCGGCTGCGCGAGCTGTCGTCGGGGAAGCCGATCGGGATCAAGCTCTGTGTCGGTCACCGATATGAGTTTCTGGCGATGGTCAAGGCGATGCTGGCGAGCGGCACCACGCCCGATTTCATTGTCATCGACGGTACGGAAGGCGGCACCGGGGCCGCCCCGCCCGAACTTTCCAATCACGTCGGCCTGCCGCTGATCGATGGCTTGACGTTCGTTCACAACGCCCTGGTTGGCGCCGGCTTGCGCGACCGGATCCGGTTGGGCGCCAGCGGCAAGCTCATCACCGGCTACGATCTCTGCCGCGCCTTCGCCCTCGGCGCCGACTTTGCGATGATCGCGCGCGGCTTCATGTTCGCCACGGGCTGTATCCAGTCGCGCGCTTGTCACACCAACGCCTGTCCGACCGGAATAGCCACGCAGGACCCGCTCCGTCAGCGCGCGATAGTGGTCGAGGAAAAGTCGGTGCGCGTTGCCAATTTCCATCGCAACACGCTGCAGGCGGTGGCGGACGTGCTCGGTGCCGCCGGTCTTTCGCATCCGCGCGAGCTGAGGCCGTACCATCTGCAGTTTCGTCGCGAGGACGGCAAAGTCATCCATGGGGATGAAATTCACCCGCCCATCCTTCCCGGCGCGCTCGTCGATGGCAGCGAGAAAGGGCCGGTCGCGGCGGAGTGGGGACGGGCCCAGGCCGACTCTTTCGCGCCTCTGACGGCGCGCTGATCTCACCGGCGCCACAGTCGCGGCCGGCCGCTCTCGTCAGAGGCCAGGTTGGCGCGGCAATATGGCTTCGAGCATCGGCCGGAACCGCTGTTCGATCGGGGCGCTTCGGTGCATAAGGACCGCCCCTGACATCCGGCCGATCCCGTGCAGCCCCGTCATATCGTCCTTGCCGTTGTGCTCGCCATATTCTGGGGGCTGAACTTCGTCGTCATCACCTTGGCGCTTGGCGACGTCCCGCCGCTCCTTCTGGCGGCGCCGCGTTTCGCCATCGCGGCGGTGCCGGTCCTCTTCCTGCCGAAGCCGCCGGTCCGCCCGGGGGCTGATGATCGCCATTGCGGCGACTATGTTCGTCGGCCAGTTCGCATTTCTCTTTCCCTCGATGGCGGTCGGCATGCCGCCCGGCCTCGCCTCGATTGCGCTGCAGATCCAGGCCTTCATCACGATCGCGATTGCCGCGGCCGTGCTGCGCGAATGGCCCACGCGACGTCAGGTCGCGGGGAGCTCGGTCGCCTTTGCCGGACTGGCGCTGGTCGGATTCACCGTTGGCGCCAATGGCGTCACGCTCCAGGGGTTCCTTCTTCTCTTCGGGGCGGCGGTCTTCTGGGCGGTGGGCAACGTGCTCATCCGGCGTACCGGCAAGGTCGACATGCTGGCGCTGGTATCGTGGATGAGCCTGGTACCACCCGTGCCCTTCCTTCTCCTCTCGCTCGCCTTCGAGGGGCCGGCACGCATCGGGGCGGCAATCGGCGGCGCGACCTGGCTGACGGTCGGCGCGCTGCTCTACATAGCCGTCGTGTCGACGACATTCGGCTATGCGGTTTGGGGTCACTTGCTCAGAATCTATCCGGCGGCGACCGCCGCGCCTTTTTCGCTGCTTGTCCCGGTCTCCGGCACGATCTCGGCCGCGCTTATTCTCAACGAATCGTTCGGCCCGGTTCGCCTCATCGGCATGGCTCTCATCCTCGCCGGGCTTGCGGTCCTCATGCTGGGCCCGCGCCCCACTCCGGTCGCCGCCGATCCGGCATAGGTGCGGCGGAGGGCTCGCCGCCCTATCTTTGCAGCCATGCGCCCCGAGGAACTGCTCTGCCCGACGCCCGCGGGCCTATATTGCCCGCCCGGCGATTTCCACATCGACCCGACGCGGCCGGTGCCGCGTGCGCTCATCACCCATGGCCATTCCGACCATGCCCGCGCCGGCCACGGCTCCGTGCTGGCGACCACGCCCACGCTGAAAATCATGGCAGCCCGCTACGGCAACGACTTCGCCGGCAGCATGCAGGCGGCGGTGCTCGGCGAGGTGATGCGCATCGGCGACGTCGATGTGACTTTCCAACCCGCCGGACACGTGCTCGGCTCGGCGCAGATCGCGGTGGAGCGGCAGGGCTTCCGCATCGTCGCCTCGGGTGATTACAAGCGCCGCGCCGATCCGACCTGCCTCCCATTCGTGCCGGTGCGGTGCGACATCTTCATCACCGAGGCGACCTTTGCGCTGCCGGTCTTCCGCCATCCCGTGGCGAAGACGGAAGTAGCCAGGCTCCTCGCCTCGCTGGCGCAGTTCCCGGAACGCGCCCACCTCGTCGGCGCCTATTCGCTCGGCAAGGCCCAGCGCGTCATCCGCGTGCTCCGCGACGCCGGCTACGACCGGACCATCTACCTGCACGGCTCGATGGAAAAGCTCTGCCGCCTCTACGAGGAAGAGGGGGTGGCCCTCGGCCCGCTCGCTTCCGCGACGATCGCCAAGGGGCAAAAGGGCGATTTTGCCGGGGCGGTGGTGGTGTGCCCGCCATCGGAGATTGCCGAGCGCTGGGCGCGGCGCTTCCCCGACCCGGTGCCGTGCTTTGCGAGCGGATGGATGCGCATCCGCCAGCGGGCCAAGCAGGCCGGCGTCGAACTGCCGCTGATCATCTCCGACCACGCCGACTGGGACGAGCTGATCGAGACTATCGCGGAGATCGGTCCCTCAGCGGTCTGGGTCACGCACGGGCGCGAGGAAGCGCTGGTCCGCTGGTGCGAACTCGCCGGCATCCCCGCCAAGCCGCTGCACATGGTCGGCTACGAGGATGAGGCGGAGTAGGGCACTCCTGGCAAGCCCGGACAGCTATTCCCCGGCACAGGGCGACGCCCGACGTTGCCGGGCGTCGCGAGAGGTTTTCACGATCCTCCGGCGTCATGCGACCTGGCGCCGGGCCTCAGCCGACTCCGCGACGAGCCGGTCGAGGAGTTCATGATCGGGGCCGTCGGTGGGGCCGGCGGCCTGAGTGGCGGCGAGGTTGCGAAGCAGCGTCCCAACCATTCCGTTCGCCTCGGGCAGGTGGCCGGAGATAATGGCGCTGGGGTCGAGGCGCTCGATCCGCGCGAGGTTGCGGCCAAAGCCCGCCTTCTCGACATGGCCGAGCCAGGGAGCGTCGATGGCCGTCCAGTGGGCCATGCCGTCGCGGAGCGCCTAGGCGGAGAGTGCCCTGGCCGCCTCCACGGGCTCCGGCAGGAGCGCTCCGAAGGCGTCGGCACTGAAGAGGACGCGGGTCCTCGCATCGACGAAGCCCATGGTTTCAGGTGCATCGTAGACCGGCGGACGGAACGGCAGCAGGGAGCGGTCGCCGACGTCGATGCCCTGGCCAGGCTCGAGCATGTGAATGCGGCTCGCGTCGTGGCCGAGCAGCAGCATCTTGGCCATACCGACGAAATTGGTGACGACCTTGGCCTTGGGCGAGCGTTCCAGAATAGCGCTGAGGTTGCCGAGATGGTCAGGATCCGTATGGCTGATCCATATCCATCGGAGGTCCGTCGGGTCGACCGCCTGATCCAGCGCGGCCAGGAAGGGCTGCTGCAGGGCGGCGAGCCCGGTATCGACGAGGACTGGCTCCCGCCGTCTTGATGACGAAGGCGTTGATCGCGAGAATGCCGTAGCCGGGGATGGGAATGTAGGAGGGCAGACAGGTTGTGTCCGCGGCGACCGCTCGCGGAGTAAACATGGTCGGAAGGTCCATTTCGGATTCTCCATTGCCGATATGAGTGGACTTGGCCTCGCTTTCGAGGTACATATGTGTGTAATGAAAATGGACTGGTTTGTCAATATGACTGCACAATATTGTGCAGTGAAATAGCTGTGGCGCGGACCTACACCCTCAGGCGCCGTGCCGGACAGCAGGCGGAGACGCGGCTTCGGATCGTTGAGGCGGCGGTGGCGCTCCATTCCGAGGTGGGGCCGGCGCAGACAACCGTGAGCATGGTGGCCGAGCGCGCCGGGGTGCAGCGCCATACCGTTTATGCGCACTTTCCCGACGACCGCAGCCTGCAACTTGCCTGTTCGGGGCTTTCGCTCGAGCGCGATCCACTGCCGGACATCGAGGCCCTGCGGCGGATCGCCGACGGGGCGGAGCGGCTCCGCAAGGGCCTCGGTGAGATTTACGCCTGGTATGCGCGGAACGCCGACCTCGCCGCCTCCGTGACGCGCGATGCCGAGTTCCACGCCGTTACCCGGGAGACCGTTACGCTCCGCATAGCCAAACCGATTGCAGCGTTGGCCGAATTGCTAAGCACGGGGCTGGGCGGCGGGCGGAAACGGCTTGCACTGACGAAGCTCGCCTTGAGCTTCGCTACCTGGCGGGAGCTTACCCGCGAAGGCGGCCTCACCCAAGAAGAAGCCATCGACGTGATGGCCCGCTCGCTCGAGTGCGCCGCGGCCTGAACGAGGAAGTTCGCCTCGTCGTCGCATACGTAGCCGCCCGATGCATCCGGCCGGCCGTTTCCCGACGCGGATCGCGGCTAAGCCTGGCTCTTGCTGAAGGCGCGTCCGGCGAAGAAGAGCGAGATCACCGTCAGCGCCAGCATCAGCCCGACGCCGAGGGCAACCGCGCCGCTGCCGACCACGCCGGCAAAGAGCGAGCGCATGGCGTCGACGGCGTGGCTGAACGGGTTGAACGCCGCCACCCATTGCAGCCATTTCGGGGCGAGCGCCATCGGCAGCAGGATGCCCGAGAGGAGCAGCACCGGCAGGAACACCGCGTTGATCACCGGCGCCAGCACGTCCTCGCTCTTCACGGCGAGCGCCACCGTGTACGAGAATGTCGTCATGATCAGGCCGATGAGGGCGAGGAGCACCAGCGCGGCGATGAAGCCGCCCGGCTCGATGGTGAGTCCGAAGGGGAGGGCGCAGACGATGATCAGCGCCGCCTGCACGAGCAGGATGGCGACGTCGCGAAGTGCCCGGCCGAGCAGCATGGCGATGCGGCTGATCGGCGTCACACGCATGCGCTCGACCACTCCGGCGCGCAGCTCCGCGATCAGGCCGAAACCGGAAAAGGTCGAGAACATCGCCAGCTGGACGAGCAGCCCGGGAACGAAAATGTTGAAGGCGCCGCCCGGAGGAAACCCGGGAGCCGAGGTGATCGGCTCGAGCAGCGGCGCGAACAGCGCCAGGTAAAGGATCGGCTGCATCAGGCCGATGAACACCCAGACCGGGTTGCGCAGCGTCAGCATCAGTGAGCGGACGAAGATCAGCCAGGTATCGTGGACGGTTTTCATGGGATCGGCTCCAGCGTGGCGCAGGCGGGCGAAGGCGCCCCCTCAGTCGGCTTCGCCGACAGCTCCCCAGTAGACGGGGGAGCATCCGGTGCCTCATCCGGAAAGGGCGGCGGCTCCTCACCCGCGAAAGCGGGGGACGGGGACCGCCGAAGGCGGTGGAGGGGGCGCAGGAAAGCGTGTTCGGCCGTGCGCATCGCTCAAGCCGCCTTCGTGTCTTCGCGGAGCGATCGGCCGGTCTTGCGCAGGAACACGTCGTCGAGGCTCGGGCGGGACATGGCGATGGTAGTGGGTGAAAGACCCGCGCCGTCGAGGAGACGCAGAAGCTGCGGCACGGCCGTCTCGCCGTGCTCCACATACAAGCGGACAACGCCCTCGCCGCGGCTCGCCTCGCGCACGAAAGGCTGCGCCTTTGCCAGCGTCAGGACCGCCTCGGCCGCCTTGTCGGCGACACCGAGGGTGACGAGGTCGCCCGCGACCTCGCGCTTCAGCGCGTCGGGCGAGCCTTCCGCGACGATGAGGCCGTGGTCGATGATGGCGAGCCGGTCGCAAAGCGCATCGGCCTCCTCGAGATAGTGCGTGGTGAGGAAGATGGTCATGCCGTTGTCGCGGAGCCGCTTGACCTCGTCCCAGATGCGGGCGCGCGCCTGCGGGTCGAGGCCGGTGGTCGGCTCGTCGAGGAAGAGGAGGCTCGGGCGATGGATGATGCCGAGGCCGATGTCGAGACGTCGCTTCATGCCGCCGGAATAGGTATCGGTCTTGCGGTCGGCCGCGGAGTCGAGCTCGAGGAGCGTCAGGATCTCCGCGGCGCGCTTGGCCGCATCCGGCTTGCTCATGCCGTAGAGGCGGCCCTGGATGACCAGCTCGCGCCTCCCCGATTCCTGGGGATCGCTGCCGCCGCCCTGGGCGACGTAGCCGATGCGTTCGCGAATAAGGTTCGGCTCCTTGAGCAGGTCCGCGCCGGCGACCGTCGCCTCGCCGGCGCTGGGCGTAATGAGCGTGGTGAGCATGCGCAGCGTGGTCGTCTTGCCGGCGCCATTGGGGCCGAGGAAGCCGAAGATCTCGCCGTCCCCGACGGAAAGGTCGACGCCGCGCACGGCCTCCACCGGCCTTGCCTTGGCCGGGAATGTCTTCTTCAGCGCGCGGGTCTGGATCATCATTGCGATTGGTTCCGGCGTCGTTTCCGAAAGCGTGCGGGGCTAGCTAGGTCACTTGTGTGACCGGGGAAAGATAGGGCGTGGCTCCTGACACCATCGAGTCAGGAGAAATCCGCGCAGTCGTTTGTCCCAAACGATAGGGTTTGTCGTCCCGTGCGCGGTGCGGCGCGAAGCGCTGCTCCGCAGACACGGGACCTCGACCCGTAACCCTCATCACCGCCGGGGTTCCGGGTCTGCGGCGCACCACTTCGTGATGCACCGCGCCCGGAACGACACAGCGTGTGTGCGTAGGAGTTACCCGTCACGGAGAGAACAGAGGCCCGCCCTCCACGGGCTCGCGCCTACCTCCAAACCGCCCGGAGCAGCCCCGTGTAGTCGTCGGCGGTGAGGACGCGCGGGTTGGTCGGGTGGCTGTGGTCGGCGAGCGCGCGCTCGACGATCCACCTCAGCTTGTCCTCCGGCACATTCAGCGTCTTCAGGCCGGCGGGGATGCCGAGGCGGCGGTTGAGCTGGTCGAGCTCGCCGGCGAGGTCGGCAGCGGCGGGCAGCCCCATCGCCGCCTTCAGCCGGTCGAGCTTGTCGCCCACCGAGCCGGCGTTGATGCGGACGACCGGCGGCATGAGGATGGCGTTGAGCGTGCCGTGGTGCAGGCTCGGCTCCTTCAGCCCGCCGAGCGCGTGCGAAAGCGCGTGCACCGCGCCGAGGCCCTTCTGGAAGGTGAGACCGCCTTCCAGCGAGCCCATCATCATTTCGCTGCGCGCCGCGAGGTTCTTGCCGTCGGTGAAGGCCACCCCGATGTTCCGCCAGATGCGGCCGGCGCCGTCGAGCGCGATCGCCTCGGCCGGCGGGTTGAAGCGCGGCGACAGGAACGTCTCGATGCAGTGGGAGAGAGCGTCGCAGCCCGTGGCGGCCGTGAGCCACGGCGGCAGGCCGAGAGTGAGTTCCGGGTCGCAGATAGCGAGCTTCGGAAAGAGATGCGGGCTGATGATGCCGAGTTTTCTGCCGTCGTCGAGGGTGAGAAGGGCGGCGCGTCCGACCTCGGCGCCGGTGCCGGCGGTGGTCGGGATGGCGATGACAGACGCAACCTTCGCCGTGATCTTCGGCAGACCGCCATAGATCGCTGCGTACGTTTCGAGGGGCCCCTCGTGGGTCGCCAGCAACGCCACGCCTTTCGCGAGGTCGATGGGCGAGCCGCCGCCGACTGCGACGATCCCGTCGGCATCGGCCGCGCGGTACGCCGCGAGCGCCGCCTTCACCGCTGCCTCGGTCGGGTTGCTCGGTACATCCAGAAAAGCCTCGGTCCCCGCGGGGCAGAGTGCCGCGACGCGTCCGGTGAGGCCCGTGGCGGCGAGGCCGCGGTCGCTGACGATCAGCGGGCGCCTGATGCCGAGGCGAGCCAGCGCATCGGTCAGGCCCTTCAGCGCCCCGGCTTCGAACTCGACATTGGTGAGGTAGGAGATCGTTGCCAACGCTACCACCGGTACCGTGCGACAACGGCTTTGACGAGCGCGTTGTTGACCGCATCGCCGTTCTCGCCATTGCTCATCGCGATGACGCCCTTCCGCATTCTTGCATCGCCCCAGTAGATCGAGCGAAATCCGAGGTTCGAGCCGCTGTGATTGAAGCGACCGATATTGTTGACGAACGTACCGAGCGCAGCGCCCTGGCTGACCGGCGTCACCATCTGCCGCGCCAGCGCCGACGGCAGAATCGCGCCATCGCCGTTCAGTGACTCGATTATTGTCAGAACCACCCGCGCGAGGTCGCCGGGCGTAGTCCACAGCCCCGCCGCCGCGAGCTCAGGATAAAGGTGGTAACCGCCTTGGAAATAGCGCCCGTCGTCGGAATGCGCGAGCGAGAAAAGGTGCTCCTCGTGGGCGTCGGGCGGCTGCTGATAGCTCGAGTCGGCCATCCCGAGCGGCGAGAGGACCCGCGAATAGGCAACGTCGGCATAGGGTTTGCCGGTAACGTCGACCACCATTTGCTGCAAGACGGTCACGCCCCCACCGGAATAGGCGAAACGCCCCAGCCTGGTTTCGACGGCGATGGGCGGGCTATTTGCTGGCGGCTCCCCGTCGAGAATCTGGCCCAGAGTCGGAGTCGCGTCCGACCGATCGTAGCCGCCGAACCCGTGCACGTTGGTGCCGCCGGTATGGCTGAGCAGCATCCGCACCGTCACCTTGCCCGCGTCAGGGCCGCCGAGCGTCCATGAGGTCAGGTGCCGGTTGACCGGATCGTCAAGCTTGAGCAGCCTATCGTTGACGAGACTGAGAATGAGGAGCGCGTTGATCGTCTTCGATAACGACGCTGCCTGAAAGCGCGTTCGTGGGGTGACAGGCGCGTCGTCGTCGCGCCGCGCGATGCCGTAGCCGTACGTCGCCACGATTTCGCCGCCGTCGATGATCGCCAGGCCCGCGCCCGGTACGCTGTTCGCTGCAAGCAACGCACCAACTCGATCAGCGCTGAGCCCGCCGCTCGATGGTGCCGCGCTTTCCGCCGCCAAGGCGGGCGCGCGAGCCGCCAAAACCGCTGCGGCTGCCAAGGTGATCGCCTGACGGCGGGTGAAGGAAGGCGCCATTCGATACTCCAGACCGAGACCGCTTTCTGAACCGGCGCAGCCAACGGTTCAATCCCCTGATGACGGGCTAACGCTGCCACGGCGCTTGCCGCCATTCAGGATTTGCGAACAAAACATGAATCATGATCTGGTGAGCTTCCGCCTCAACCGATTGATTCGCCGTGGCAACCGCTTCCGCCAACTACCTGGAAAGACTCAATCCCGACCAGCGGCGGGCGGTTGAGCATGGCGGCGGGGGCGGGGTAGCCGGGCCGCTGCTGGTCATCGCCGGGGCGGGGTCGGGCAAGACCAGCACGCTCGCCCACCGTGTCGCCCACCTCGTCGTCAGCGGCGCCGACCCGCGCAAAATCCTGCTGATGACCTTCTCCCGCCGTGCCGCTTCGGAGATGGCGAAACGCGTCGAGCGCATCGTCGGCAATGCGCTCGGCGCCCGCTCGATCCTCGCCACCGCGGCGCTCACCTGGTCGGGCACTTTCCACGGCATCGGTGCGCGGCTGCTCCGCGAACATGCCGCCGAGGTCGGGCTCGACCCTGCCTTCACGATCCACGATCGCGAGGACTCGGCGGACCTGATGAACCTCATCCGCCATGAGCTGGGCTATTCGCATACCGAGGCGCGCTTTCCCACCAAGGGGACTTGCCTCGCGATCTACTCGCGCACGGTCAACGAGGAAGCGGAGCTGGATGCGGTCCTGCAGAAGGCCTTTCCGTGGTGCGCCAGCTGGGAGAAGGAGCTGAAGCTGCTCTTCGCCGCCTATGTCGAGGCAAAGCAGCGCCAGAACGTCCTCGATTACGACGACCTCCTCCTCTACTGGGCGGCGATGCTGGAGGTGGAGGCGATCGCGGCCGAGGTCGGCGCGCGCTTCGATCATGTGCTGGTCGACGAGTACCAGGACACCAACCGCCTGCAGGCCTCGATCCTGTTCGCGCTGAAGCCGGACGGGCGCGGCCTGACCGTGGTCGGCGACGACGCCCAGTCCATCTATTCGTTCCGTGCCGCAACGGTGCGCAACATCCTCGACTTCCCCGGCGTGTTCTCGCCGCCCGCCGCGATCGTGACTCTCGCCCGCAACTATCGCTCCACAATCCCGATCCTCGCCGCCTCCAACGCCGTCATCGGGCAGGCGAGCGAGCGCTACACCAAAGACCTGTGGTCGGACCGCGCCTCGAGCGAGAAGCCGCTCCTGGTCGCGCTCGCCGACGAGGCCCACCAGGCGCGCTATGTCGTCGAGGAGGTGCTTAAGAACCGCGAGGCCGGCGAGCAGTTGAAGCAGCAGGCGGTGCTCTTCCGCGCCTCGCATCACAGCGGCCCGCTGGAGATCGAGCTGACCCGGCGGAATATCCCTTTCGTCAAATACGGCGGCCTGAAATTCCTCGACTCGGCCCACGTCAAGGACGTGCTGGCGTTTCTGCGCTTCGCCGAGAATCCGCGCGATCGCGTCGCCGCCTTCCGCGTGCTGCAGGTGTTGCCCGGCGTTGGGCCGTCCACCGCCGGCGCCTTTCTCGATCGCGTCGAGGAAGCGGCCGATCCGCTGCGGGCGCTCGCCACCTTTGCGCCGCCGGCGCGCGCGGCGGGAGACTGGCCCGCCTTCGCCGCGGCCTTTGCAGCGCTGCGCGCCGGCAAGGCCGGCTGGCCGGCGGAGTTCGAGGCTGCGCGCCTCTGGTACGAGCCCCACCTCGAACGCATCCACGAGGATGCGATCATGCGGCGGAACGATCTATTGCAGCTGGAGCAGATCGCCTCGGGCTATCCCTCGCGCGAGCGCTTCCTCACCGAACTCACCCTCGACCCGCCCGATGCCACCAGCGACCAGGCCGGCGTGCCCCTCCTCGACGAGGATTTTCTTATCCTCTCCACCATCCACTCCGCCAAGGGACAGGAGTGGAAATCGGTGTTCGTGCTGAACGCCATCGACGGCTGCATCCCGTCCGACATGGCGGCGGGCACGACCGAGGAGCTGGATGAGGAGCGCCGGCTGCTCTACGTCGCCATGACCCGGGCGAAGGACCAGCTCGAGCTGATTGTCCCGCAGCGCTGTTATGTCATCCAGCAGCGCCGGAATGGCGACCGCCACATGTACACCCAGCGCACGCGCTTCATTCCCGACGCCATCCTCGACCGCTTCGATATACGGTTGTGGCCGGCGGTTTCCGCGGCCCCGGCGACCGGGCGGGCGGGGAATGTGCGCATCGATATCGGCGCCCGCATGCGCGGCCGCTGGCGCTAGCCGCGGCTCGCGGAACCGCGTTGCGTATCAACCGTTTGGTACCGCTGGCGAGACGGGATTTGCCCGGTATACTCGGAAGTGCCGGCTAATCTCTTTGGGGGAGATGGACCATGACCGACCGGGCGGCGGAACAACCCAGGCAGCAGGACAGGACCGAGGGGCTGCAGGATACGATGACGCGGCCCGGACGTCTTTTCCGGGCGGTCGTGGCGATGATCAAATGGGCCGAGGGGCTCAACCGCAAATACGCCCGCGACGGCAACCTGCCTGTCTACAAGACCGCGACCTTTCCCTGGGCGGCCGGCCTCGAAGCCGAGTGGCCGCTCATCCGGCGCGAGCTGGATCGCCTGCTGGTACGCAAGGACGAATTGCCAGGGTTCCATGAGATCGCCAAGGAGGTCTCGAACATCTCCACCGATCGCAACTGGAAGACGTTCATGATTACCGGCTACGGGCACACCTCCGCGGCCGCGATCGCCGCCTGCCCGGAGACGTGGCGCATCCTCCAGAAGATCCCCGGCCTCAAGGCTGCGATGTTCTCGATCTTCGAACCCGGCAAGCACCTGCGCCCGCACCGCGGACCCGACAACGGCGTGCTCCGCTTCCACCTCGGCCTGATCGTGCCCAAGGCAGAGCCCGGCAAAATCGGCATCCGCGTCGCCAACCAGGTCTGCCATTGGGAGGAGGGCAAGGCGCTGATCTTCGACGATGCCTTCGAGCACGAGGCCTGGAATCACAGCGACCATGTTCGGGTCGTACTCTTCGTCGATTTCGTCAAGCCGCTCCGCTTCCCGGCCAACCTGGTCAACTGGCTGCTCCTCAACATCGCTGTCTTCACGCCTTTCATTCGCGAGGGCTTTCAAGCGCAAAAGCGCTGGGAGAAGCTCTTCTTCGGCGAGGGCACCAGACAGGACACGATGTAGCGGCGGTCTAGTTGTTCGGGCCGCGCTCGGCGAGCAGGTCGAAGGCTTCACGTACGGCCTGCTCAAAGGCCTCTTTGTCGGCCGGTGGCCCGTCGCCCGGCAGGGTGGGTCCGACCAGCGCGAGGAGTCGACGTAGCTCGGGCTCTTCTGGAGCGTGACGGCGCGCCAGCCGGGCAACCGCGGCGCAAGCTTCGAAGCGCCCGGCACGCAATTCACGATGAGCCAGGGCGACCAGCTGCGCGACCAGCGGATCGCTCGGCACGAGCGGCGGGGCCATGGCCCATAATTCGCGATCGAAGGACCGCCCCAGGGGCGGCTCCGCGCCGCCGAGCTTCGCGCGTGCGGGCTCGAGGGCAGAACGCACGAAACGGCTGAGGACATTCCGCGGCAGGCGCCCGAGATACGTCGGCTCGTGGCGCGGCCGCGGCTCGGCCCAGTCCGTCCCACGGATGGCCTTGTACTCGTCCGCCCAAGCAGACCAGGTCTCGCCGAAAGAACTTCGCCTGGCGTTGGTTGCAACGCCGCCGTGGACCTGGTGAAAGGTGCCTTCCCCGAGCAGGAGGACCAACTCGGCATCCGGCAGTTCGACAGCCCGCCGATAGGTATCGAGATTCACCAGTCCGCCGCCCGGCCGATCGAAGCGCTCGTCGTACCCGCCGAGCATCTCCCAGCTTGCCCGGCTGAGGAACAGCGCGTTCGATTCGGAAATGGGCAGGAACCATCCGTCGGTCGAGGAGCCGGCGAGCGTCGCAATGTCGAACAGGCGATAGCCCTCGGCGGGCCAGCCGATCGAGGCGAGAAGCGCGTCTTCCTCGGCACTGTCATAACCCGCCTCGAGGGCCGCCGATTGCATGTCGAAACCGAGGTGCCAGGTGAGCGCGGCGACCACGGATCGCGGATAGAGCTGCGCGCCCGTGCGGGCGAAATGGAGAAGGCCGGGTGTCACCATACGGGCCCCGTCGATCATCACGCCGATGATGTCGCCGCGCGCTTCCGCGAGATCCCGGTTCACGGCCGCCGCCGGCGAAGGGTTTGCCGGGTCCATGCGGATGAGGCGGAAGTTCCCGCCGAGAGGGGCGAGGACCGCGGGATCGAACGGCGGCTCGGAGCCGTTGTCGACCACGATAATCTCGTAGTCTCCGGCCGCTATGTCGCGCTGGTAGGCCGGCGACAGCGACAGGAGCGTGCGCGGCGCCTCGCGGGCCATGTTGAAGACAACCACGACGACGGAAAGGTCCGGTGCGGTCTCCCCGGGCATGTTCGACTCAGGCTCCGCGAACCTGGCCCGCAGCGCGCTCACGTTTCAGGTAGCCCCTCGGATTGAGCGTCATCATGAAGCGTTCGCACCGCCGATCTACCGCGAACTCATCGCTTCCCGCGAGGAATTGGTCCACCGCTTCCCACGGGCCGGGGCCATAGCCCGGCCAGGTCGGATGTCCGTTAACGTTGGTGTCTTCCACGATCAGGTAGCCGCCAACCTGAACGAGCGGGGCGTACGCGACCATCTCCTGGAAGACGTGGCCGGCGCTGTGATCCGAATCGAGGATGACAAGGGCCGGGGCTCCGCCGACGGCGGCGGTCACGCGCGAGACCACGGCGGGGTCAATGCTGGAGCCGGTGATGTACTCGATGCGTGGGTGCTGGGGCAGGCCGGGTTTTGGCGCGATGTCGACGGAAACAATGCGACCGTGGCCGAGCTGGTCGAGGACATTCGCCATGAACAGCGCGGTGCCGCCGTAGAGCGTTCCGGTCTCGACGATGACGTCGGGGCGCGTCCGCACGATCAGTTCCTGGTAGATCCACAGATCCAGCGGGCATTTGCGGACGTTGTATCCCAGCCAGCTCAGGTTCTTGGTATCGGCGCCGGCCTTGAGCCAGCGCTGATAGTAGAGGTCGTGGAATCGGTCGACGATCGCGGCCTCTTCCCCGGAAAGCGGAGGCTGATCACGGTCGGGAAAGAAGGTGCCGAGGGTCTGCATGGGGGAATCCATTCCGGCGTCTGCTTCACACGACAGTTGAATAGAGTGTCAATCTCCGCGCTGCACCCTTCCTTGTGAAATGGCGGCGCGCCCGGCCGTATCGCGGTTGAAGGAACCGCGGCAGGTCGCCTGGCTCCCCGATTACCTTGACGCCACCAGCTTCGCGGTATCGCTCAGTCGAGCGAAACGCCCATTTCGGCAAGCGCCTGCTTCGCCCCGTCATGGCCCTTTTCGGCGGCCTTCTTCAGCCATCCTACCGCGTTGTCCCGCATCATGGCCGCATCGGCGCCGACCACCCGGCCTTCCTTGTACATGATACCGAGGTAATACTGCCCGTCGGCGCTGCCCTTTTCAGCCGCCCGTTTGAGGTACTGGAAGGCTCCGACCGCGTCTGTCCGCACGCCGCGACCCAGCGCCAGCATGATGCCGTAGGCGACCTCGCCGTCGACGTTGTGCTGGTCGGCTGATTTCTTGAACCAGATCACCGCCTCGTCGTCACTCTGCCCGACGCCGACGCCGTAGGCGAACAGGTAGCCGAGCCGCTGCTGGGCGTCGGCATCGCCGAGGGCAGCCGCCTGCGTGTAGTAGCTCACCGTCTTGGAGATGTCCTTCTCAACGCCCCTGCCGAGCTGGTAGGCGAGGCCGAGGTCGACCATCGCGGCCACATGGCCGGCGGCGGCGGCCTTCTCAAACCAGGGGATCGCGGCTTCGACGTTCTTCTCGATGCCGAGTCCGTTTGTCAGCATGTAGCCGTAACTGGTCTGTGCGTCGGGGTTGCCCTTCTCGGCCGCGCGAAGAAACAGCTCTGCGGCTCTGGCGACGTTCTTCGGCACGCCCACCCCGTCCTGATAGGAGAAGGCCAGCGAATTTTCAGCGGCGGCGTATCCCGCGTCGGCCGCCTTTTGGTACGCGGCGATCGTGTCGACGACGCGGCCGGCGCGGTCGTAGCTGCGGCCCAATTGGTACTGATAGCGGGGCTCGCCGGGATTGGCGGCAACGGCGGCTTCGCACGCCGCAACTGCCGCCGCGCCATCCATCTTTTCAAAGAAGATCGTAGGCATGCCGGTCGGCCGCGCTGCGTCGGTCGGGCTGGCGGCGAGGCGGTCGCATTCGACGCCGGGATCGGCGGCGACGGCAGGCAGCGAAGCGAGCGGCAACAGGAGAGCGAGCGCGGCAGGAAGTCGGAGCATGGAATTCACCTCAAAAATCGCGAATGCCCGGTCCCCGCGGACCATGGCGCTAGTGGATCGAATCTAACACTTGGCGCCCGCGGTTGACGGCGGCGATGATTTTGTCCGGGTCGGCGGTCCAGATGAAGGGCTTTGGGTCATGGTTCGCCTCGTCGAGATAGCGGTTGATGGCGGCCTGGAGGTCGA
>JBBQGL010000060.1:0-20634 GCA_038323025.1 Hyphomicrobiales bacterium
CGACAGCGAGGCGACCGCCGCCAAGGGCGTGCAGAAGGCCCGTCAGGGCCGCGTCGACCTCGTCGTGATGGACGTGGGCCTGCCCGACATGGACGGACGCGAGGCGATCAAGCTTCTGCGCAAGGGCGGGTTCCGGGCTCCGGTCATCCTGCTCACCGGCCACGATTCCGAATCCGACACGATTCTCGGCCTGGAGGCCGGGGCAAACGACTACGTCACGAAGCCTTTCCGCTTTGCCGTCCTGCTCGCCCGGATTCGCGCCCAGTTGCGCCAGCACGAACAGAGCGAGGATGCGGTCTTCACCATCGGGCGCTACACCTTCCGGCCGAGCGGAAAGATACTCGTCGACGAGCGCGGGCAAAAGGTCCGGCTGACCGAGAAGGAAACCGCGATCCTAAAATACCTCTATCGTGCCGGCGAGAAGGTTATTACCCGCGATGTCCTCCTCCACGAGGTGTGGGGCTACAACTCGGGTGTCACCACGCACACGCTGGAAACCCACATCTATCGGCTGCGCCAGAAGATCGAACGCGATCCGTCCAAGGCAGAATTGCTGGTGACCGAGGTCGGCGGCTACAAGCTGGTCCCTTGATGGTCGAACTGAAGACGGCCCGGGCTGAGCGCTTGCCGACCGAGGTTGCAAGAATGGCAAGATGAGCCTCGACCGGGACATATCGCTGCTCTCGCGGGTTTCGCTGTTCGGCGAGTTGACCACGGAGCAATTGCGGTTGCTCGCCTTCAGCGCGGTGCGCCTTGAATTGACACCCGGGCAGGTTCTCTTCCGCGAGGGGGCCAAGGCCCACTCCGGCTATATCGTCGCCTTTGGCGGGCTTGAACTGGTGACCGGCGAAGGGCGCGCGCGGAAGGTGCTGGCGACCTGCGAGATCGGGTCCCTGCTCGGCGAGATCGCGCTCTTCGTCGAAACCGAACGGCCGGCAACCGCGATCGCCGTGGTGTCGTCCGAAGTGCTCGAGATAGACCGGAAGCTGGTGACACGCATGCTCAACGAATATCCGCATGTCGCGCTGCGCCTGCGGGCGACTCTCAGCGAGCGGCTCGGCGCCACCGTCGCCGAGCTTGGCAAGGTGCGCCAGGCTCTGCAGGCGATCGACCGGCGCTCGGCGCGGCGCTAGGTCGCGATCCGCGCGATCACCGGAACGTGGTCGGAGGGCAGCGTCCATCCGCGCGTCGCGCTCACCACCTCGATGCTTTCCAGACGCGGGGCGAGGTGCGGCGTGACCCAGATGTGGTCGAGCCGCCGGCCCTTGTCGGCCTGTCGCCAATCGGGCGCGCGGTAGCTCCACCAGGTGTAGAGTTTTTGGTCGAGCGGCACGAAATGCCGGGCGACGTCCACCCACCCACCGGTCAGGCGCAACTTTTCGAGCCCGGCGGTTTCCACAGGCGTGTGGCTGACCACGCGTAGCAGCTGCCTGTGGGACCAGACATCGTTCTCGTGGGGGGCGACATTCAGATCGCCGACGAGGATCGCTTTCCGGTTGGTTTCGGCCGCCGTCAGCCAGGCCTCCATCTCGGCGAGGAAGGCAAGCTTGTGGGCGAACTTGGGGTTGACCAGGGGATCCGGTTCGTCGCCGCCGGCCGGGACGTAGAAATTGTGGAGCACGATGGCGTCGGCGCCATCGGCGAGCGTGACCGAGGCGTGGCGCGAATCGCCCTTGTCGCAAAATGGCCGGGTCGAAGTCGCGGCGAAGGGAAGCTTCGAGGCGATGGCGACGCCGTGATATCCCTTCTGGCCGTTAACAAGAATGTGATCGTAGCCCCGCCGCCGAAACAGGCCGTACGGGAAGAGCGGCTCGGGGCACTTGATCTCCTGCAGGCAAAGAACATCCGGCCGGTAGCGGTCGAGAAACCGGCCGACCGAGCGGGCGCGCAGGCGCACCGAATTGATGTTCCAGGTAGCAACCGTGAGAGACATTTGGGCGCGTCGCGACGGGGTCCGGTCGAAGCGGTGTCCCACAACAAATGCCCGGACTCAAAGACTCTTTTGGCAATTCGGAGGAGGCCAAAAAGAGAGCGCCCAGCCCCGGGGGAGGCTGGGCGCTTCTGCGCATAAGCGCGGTGCCGACCGTAAAGCCGGCATCGGCGAGCTGTCTTCGGCGAGACGGGGGGCGCTACCGATATTCAGACAGCCCGCGCTGACGAAAAGATGGGGCGTGCAAGGGGAGATTCAAGACCCGGGAATCGGTCGCGAGGACGCGCAGGGACCCGTCCGGCTCAGCGCTTGAACGCGAAATAATCGATCGTGAAGAGGCTCGGATCGGGTTTCTTGCCGACTGTCGTGTTGTAGATCGCATCGGACGTGTTCAGGCCCTGCGGGTCGGTGACGATCCACTGCTTCAAGGCGTAGCTCTGCGGATCGAAGATCAGGGTCAGCTTGAACTGGCCGAAGCTCGACTTGTCGACGATGATGAGGGCGATCAGGTCGCGCTCGCGCCGCACCTGGCTGACCACCTTGTCGGAGGTCAGGTCGATCTGGTTGGCGAGCAGGTACCGCAAGGGGGTTTTCGAGAGCGGGTAGAGATCCTGCGTCCTCAGCCGGCTGTCGCGGATGGCGACGTTGTGCCCGTCCGAGATCATGTCGAGCTGGGCTGGCGGGCTGAAGTGGAAGCGCAGCTTGCCCGGCCGCGCAATGCTGAACGTGCCCTCCGACTGCTCGCCATGGGGACCAAACTGGATGAACTGGCCTTCCATGGTCTGGAAGCTGTTGAAGTAGGCGCTGATGTGGGCGAGCGCCTGCTGGTCGGCCGCGGAGAAACGCGATGGCGTCGCCGGCGCAATCGGCACGGTTGCCGGCTGCGTCGCGGCCTTTGGGGCAGGAGCCGCCGCCGCCATTTGAGGCCTCAGGCGGGGAAGGGGCACCTTCGCCGCAACCGTGTCGGGAAGGAACATGGCGGCTGCGGTGAGCGACAGGAGCGCCGCCGCCACGCGGCGGGCGGGGCTCTTCGATGCGGTGCCGCGCTTGGCGATCAAAACGGTCCTCGCGAACAGGTCGCGGGAGAATCCCGCGAAGGGGCGCGTAGCGGCGCGGTGTGGCGAATTCGCGGCGCGTCGTCGCAGTCTAGCGGAACGGCGCCTCTTCGTCGTCGCCGACGAGGATATCGCGCTTGCCGGCATGATTGGCGGGACCGACGACGCCTTCCTTCTCCATGCGCTCGATGATCGAGGCGGCCCGGTTGTAGCCGATGGTCAGGCGCCGCTGGATGTAGCTGGTGGAGACCTTGCGATCGCGCAGGACGATAGCCACGGCGCGGTCGTAAAGGTCAGCCGATTCGTCGTTGCCGGCGTTGGCTTCCTCGAAGTTCTCGGCGTCGACTTCGCTGTCGTCGACGGTGATCGAGTGCAGGTATTCGGGCGTGCCCTGGGCCTTCAGGTGGGACACGACCTCCTCGACTTCATGGTCGGTGACGAAGGGACCGTGGACGCGCTGGATGCGGCCGCCACCGACCATGTAGAGCATGTCGCCCTGGCCGAGGAGCTGCTCGGCGCCCTGCTCGCCAAGGATCGTGCGGCTGTCGATCTTCGAGGTGACCTGGAAGGAAACGCGGGTCGGGAAGTTGGCCTTGATCGTGCCGGTGATGACGTCGACCGAGGGGCGCTGGGTTGCCATGACGACGTGGATGCCGGCGGCTCGGGCCATCTGCGCCAGCCGCTGCACGGCGCCTTCGATCTCCTTGCCGGCGACCATCATCAGGTCGGCCATCTCGTCGTTGATCACGACGATGTAGGGCATTGCCTCGAGGGACAGTTCCTCCTGCTCGTAGATCGCCTCGCCGGTATGCGGGTCGAAGCCGGTCTGCACCGTGCGGGTGAGCGTTTCGCGCTTCTGCGCGGCCTGGGCGAGGCGAACGTTGTAGCCGTCGATGTTGCGGACGCCGAGCTTCGACATCTTGCGGTAGCGGTCTTCCATCTCGCGCACGGTCCATTTCAGCGCGATGACCGCCTGCTTCGGGTCGGTGACCACCGGGGTGAGCAGATGCGGGATGCCGTCGTAGGTGGACAGTTCCAGCATCTTCGGGTCGATCATGATCAGCCGGCATTCCTTCGGCGTCAGCCGGTAGAGGAGCGACAGGATCATGGTGTTGATCGACACCGACTTGCCCGAGCCGGTGGTGCCGGCAACGAGCAGATGCGGCATGCGGGCGAGATCGGCGATGACCGGTTCGCCGCCTATCGTCTTGCCGAGGCAGAAGGCAAGGCGGGCCTTGGTGTTCTGGAAATCCTCCGAAGCCAGAAGCTCGCGCAGATAGACGGTTTCGCGCCGGGCGTTGGGGAGCTCGATGCCGATGGCGTTCTTTCCCGGGATCACCGCGACGCGGCAGGCGATGGCGCTCATCGAGCGGGCGATGTCGTCGGCAAGGCCAATGACGCGCGCCGATTTGATACCGGGGGCGGGCTCGAGCTCGTAGAGCGTGACCACGGGGCCGGGGCGGACATTGATGATCTCGCCGCGCACGCCGAAGTCGTCGAGCACACCCTCGAGGAGACGGGCGTTCTGCTCGAGGGCGGCGGTGCTGACGGCGGTCTTCTTGTCGGCCTGCTTCGGCTCGGCAAGCAGCTGAAGGGCCGGCAATTCGAAGCCGTCGTCCTCCGGCGGCGCCGGACGCGCCGGGCGCTTGGCCGGGCGGGGCCTGGCCGGTGCTTCGGCGACTCGGTCTGGCCGTGGCGCCGGTGCCGGGGTCGGTTCTTCCTCCATTTCCGGGGCGACCGGCGCGGCTTCGCGATAATCGTCGCCGAAATCGGCAAGCGGTTCACGGCGCTCGGCAAGGTCGGCCTCGGTGGACGGGCGCCGCTCGAGCACGGCCAATGCCAGCCGGGCGAGGCGGCGCGGGATGCCGAGGCGGCGCACGGTCCCGGCGACGCTGTAGCCCCAATGCGAGAGCACGCCGAGGGCAATGGTCAGGCGGCCGGGGCCCTCGTCCTCGTCCTCTTCGCCCGCTTCCTCATCGAAATCCTCGTCGGCGTCGAAATCGACCTCTGCCTCGGTCAGGGCGGTCCGTGGCGAGGGACGAACCTTTGGTACCCGCTCGTCGCTCTGGCGGACCGTGCGCCGGAAGAGGGAAAGGCCGCAGGCGTGGAGGCCGAGCGCCAACGCGAGAAGGGCAAAGACCAGAAACATGACGGCCGAGGCGAGACCGCCCGGCTGCCGTCCGACGGCAAGCGCCGGCAGGCGAAGGAGGAGATCGCCGGTGACGCCGCCGAGCCCGGAGGGCAGGGGCCAGGTGCCCATGACCGGAAGGCATCCGAGGGCCATCGCCGCCAGCAAAGTCCCGGCGATCCAGGTGACCACAGTTTTCCAGCTGAAGCGGCTCGGGGTGGCGAACACCATGCGCCAGGCCCACACGACCGGCGGCACGAGAAGCAGCATCCCGGCGATGCCGAGGAACTGCATGACGAGGTCGGCGAGAATCGCGCCCGGGACGCCGAGGACGTTGCGGGCGGCGTGGTCGGTGGCGTGGCTGAGGCTCGGATCGTCGACCGTCCAGGTGGCAAGGCTCGCCGCCAGCGCCGCGGCAAAGGAGAGGAGCCCCAACCCGAGCGTGGCGCTGATGTTGCGCCTGACGATCCGCCGGATGGCGTCGGCGGGATGGGAAAGGGGGACCGATCGGGTCGAACGCATAAGCTACCCTCAGACCGAAATGGGCCGGGCCGGACGGCGCGGCGGCGTTTGGCGAAGAGGGCCCTGCGTACGGCGCCGCCGGCTCCCTGAGGGGGCCGGACGCGCTCCGTTATCGGTCGGGGGAAGGGGTCGGAATTGTCCCGGTCGATCCGCGGCTCGCTTCGCGTCCAACCGTAGCCCGGCTTTGGTAAAGCCGGCATTAACCAAAGGGTTCCGGCCGGCATGAATTGCCGGCCGGAACAGTCGCGCGGGCTTACTGAACGACTTCGCCGTGGAGGTTGATGTCGAGGCCCTCCACTTCGACTTCCTTGGTGACGCGGATGCCGATAACCGCATCGATCACCTTGAGGATGATGTAGCTGACCACGCCGGACCAGACGATGGTCGCGAGCGTGCCGAGGAACTGCGTCCACACCTGGCCGGCATTGCCCTCGATGAGGCCGCCGGTACCGCCGATGGCGGCCCGGGCGAAGACGCCGGTCAGGATAGCGCCGACGAAGCCGCCGACGCCGTGCACGCCGAAGGCATCGAGCGAGTCGTCATAGCCGAGGCGGCCCTTCACGAAGGTGGTCGCCCAGAAGCAGATGACGCCGGCGGCGATGCCGACGACCAGCGAGCCGGTCGGATCGACAAAGCCGGAGGCCGGGGTGATCGCCACCAGTCCGGCAACCGCGCCGGAGATGATGCCGAGAACGCTGGGTTTGCCCTTGGCGACCCACTCCGCGAACATCCAGGACAACGCGGCGGCGGCGGTGGCGATCTGCGTGACCGTCATGGCCATGCCGGCGCGGCCGTTGGAGGCGACCGCCGAACCGGCGTTGAAGCCGAACCAGCCCACCCAGAGCAGCGAGGCGCCGATCAGGGAGAGGACGAGGTTATGCGGCGCCATATTGTCGCTGCCCTGGCCGATGCGCTTGCCGAGGACGATGGCGCAGACGAGGCCGGCGATGCCCGCATTGATGTGCACGACGGTGCCGCCGGCGAAATCGAGGACGCCGAGCGAGCCGAGGAAGCCGCCGCCCCAGACCCAATGCGCGATCGGGCTGTAGACGAGGATCGACCAGAGGCCCATGAACCACATCATCGCCGAAAACTTCATGCGGTCGGCGAAGGCGCCGCAGATGAGCGCCGGCGTGATGATGGCGAAGGTCATCTGGAACGTCATGAACACTGATTCAGGGATCGTGCCGGCGAGCGGCGATACCGTGTTCACGCCCATGTCGTTGAGGAAGAAGCGCGACAGGCCGCCGAGGTAGCTCTGCATCGAGCCGCCGTCGGTGAAAGCCAGCGAGTAGCCGGCGATCATCCAGATGACGGTGACCAGGCAGGTGATGGCGAAACTTTGCATCGTGGTGGCGAGAACGTTCTTCTTGCGCACCATGCCGCCGTAGAAAAGCGCAAGGCCGGGGATCGTCATCATCAGGACGAGCGCGGTGGAGGTGAGCATCCACGCGGTGTCGCCGCTGTTGATCGGGTTGGGCGCCGCGGCGGCATCCTCGGCGAAAGCCGGTCCCGCGAGGGCGAGCAGCGCGACCGCGGTCCCGAGAAGTGAGGTTTTCAATATCCGATGGTTCATCGAACTGCTCCTGACGGATCGTTTGTTGTTGCCGTGAGACGGGGCGCGAGGCTCGATCCGCGGCGGGTGAAGTTGGCTTCGTCTCTGGTCTGGGTCATGTGAATGGGTGCCCGGCGACCGGTTCAGAGCGCGTCTGCGTCGGTTTCGCCGGTGCGGATGCGGACCGCATGATCGAGGGCGAAAACGAAAATCTTGCCGTCGCCGATCTGGCCGGTCTTGGCGGCGCTGGTGATGGCCTCGACTACCTGCTCGACCTGATCGGTGGCGACCGCCACCTCGATTTTCAGCTTGGGCAGGAAGCTCACGGCGTATTCGGTGCCGCGATAAATTTCAGTGTGGCCTTTCTGGCGGCCGTATCCCTTGACCTCGGTGACGGTCAGCCCCTGGATGCCGACCGCTGTGAGGGCATCGCGCACCTCGTCGAGTTTGAACGGCTTGATGATGGCCATTACGATTTTCATGGCGTGTTTCCCGTGTCCGTCCGTCGCCTCCCGTTGGGGGGGCGCGGAATCCGCTTGAATGGGTGAATGCCGGCTGCGGACGTCGCCCCGACCTCGACCATAGCCAGACGGTTCAAGGTCCGTGCCAAGACGGGCAATATAGCCAAGTATCTGATTTTACATAAGAAACAGTGTTCGCCCAACAAGCGAGGCGCGGACATGGGCAGGCGAATGCACAATTTGTGTGCATTCGCCTTAGTGAAGGAGTTGAGCCTGACCGCGACAGCCTAAGAAACGGGCACCCGGGGCTGGCGGACGCGAATCAGCCCCTCCTGGGCCACCGAGGCAACCAGCCGGCCATCGCGGCTGAAGAGGTGGCCACGGGTAAATCCGCGTGCCCCTGAAGCGGATGGGCTGTCCTCGGTGTAAAGAAGCCACTCGTCGGCCCGGCAGGGCCGGTGGAACCAGACGGCGTGGTCGACGCTGGCGGCCTGCACGTCGTGGTCGAAAATCATGCGTCCGTGCGCGAAAAGGGCGGTGTCCAGCAAGGTGATGTCGGAAGCGTAGGCGAGCACGCAGCGATGGATATCCGGGTCGTCGGGCAGCTTTCCGGTGGCCCGCACCCACACCACCTGCGCCGGCTCGAGCTTGTCGCGGCTGATGTAATGCCGCAGATCCACCGGCCTCAGCTCGATCGGGCGCTCGCGTTCCCAGTAGCGCCGCACCGGCTCGGGCGCGTTGGCCAGGAACGCGGCTTTCAGCTCCGCCTCGCTGGGCAGGCTTTCAGGCGGCGGCACGTCCGGCATGGCGATCTGGTGGTCAAGGCCTTCCTCGGCCACCTGGAAGCTCGCCGACATGGAAAAGATGGCTTCGCCGTGCTGGATGGCCACCACCCGGCGCGTGGTAAAGCTCTTGCCGTCGCGAATGCGGTCGACGTCATAGATGATGGGCACATGGGGGTCGCCCGGCCGCATGAAGTAGCCGTGGAGCGAATGGACGCTGCGCCCCTCGACCGTGCGCGCCGCCGCCACCAGCGCCTGGCCGATCACCTGGCCGCCAAAAACCCGCTGCCAGCCTACCTGTGGGCTGCGTCCGCGGAAGAGGTTCCGCTCGAGCTGCTCAAGGTCGAGAATGGAAAGAAGCGTGTCGACGGCATCGGTCATGGTGGCTCACCCCCGCTGCCGGGTGATATCACGCGAACAGTCCGGCGGGCGAGAACGGGCGTAGAGTGCGACCATGGCAACGACGGCGTCAAAGCCGGTGGATATAGTGATAGCCGGCGGCGGTCAGGTCGGCCTGTCGCTGGCGCTCGCCCTGCGGCGGGCGGCGCCCTCGCTCGCCGTCGTGCTCGTCGACGCGGCGCCGGCGGGCCAGGCAGGCGCCGATGGGCGCGCCTCGGCAATCGCCGCGGCAGGCCGGCGGATGCTGAAAAGCCTTGGCGTGTGGGACACGATCGCCGGAGAGACCCAACCGATCACGGAAATGATCGTCACTGACAGCCGCACGCGTGACGTGGCCCGGCCGGTCTTCCTCACCTTCGACGGACGCGCCGGGGACGGCGAGCCGTTTGCCCATATGGTGATGAACGGCGCCCTCAATGCCGCGCTGGCAAAGGCCGCGGAAGCGGCCGGGGCCAGTCTGGTCGCGCCCGGGCGGGTCGACGATTTCACCGTGGAAGGTGACGGCGTGATTGTCCGGCTCGCCGACGGCGAAACCATTTCCACGCGCCTCCTCGTCGCCGCCGACGGGGTGCGCTCGCGGCTCCGCGACCTTGCGGGCATCAAGACGGTGGCCTTCGACTACGGGCAGGCGGGCATCGTGGCGACGGTGGCGCACGAGCGGCCGCACAACGGCCGCGCCGAGGAACATTTCCTGCCCGCCGGTCCCTTCGCGATCCTGCCGTTGAGGCCGTCGGCCGGTGAGAACCGCTCCTCGCTCGTGTGGACGGAAGGGCAGGCCAACGCGGACCGCCTGGTGCGTGCGGATGCCGAGACCTTTCAGGTGGAGCTGGAGCGGCGGTTCGGCCATCGGCTCGGAACCGTCAGGGCGATCGGTCCGGCGCGCGCCTTCCCGCTTGGCCTCACGCTTTCGCGGGCCTTCGTCAAGGCGCGCTTTGCTCTCTCCGGTGATGCCGCGCATGGCATCCACCCGATCGCCGGGCAGGGGCTGAACCTCGGCTTCCGCGACGTCGCCGCCCTGGCCGAGACGCTGGTGGATGCCCACCGCCTCGGCCTCGACGTCGGATCGCTCGCGGCGCTCGAGCGCTACGAACGCTGGCGTCGATTCGACACGGTCGAAATGGGGCTGGTCACCGACACGCTCAACCGGCTTTTCTCCAACGACAACCCGGTCTTGCGGCTGGCGCGCGATGTCGGGCTCGGCATCGTCGACCGCCTGCCGACATTGAAGCGGGTCTTCATGCGCGAGGCGGCGGGAGAGGGCGGCGACCTGCCGCGCCTGCTCCGCGGCGAGGCGATCTAGCCCGTTTGGTAGGCGTTTCCGACTGGAGCCGGGCGATCTCGCCCCGGATGATGTCGCGCGAGCGCGAGAAATAATCGATGAACAGGGCGAGCTCGGCGTCGGTGTAGCGCTCCGCGAGCGCGTTCATCGCCGCTCCGAAGGGACCGTAGTGCGTCTCTGAAGCAGCGAGCGTCCGCGGCAGGATCGAGACATACACCTTGCGGCGATCGTCGGGATCGCGCTCGCGCCGCGCGTAACCCTTGGCCTCCAGCCGGTCGATGACGCCGGTAACCGCGCCGGTGGTCAGCCCCGACGCTGCCGCCAGCTCGCCGGCGGTGATCCGCCCCTTCAGGGCAATAATGTCGATGCATTCCATGTCGGAATGGCTGATGCCGAGGTGATCGGCAGCCACCTTCGCGAAGATCGCGCCGAGCCCGCTCGCCTCGCGGGTCACGCGATTGAGCGCGACCAGCAGTTCGACGCGCAGCCGGGTCGGAGCTTTTTTCGCTTGCGTTGTCTTCGTGGACATATATCTTTGTGTCTAAGATAATGACGGAGTGAACCAATGACGTATAAAGATAACGACGCGATGGCGGTGAGCGCAAGCGACGAGGCGTGGCGCTACTCCAGGCTCGCGATGGCGTGGCATGGCTGGGGCTCGCCCGTCGGGCTTGGCCTCTTTCTCGTCGGGCTTGGTGCGGCGGCCCTGCTCGCTCGGCTCGCGGTCCAGGGATTCTAGGGGAGCCTGACATGGCCATGATGAACCGGATGCGACGCAAGAGGGACCTCGGGATCGTGGGCCGTACCGCGCGCTGGTACGACAGGAACACCCGCGAGCACCGCCTCGACGAGATGCGCGGCTATGCCCGGCAGGTCGCCGCACAGATCGGCGAAGGCGCGCGCGTGCTGGAGATCGCGCCGGGGCCGGGGTACCTCGCGATCGAGCTCGCCAAGCTCGGACATTACGCGATCACCGGGATGGATATCAGCCCCGACTTCGTCGCAATTGCGCGGCGGAATGCCGGCAAGGAAGGCGTCGCGGTCGATTTCCGCGAGGGGAACGTCGCGGCGATGCCGTTTGCCGACGGGGCATTCGATTTCATCATCTGTACCGCGGCGTTCAAGAATTTCCGCGACCCGCAGAAGGCGCTCGGCGAGATGCACCGGGTACTGGCGCCGGGCGGCACGGCACAGATCGTCGATATGAACCGCGACGTCACCAACGCGCAGATCGACGCGCTTACCCGGCAGATGGGAGTAAAGGGCCTCGAGGAGCTTTTCCTCAAGGTGACCTTCAAGTACTTCCTGCGACGCGGCGCGTACAACCAGGCCGAGCTCAAGGAGCTCGCGGCACAGACGGCGTTCCGGGATTGCTCAATCGCGGCGGAAAGCGTCGGCCTTACCGTCCACCTCCGTAAACAAGCGGAGCGGGCTACGCGTCCAGCACCCGGGCCTCCTCGGGCAGCATGATCGGTATGCCGTCGCGGATGGGATAAGCGAGCCGGGCGGCGCGGCTGATCAGCTCCTGCCGGCCGGCGTCGTATTCGAGGGTGGTCTTGGTCACGGGACAGACCAGGATCTCGAGGAGGCGCGGGTCGATCTGGCCGGCCGGACGGGGAGCGGGCTGGCTCAATCGGTCGGCCTACTGCAGCGAATGGCCGCCGGCATCGCGGGCCAGCGACATTTCGGTGAGCGCCACCAGGGTCTCGGCGCGGGCGCGCAGGTCCGGCGCCTCCAGCAGCGCTTGCTTTTCCGCCGGGCCGAAGGGCGCCATCATGGCGAGCGCATTGATCAGCGTTTCGTTCGACGCGCGACCGACGCTCTCCCAGTCCGCCTCGAGGCTGTGGGCGTCGAGATAGTCGCGGAAAGTCTTCAGCACCGCGTCGCGGTCGACGACATTGCTGTCGCGGGCCTCGAAGTCACCCGGGAAGTCGGCGGCGGAGACCCGGCACTGGCGAAAGAGCGCCGTTCCGGGGACTTCCTCGAGAATGCGGAAGCGCGCGATACCGGTGAGCGTGATCATGTAGCGGCCGTCGCCGGCCTCGGAGAACGACGTGATGCGCCCGGCACAGCCGATGGCGCAAAGGCTGGGGCCGGCGGCCCCTGCCGCCAGCCGCTCATCGGGCTGGATCATCCCGACGACGCGGTCCCTGGCGATCGCCGCGTCGATCATCGCGACATAGCGCGGCTCGAAAATGTTCAGCGGCATCTCCGCCCGCGGCAGAAGGAGAGCACCGGGCAAGGGAAACACGGGGATGACTTGCGGCAGGTCGTCCGGATGGGCGTAGGTGTGATTGCCAGCTTTCAAGGTGTGCCTCAGGAGAACAGCATCGAGGACAGCTTCCTCCGCCCGTAAAGCGTCGCCGGGTCCATCTGCCCCCAGGCCTCGAAGAACTGGAGGAGCTGCTTGCGCGCCTTCTCCTCCTCCCAACTACGGTTCTTGCGGTGTATTTCAAGGAGGCGGTCGGCGGCGGCCTCGCGCTCGCCCTTCTGGTTGAGGAGGAGCGCCAGGTCATAGCGCGCCTGATAGTCCGCCGGGTCGGCGGCGATGCGCGCCTCCAGTTCGGCGGTATCGCCAAGCTTTTCCGCCTGCGCGGCAAGATCGATCTGGGCGAGCAGGGCCGTTATTCTCGGATCGGTTCGCGCGGTCTCGGGCAACGCTTCGAGCGTCTGGCGCGCGTTCGCGAGATCGCCGCCGGCGAGCATCGCCTTGGCGAGCCCGATCGCCGCCGGGAGGGACTTCGGGTCGCGCTGCAAGACGGCGGAGAAGCCTTCCGCGGCGCCGGGGGTATCGCCGGCCACCAGAAGCATCTCGGCTTCGGTGAGCAGGTTCTCCACGTCGGAAGGGGCGGCGGGTCCGGCAACCCGATCGATGAAAGCCTTCACCTGGCTTTCCGGCAATGCGCCGATGAAGCCATCGACCGGCTGGCCGTTGGAGAAGGCGATGACCGCCGGGATCGACTGGATGCCGAGCTGGCCGGCGATCGACGGGTGGTCGTCGATGTTCATCTTGACCAGGCGGACGGCGCCGTTGGCGGCGGCAACGGCGCGCTCGATGATCGGGCCGAGGGTGCGGCACGGCCCGCACCACGGCGCCCAGAATTCGACCAGCACAGGCAGCTTGCGCGAGGCCTCGATGACGTCCTTGGCGAAAGTCTTGGTGGTGGTCTCGATCACCAGATCGCCGCCGGCCGCGTTTGCCGGAGCGGTCCTGGCGAGGCCGGGGAGTGCGGCGTCCATGGTCTTCCCTTCTGTTTGCCGGCGCGTTCGGCCGGTTTCTCGGCCCTAAGGTGGTCGCTCGGCCGGGGTTTTACAATTCCGGCGCCGGTCCGTCATCATCGAGCGGGACGATACGCGGTTCGTGGCCCGTCGCCCGGAGAAATGCCAGCAGGCCCGAGGCGGCGATCGAGGTCGTCGCGGTGTTGACGAGCGGATGGCAGTTGATCGTCTCGTTCTCCATGAGCGCGGCGTCGAGGACGACGGCGATGGTCGGCGGCTTGTCGTTGATGAGCCCGAAAGGCGTGACGGCGCCAGGGCTGACCCCGAGCCGCTCCATCATCAAGTCGGCCTTGCCGAAGGAGAGGCGCCCGGAGGCGCCGATCCGGTTGTGCAGATGCTTCAGGTCGATCTGCGCCTCCTCCCCGGCGATGACCAGGAAGAGCTGATCCTTCTTGTCCTTGAGGAAGAGGTTCTTGGTGTGCGCCCCGGCGATCTCGCCGCGGAGCGCCTGGGATTGCTCGACGGTGAAGAGCGGCGGGTGGTTGACCGTCTTCGCGGCAATGCCGAGGCCTTTGAGGTAGCGGTCGAGGTCTTCCGGGGAAGCGGGCATGGATGCGGCCTCAAGCGGGCGGTGACCCGGCCATCAGTAACCATGGACCGGCGGCTTCTCAAGGCTCGCCGCCAAGCGGGTTGCAATCCCGGCACCGCAAGCGATATAAGCCCAGCCGGTCCAAGCGACCAGCGAGCGGGTGTAGCTCAGGGGTAGAGCACAACCTTGCCAAGGTTGGGGTCGAGGGTTCGAATCCCTCCACCCGCTCCAATTAACTCCACAGCTTCTGCGCGCTCTTGCGGCGCCGGCTTAACATTAGGCCACGCAGAACGGTGCACGAACATGCACCACCATACGTCACAGAACTGGCACAGCCTGTTCTCGGACTGTCCCGGTCTGGCGCGCAGATACTTGACCAGAACGGCTGCCGGCCGATTTCGGCCGCCCGATAGACAAAAAGAAACCGCCGCCCGGTCGGCAAACCGGAGCGGCGGCATCGATGATCACAACACGTCTGCAACATACCATAGTGCGGTCCGCTTCGTAAACGAAGGCGTAGGACCAACGGGTCGGCTGCTCAAAGGATGGCACCAAGTCATTGTCAGCAATCGCAGGCACGACCGATCGCGACTTGATGCGTCGCCGGCCCCGAAAGCTTGCTATCAGCTCGACTCGATCCTCGCCGGGATTTCGCGGGAGATCGTCCGATGAGTATGGCGGCTGAGAAGATAATCTTTTCCCCGGAAATTGAAGCTGGTTTCGCAACTGCGATACGCGACATTAGAGCGGCTAAGCCCGAAAGGCGGCTTGCTGCCTTCGCTGAGCTTTGTGGTTGGGCCTACAAGAAAGCAAACCGGGGTCTCGCCGAAAAGGCCGACATCGGCGATCGGCTTGCAGAGGTTGCAGTTGCGACTCGCTTGGAGGTCAGCGCAGCGCAACAGGCAATGGCCGATGCCGCGGTGTCGCATGACCTGGAAGTCACCGATGCCCCCCACTTCGACATCGCCTACCGAACGAAGAAGTCGGCGACACTGGTGATTTCAAGGGCCTCCGACATCAAGCCGGTGCCAATCTCCTGGCTGTGGCCTGGACGGATAGCGATAGGGAAGCAGACCATTGTCGCGGGTGAGCCTGGACTCGGAAAGAGTCAGCTCACCTGCGCCGTTGCATCGGTGGTGACGACAGGCGGACGGTGGCCCGGCGACGAAGGAAAGGCGCCGCCAGGGTCAGTAATCATCCTGTCGGCCGAGGACGACGCCGCCGATACGATCCGACCGCGCCTTGACGCCGCCGGCGCCGATGTGAACCCGCATCCATATCGCCACCGCTGTGAAGGCCGAGGACGGCAAGGGTCGCCGATCCTTCAGCCTCCAGGCCGACCTTCTACTTCTCGAAATCGAGATACAGCGGATCGGCGACGTGAAGCTGATTATCATCGATCCGGTAAGCAGCTATCTTGGAAAGGTCGACAGCCACAAGAACGCAGAACTGCGAGCGGTGCTTGAGCCGATCGGCGAGATGGCTTCACGGCTTGGCGTGGCCGTGTTGTCGGTCACCCATCTGAGCAAGGGTGGCGGCAACGGAGCAAACAACCGGATCATCGGCAGCATCGCGTTCGTTGCGGCGGCTCGGGCCGCATTCGTCGTGTGCCGCGATCCCAATGACGGCGAACGGCGTCTGTTTCTACCGACGAAGAACAACGTGGGGCCTGAGGGCACTGGCTTGGGCTTTCGCGTCGGCGCGCAGGTGACGACCTCGGGCATCGTGGCGCCTGCGATCTTCTGGGACACTCTGCCCGTGACGATGAACGCGGACGAAGTTCTGTCAGCGACATCGGTCTTCCCGCCCCGCGAGGCTCCGGCACGAAACGCCGCAGAGGACTTCTTGCGCAATTTGTTGCGTGGAGGTGCCCTGCCAGTGGCTGAGGTTCAATCGGAAGCCAAGGCCGCGGGCATGGCGTGGGCAACTGTCCGGCGGGCAAAGGACACGATGCACCTAGTCGCATCGAAGAGCGGCCTAGACGGTGGCTGGCAGTGGTCAATGCCCGCCGATGATGCTCAGCGTCGATACTGAAGATGCTCGTTTCTCACGACATGAGCGCCTTCGAGAAAACCGCCATTTCAGATGAGCGCCTTCGAAGAATCTTCTTGCACCTTTGCGCGCCTTCGAAGGCGCTCACCAGAAACCGCAGAAAACCCGAAGGCGCTCATGTTGCTCATGACGGGAGACGGGTTAAACGTAGACGCGAGCCCGACAATCGGTCACGGCGCGGTTGTTTGAGGCGACGAGACAAAGTGCGAGCTTGCCGTCCCGCCCATTCTTGATCAGAACGCCGTATCGTATCCAAGCACGAAGCCCCCCGGGAGTCCGATGTCATGCCCAATCTCACCATCCCCGATCTCGCCGGAAAGGCCGTTCTGATAACCGGTGCCTCGACCGGGATCGGCGCCGCACTCGCCAGGGCCTTTGCGGCGCAAGGTGCCGCCGTCGGCCTGCACTACAATTCCAGCGGCGAGGCCGCCGAGAAGCTGGCCAAGAGCATCAAGGCTGCTGGCGGCAAGGTCGCTCTCGTCCGCGCCGATGCCGCGATCTCGAGCGAGGTGGAAAGAGCGGTCGAGGAGACCTTCACCGCCTTCGGCCGCCTCGACGGGCTGATAAACAATGCCGGGGGCATGGTCGCCCGCAAGTTATATCAGGAGACGAGCGACGACTACTACGATGCGGTCATGAACCTGAACGCGCGCTCGGTCATAACCGCCAGCCGGGCCGCGATCCCGCACCTCAAGGTCAAAGGGGGCTTCATTATCAACACCACCTCGATCGCCGCGCGGAACGGCGGCAGCAATGGCGCCGGCCTCTACGCGTCGTCCAAGGCGTTCGTTTCCAGTGTCACGCGCGGCATGGCCAAGGAGCTCATCGCTTTCCGCATCCGCGTCAACGCCGTCGCCCCGGGCGTAATCAGCACGCCGTTCCACGAGCGCTATTCGACGGCCGCCCAGCTTGAGGCCATGAAGGCGACGATACCTCAAGGCCGTCTCGGCGTGGCCGAAGACTGCGTCGGCACCTACCTATTTCTCGCTTCAGAAGCGCTCTCCGGGTACGTCATCGGCCAGACCCTTGAGGTCAATGGTGGTCAGCTCATGCCTTGACCCGGCGGATCGGCGAGCTCCCGGCGATCGCTGCTTTCCTGAAAACCCCTATCCCGGTATTGTTCCGCATCCGAAACGAGTTTCTCTCCCGACACTCTTTGCGAAGTATCTGAATTAGATAGGAGGTAGAAATGTTAGGCGGTCATCTGGGTCGGCCGAGGGGCCTGCCCAAGACAGGCAATCGGAAGAACGGGTCCGTGAACCGGGCGACCGCGGGCAGGGCGTTGCGGGGCTGGCGACGCCAGGAGCATTGACATGCCGCGCCCAACGTCACGCTGCTATCTGGAAAGCGGGATTAAGCTCGATCTAAACCGCCTTGCGCGACGAGGATTTATTCAGCCAGGCACAGCCACCGCGCCGGTCGGTATTGCTTGGAATAGTGATTACTGGGGCGAGGTCGCCACCGGCATCATCACCGCTGACATGAGCGACACCTATGAAGGATGGTTCCGCATCCAGATTGGTGACGAACTCGACCAGCGCATCATCCTCGTTGCTCGTCAGCGCCATTTCGGCGGTCGGCAGTGGTACTTCATCTGCCCCTATATGACCCGCAGGGTGTCAGTGCTGTGGATGCCGAATGGCGCCCACCATTTCGCTTGTCGGCAGCGATGGGGACGGTCGGTCGCCTATACTTCCCAATGCGTCGACCGAATAGCCCGAGCTCACCGAGGCCAGGCGCGGATTAAATCGCGCCTATGCTCAATCGGTGGCTTCGATCCCGACGAGTGGAACCTTCCCCCGAAGCCTAAATGGATGAGGTGGTCGACGTACAATCGCGCCGAGGAACAATTCGACCGCTATGAAGAGACCCTGGACATGGGCTCGTTGGCGGTCGTCACGAGGCTGCTAGGCGTCGAATAGGAACCGTTGGTTTGCAACGGTCACATTCGAGTTGGGCAACATATTTCGATTTGGATGCGCGGCTGTCCTGACGCTCTCACCACCCGCGCGGGCACGTTTGACAAAACCGCCAACCGGGCGCGCAATGCGGGCGAGTCCGTGGTCGTGCGAGGTTCGGTCGCTCCCACACAATCGTTCCTCACCCAGCGCTGCGGGCTCACCACAAGGACGACGCCACCACGAAGCACGACGAAAAGGCGGAAAGAAGTTTCATTCCTTCTTCGGCGTCGAACCGTCTGTTTTGAATGTAGCCAAAAAGGGGCCTCCGTTCGTCATTGCAACGCACCAGATGTTTGCCGGACCAGAAAAGGGATTGCCGAAAAGGCACAAACCCTCAGCTTTCAATGCCCCGAGCTTCGCATCTTGACCAACGGCGACAAAACTCACCGGCAGTCTGGCTTGGCCGGAATCCTCAGTGGTCACCAGCCGACCGTCACCGCTGAAGCCCACGGGGGTGCCGCTGACGGAAAAGACAAAGGTCACTGTCCCATCCGCGAGCGTGACAGAAGCAGCTTGGCTGTCGCACTTTGCCGTGTAGTCATCCGCTCCTGTGATCAACCGACTGCAAGCGCCCGTGGAAACAGCAGCGCCTGGCGCCCCCAGATTGTTGGCGGCGAAAGTCGGGGTCAGCAGAGCCGCCGTCAGCGCGACGGCAGACAGGAACCCGTGTCTCGGAAACCGCTCGCATTCTTCCCGATCATGTCGACCTTCACGCTCGCGTGATCCTTCTAAGACAAACGAAAACCTCCCAATGGGAGCGCCGTCATATCTCCCAGGAACTGAAAATCAGGATTGCCAATTTGCCGATGCGGGATGGCGTTGCGTTGTTTGGCTACGCTTCGCGTTTTGGCCTTCGGAGCCGCATGAAGGCCGTTTGCCGTCGCGCCGGAATTTCCTTCGTGCCACCGCATCAAGCTGGTCGGCATAGCTTCGCATCGAACGCATTGGCGATGGGGGCGACAACGAAGGAAGTCATGGAAGCGGGCGGTTGGAAGACTGCACGGATGGTGCTCGAAACCTATGCCCACGCCAACGATGCCGGGCGCTCGATTGCCGACCGCTTTGACGCAGAACTGCCACACCTCGAAAGTGAAAACAGCCAACTCGTTGAGAAGAAAGGAATAAAATGACTACGGTCACCGCCTTGCCAAGGTTGGGGTCGAGGGTTCGAATCCCTTCGCCCGCTCCAATTTACAGCGAAATATCAGCGAGTTATAAGCCAGCCCTTCGGGGCAGGCAGTGCGCCGCACCCCACGGTCATCACCCGGTCATCACCAAAAAAGGGCATTTGCGGCCCTTGGGGGCTTCCTGGATGAGTCAAAGCATGGGCAAGGCCGTTCCTATGCCTTCCGGCCTCCCACGACCCGTAGCGCCCGCCCTGGGGCATCCGGCGGCCTGATGGGCGGTTCCAGATCGATGAAGCGGGCACGGCATTGGCCCCGGTAGGGATGATGTGCCCCACGAAGGTGGCAATCGACCGTCAGACGTTCCAGCAGGTCGGGCAGGGGAATGTCCGCCCCGAATTTGGCGGCGAGCCGAGCGAGGCGGTAGGCCCCTCGCCGAGTGCAAGCCCCGCAGGCAAGGCGCACGATCACGTAGGGATAGCCACCAAGCTTGTTTTCGCCCATCTGCGGATTGTAGAACAAAACAAGAACATAACAATGGGAGAATGAGACCCCGCAGGGGGAGTTCCGCCCGTCGCGTTCCCCTTGTTGTCTAGTGCAATCGATTGCACAGGGTCACAAGGTCGGGGCAAATCTCGCAGCGAAGGAGCAGCCATGTGCGGCCGTTATGACAACCTCATTGCGCGCGAAGCCTATCGATCAATGTACCGAGCGCTTCGGGTGCCGGCGTCGAATTTCCCGCCCCGCTACAACATTGCCCGACCAATCAGATTCCCATCATTCGAATCGATCCGCGCGATGGCGAAAGCGAGTTGGTCATGGCGCGGTGGGGCTTGGTCCCGTTCTGGATGAAAGAGAAGCCCATACGATTTCCAACGATCCAGTGCTGCTGGCCGCGCGATATCCGGGGAGCGCCGCCAAACCCTCCCCAGCGCTATCGGTGGCGACTACCCCGGGCCGGGTGTGAGATAGCCGGGTGTGAGATATCAGAAACTTTGGAGACAAACGTGTCCTTCAAAATCTCGATCGAGCGACTGGTCGGAGGGATCGGCGAGGTCCGCAAGCGTCAAGCGCTGGAATTCCGGTTTGACCCGGAAGGAGCGGCGCGGGTCAAGGCTGACGAACTAGTCAGCCCATATCTTGATCGCCACTATGTCCACCAGGGCGGCTTCTGGGAGTACAGGGACCTCGATGGGACCCGTTCTCGGATTGTCATCGAGATCGCGTGACGGGGCTATTACCTCGAAGGGCTGGCGCGGTTGCTGGACGATAGAAAATGTCAGCGACCACCTTCGCATCAGCCGCTACCGGCTTGAGTTTCGGGCAAGAGGTCTTCGACAAGATCCGCCAGCGGTTCAACTGGCTCGAACTCGTCTGGGCCGACGGCGGCTACAACGCCCATCAGGTCACCGACGCAGCGGCCAAGGTTCCTATCCTGCGTTGAGATCGTCAAACGCTCCGACGACATCAAGGGCTTTGTCGTCCTGCCTCGCCGTTGGGTGGTCGAGCGAACCTTCTCCTGGTTCGGCCGCAACCGCCGTCTCGCCAAGGACTACGAAAACCTCGCCGAGACCCTCG
>JBBQGL010000061.1:0-20344 GCA_038323025.1 Hyphomicrobiales bacterium
TGAAGACGCCAAGCAGCGCCACAATCGGATCTGTCACGTCAGCTCCCCAACACTACCGCCCGCCAAGGCAACGTGAATATGCGCCTTGCGACGCGGGCCGCCAGTGACCTCCGTCACATATCCAATATATTTGGTCCAGCCAGTTCGCGTTAGGCCGCCGGGACGCTACTGAATCGCGCCCCGGGCAGGCGCAGCGCGCTGCCGATATTGCGGGCGGGTTCCGGGTTGGACGCAGCCAAGCGACTTGCGGATATCGCGCCGTACTAGCCGGCCTGCGGAACCCGCAATGATTCTGTCAGTGGAGCCACGACCCTGAGAGGCGGGCGCGCGTCCGTCGCCTTCTGGATCGCAGCCGGCAGCTGAAGCCGCTCGAACAGCATCTTCCGTTCGAAGAAGGTGGAGCGAAAGAGCGGATAGCGCTGCAGTACCCTGTCGCGGCCGGCGAAATAGTCGAGGCTCATCAAGCTCAGCTGCTTGATCAGGCCGGGGTAGGCCCGCGGCCCGCAAACCACCCGATGGCCTCCCACCCGGCGATAGAACGCCTGGTGCTCGACCCGGACCGCCGCCAGCAGGAGATCGGTGCGGAAGAACTCCGCTGCCATCCAGCCGAGACGCATGGTCATGTAGACGAGATGTTGATTGCGGCTGGCGGCGCTACGATCCACGACATGCCGCGTTGGATCGACGATGATCTTTCCGGCCTCGAGGTGGGGAGTGAGAAAATCCGGAAACGCGCGGTAGCTCGGGCAGTCGGGAAATTCCTTGGTCGCCACGCTCACCCGGATCGAGCTGACGAGTTGGTCTTCCAGGTAAACCCCGAACAACCAGGTATTGCCCATCTCGTCGAAATCGTCGGCAAACCGGCGTTCCGAACGCGGGGCGATGGCTTCTTCGGCAAGGTAGGCGTCATAGCGGAGCCGGAAAACGGCTTCGCGGTCAGCCTCGCTGTCGGCGCGCCGGAAGTCGGCGCGATCCAACAGCTCGTATACTTTGTCCAGGAAGGAAGGAACGGACTGGTCTAACGCGACCGCACTCATTGTCACACCCTCGCGGCTGAAAAGCCGCTACACCCCTACTCTCTGAGTGTAACGCTCCATTAACCTGTAACGCTCCATTAACCAAAACTGAAGGCTTAACGTTAATCAATGGTTAATGTTCCAACGGTCGCAATAGCGTACCGGTGCACGCGAAAGTTGATTTGAATCAAAAAGTTGGAAATGGTTGCGCGGCGTTGCGGGCATTGGCGAAACGCCGATTGCCGGCCCTGTCGGCCCCGCGTCCGCAGCGCAACCGCAGCCCAGCTCGCTTAGGCCGCGCCTAGTTTCCGGGCACTCGCCGCATTGGCGTTCAGATTGAAATGCCGCGGCGACGCGGTCACCAGCAATTCGCGGATTTGTTTGCTGGGGATGGGAACGCTGAACAGGTACCCCTGTGCCTCGTCGATCGATTTCTCGGCCGCGACGATGGCGAGCTGCTCCTCGGTCTCAATGCCCTCGACTGCGACCGACATGCCCAGATCGGAGGTCAGTTGTGCCACGCCCCGCAGGAGGACCTGCGACCGCTCACCCGCCCGCAGGCCTTTCACAAAGCTGCGGTCGATCTTGACCTTGTCCAGCGGGAACGAGTGCAGATAGCTCAGTCCCGAATATCCGGTGCCGAAATCGTCGAGCGAGATGCGCACGCCCATGTCGGCGATCTGCTGCAGGGCGGTGCGCGCCGCCTGAACGTCCTGGAGCAGGACGGATTCGGTGATCTCCACTTCCAGCCGGCTCGCCGGGAGACGCGAAGCAGCCAGCGCCGCGGCGACCATTTCGACGACGTTGCTGTGCCGGAACTGGATCGGCGACATGTTCACCGCGACACGGACGTCGCCCGGCCACTTGGTGCACTCGATGCAGGCGTTGCGCATGACCCACGCGCCGATGTCGACGATGAGTCCCATATCCTCCGCAACCGGGATGAACTCCATCGGCGGGACCATGCCGCGTTCGGGGTGCCGCCAGCGGATGAGCGCCTCGCACGTCGTCACCCGCATCGTCCTCAGGCTGAAGAGCGGCTGGTAGTAGAGTTCGAACGCGTTGTTGGCGAGAGCCTCTAGCAGGTCGAGCTCAAGGCGGCGGCGCGCATGGGCCTTGATGTCCATGTCGGGCTCGAAGAAGCGCCAGGCGCCGCGGCCGTTGGCTTTGGCATGGTAGAGCGCCATGTCGGCGTTCTTGAGAAGCAGATCCGCGTCGACGCCGTCGCGAGGGGACATCGCGATGCCGACGCTGGCACCGATGACGACATGGTGACTGTCGACGTCATAGGGCTGGCCGAGTTCCGCAACAATCCGGTCGGCAACTTCCGAGGCCTCGCCCGACGAGGTGACCGGGGAGAGAATGACAACGAATTCGTCCCCACCGAAGCGGGCGACAACGTCCGACTTCCGCATCAGCTTCCTCAGGCGATCGGCGACCGCGCGGAGCAGCGCGTCGCCCACCGGGTGCCCGAGCGTATCGTTGACCTGTTTGAACTCGTCGAGGTCCACGAAGAGCACCGCCGCCGGGCCGCCGCGGCGCATGTCGGCGAGGACGCGGTTCAACTGATCGCCGAGGAACGTGCGGTTGGGAAGGTCGGTCAGCGCGTCGTAGTGCGCGAGATGGTGGATGCGCGCCTCGGCGTTACGGCGCTCGGTGATGTCCTCGACGATGACGACGGAGCCGCCATTCGCCATCGGCTGGGTCGTCAGAGCCAGCGTCTGGCCGTCGCGTATCTCCACGAAGATCGTGCCGTTGGTGCCCGCCAGGTGGGATTCGAAATTGGCGATGAACCGCTCGACGTCGAGGTTGGGTGCCTGCCCCGTGCCGATGCTGGCGAGGAGCAGCTCGCGCGCGCTCTTGCCGTTCAACTCGAAGCCGGCGGGGAGGTTGAGCAACTCGGAAAGGCGGGCATTGGAGACGAGCAGCCGGCGCTGCGCGTCGAACATGCAGAGGCCGTGCGGCATGTTGTTCAGCGCGGTATCGAAGCGCATGGCGAGGCTGGTGATGTCGCGCGTCGCGATCACGGCATCGCGAAAGACCCGGCGCAGGCGGTTCGAATTTATACGCAGGGAAAACAGGAGCGGCAGGAGCAGAACGGCGAATATCGCAATGTAGAAGCCGCCGCCGACGAACAGTGCCAGGGTGAGGGGAATGCCGGCCCCGAGGATCTGGGAGACGACAAGAAGATCGCTGGCGAAGTTTCGCCCCGACGTACCCACGAGGTAGGCGATGGTTCCCGCGAAGCTCAGCAGCCGCACGGCAGGATCGTCGGTGACCAGGAACGCAGCGAGCGACCAGCCGCCGAGCATGGCGAGATAGGCCGCCGCGCCGACCACATAGCGACGCTCCCAGGGCTTCATGGCCTCCGGGTCCGTCCGGGTCACGGCCCGCACGCGATGATAGGCGCGCATGTCGATCGCCCGCAGGACGGCGGTGAGTGCGATAATGATTCCGAAGCAAAGCAGGACGACGCTCTGCGCCTTCCATGCCGTCAGCAGCGCAGCGACCGATGCCGCGAGCGAACCGACGAGGAGCGCCATCGGGACCTCGAAGAGCGCATCGACCGTCGAGGCGTAGATCTCGGGCGGGATATCCGACTTGATGAAGCGCTGGGTCACCGGACGTAGTTCGCCCATGCTGAAACCGAATCTCGGTCAGTTGGACGAACTGTTGCAAAGAGACGTGAATTTATCGTTCAATTCCGCGCAGTTGGTTTAGAGATGGCCGACAACCGTCGGCTCACTGGAATACTCGTGGACAAAGCGCAGCGGTTGCAAAGCACAACCCGTTTGGCATAGTTATTCTATTCTTGCGATCAGAAGTTGCATTTTCCGAACTAGGCGGAACTTCCGAGAAAGCTTGATCAAATGACTGGCCTCATCAACGTCTTCGAGATGTTTCGACTCGACGGCGAGTCCGCGTTCATTACCGGGGCGGGCTCCGGCATAGGGCGCGTGGCCGCGCTGACGCTGGCGGAAGCCGGCGCTCGCGTGGCGGTCACCGACCTCGATCTGGCGAGCGCGGAAAGCGTTGCGGCAGAAATCCGCGGAAGTGGAGGCCAAGCCGAGGCCTCGCAGCTTGATGTGGCGGACGAGGGCGCCATCGTCGCTGCCATTGCCCGGGTCGCGGATGCTTTTCACGGGCTTGATATTCTGATCAACAATGTCGGGGTTTCCGTCCAGGTCCCGGCCGAGAACTTCCCCACCGCCGACTGGCGCCGGATCGTCGATACGAACTTGACCGGCACTTTCATCGCCTGCCGCGAAGCCGGCCGGGTCATGCTGGCGGGCCGGGGCGGGCGGGTGATCAACATGGCCTCGATCATGGGCCTCGGCGGTGGCGGGCTCTATCCCAGTCCCGCCTACGCCGCATCGAAGGGCGCCATCGTCAATCTGACGCGCGAGCTGGCGGCCGAATGGGCGGCCCGCGGCATCCGGGTCAACGCGATCGCCCCCGGCCTGGTTGTCACGCCAATGACCGAAAAACTGCGCGGCAACGAGCCCCTGTCGAAGAAGATCCTCGAACGCACGCCGGCCGGCCGGTTTGCCCAGGCCGAGGAGATGGCGGGCGGTATCCTCTATCTCGCCAGCCGGGCCTCGAGCATGGTCACCGGGCATATCCTGGTGATCGACGGCGGCATCATGGCGATCTGACCGGCATCCGCCGCAAAGGGCTGATCCAGGGGACCTTCAGGCAGCCGCAACCTGCGAGCGAGCCGCAGTTTTCTTCTGGCCCTCGGCGGCCCTCAACGCCATGTCGCGGGCAAAGCGGGCGAATATCGGATTGAACGTCTCGGGCGCCGTGAGGAAGGCAACATGCCCGAGCCCGCGAAGCAGGTGATAGTGGCCTTCCCACAGGTTCCGGATCTTGAGGCCGGCGATGTAGCCGGTGTTCACCACTGGATCGTCGGCGCCGTCCACGATCGCCAACGGCATCGGCGCGGTTTCGGCGAGCGCCTTTTGGTCGGAGGCCTTGCCCGCCCACAGGCTGGCAAACAGAAGGGTGCGCGATCTCCCGTCAGTACGCTTCAGCGCGTTGCGCAGAATATCATCGCACGCCGGGCCGTAGAGACCCTGGGCCAGCATGTTGACCTCTTCGTCGCTCCACTCGGCCTTGCCGAAGAGCGCCACCGCCGGGTTCGCACGGAAGCCCGTCTGAATCGACTCCGGCGTCATGCTGACCGGTGGCGTGCCGCTGATCATCAATCCGGCCAGGCCGGGAAAGCGCGGGATCATCTCGATTGCGGCGTGCCCGCCGAGGGACCAGCCGTAGACCGCCGCCTGCTTGATGCCCAAACCCTCGAGCACCTCGATCGCCGTCTCGGCATAGCCCGGCCAGCAATAGGTCCGCTCGGGGTTGACGGCATCGGCCGATTTCCCGTGACCGGGCAGATCCATCGCGATCAGGCGATACTCTTCGCCGAGAGGCCCGTTCAACTGGTTGCGAAAGACTTCCTTGCAGCTCGAATTGCCGTGGACGAGGAGGATCGCGGCCTTCTTTCCCGAGGTCTCGGCAACCGAGATGTCGGCGTGGCTGGTGTGAACGGTGCGCTCGCTGACGGCCATGGAGCCCTCCTGATCCCTCAAATCCGCGCCCAGAGGCAGTAACCCTGCTGTTGCTTGCCGGCACGGCTTTGAAATGCTAGCCGCGACACCCTTACCAATGCTTAAGAACCGGGCGTCAGCGGGCTCAAAAAGGCCCTTGGGTCCGACATTTCACCGTGAAGCCGCTTGACCGGCATCAATGCTGGCGAGCTCGCCAAGGGATTGTATAGTCGCCTGATGGTTGCCAACCGATCGAATCCCTCGCCAGGCAATGATCCTGGCACGCGAACCTATGTGCTCGGGCACTCGGAAAGCGAACTGGCCAGGCTGGAGCAGCAGGCCGAGATCTTCGCCGAACCGACGGAGGACCTTTTGCGGCGGGCGGGGGTTTCATCCGGTCTGCGCATCCTCGACGTGGGGTGCGGCGTGGGGGACGTCGCTATGGCGGCAGCGCGCCTCGTCGGCCCGGGCGGCTCGGTCCTCGGGATCGACCGGGCCGGCCAGGCGCTTGATACCGCCCGCCAGCGGGCTGAGCGCGCCGGATACCATTGGCTGCGCTATGAGGCAGCCGATCTGAACACCTTTGAGGCCGCCGAACCCTTCGACGGGCTCACCGGACGATTCATCCTGATGTATCTGGTCGACCCGGCCGCATCGATCCGCCACCTCACGAAGCTGGTGAAATCGGGAGGAATCCTCGCCTTCGCCGAACTGGACATCGATGAGGCGGGCTCGCTTCCCGAGTTGCCGCTTCTCGGCCGCTGCATCCGGTGGACGACCGAAACGTACCGGCGCGTGGGAATCGAGCCCAACATGGGCTCCAAGCTGTTCGCCGCCTTCAGGGGCGCCGGGCTCACCGCCCAGCTCCGGGGTACCACACGGATCGAGGGCGGATCGGGCGCGGTAGCCTATGAGTTTGCTACCGAGACGATCCGCAGCCTGCTTCCGCGGATGATCGAGTTCGGCATCGCCACCGCCGCCGAGGTGGCGATCGACACGCTCAATGAACGGCTGCGCAGCGAGGCCGCGGCGACCAATGCCTGCATGTTCATGCCGCGCCTCGTAGGGGCCTGGGCCCGGGTTCGGGCCTGACTCCTAGGCCTTCGACGGAACCAGCATCCGCAACATCAGGCGATCGCGGCGGATGAATTGGTGCCAGAGCGCGGCGGCCGCGTGGATCACGATCAGGCCGATGAATACCGGCTGGCCGAGTTCGTGGATGCCACCGGTTGGCAGTCCGAAGTAGTAGGACATGATCCCGGTGATCGGCATGAAGAAAAGGAGCGCGTAGAAAAGGTTGTGCGCATAGCGCGCCAGCGCGGCGAGCAGCCGGTTCGCCTCGTTCGCCGGCGGGGTCGGTCGGCGCAGGCGAAGGACGACACGAACAACGACCAGCGCGAGGATGGCGAATCCGACCCAGACATGGCTGGCCGCGAGGAAAGCGTCCATCGCGCCCGGTGTCAGGCCGCGTCGGAGCATATGGGCCGCCTCGTTCGGACTCGAGCTGACGAAGAGCTGCCAGAAGACCAGGGCGGCGATCGACCAGTGCAGGAACATCTGGCCGAACGTGTAGTGAAGTTGAGACGGCGCGGTGCCGGGAGTGACGGGATCGGTGGACACTGTCCTGCTCCAGAGAAGGATACGGGCGCCGCAGCGCCGTCTGTCCTCTCCTAGCAGGCGGATGTCGCAGGAATTTCCCTGACCTGTACCGGTTTGTATCCGTCCGTCCGCTCGAACCAGGTGGTATGCGGATACTGGTGTTCCCGGGCGATCACGGCCGACAAGGAGGACATCATCAGGGACGGCTCATCACGCTCCTCGATCGGCCCGGCATCGGGCTCGATCTCGACGAAACGGTCGGTGGCACCGCCCACCTGGTTCAGCCGGCGCACCAGGTCGGGATCGGGCTGGCTGAACGCCGGCCCCCGGATTGGCAGTTCCTCGGCGATCGCTGGCGCAGGCAGCCCCTCACATGCGAGCTTCAAGGCTATCGCGTGTCCCACCAAATCCCGGAAGCGCAGTTCGTGGCTAGCGCAAGCCGGCGTCGACCACAATGCATTGCTTGGTGATCATCCGGCTGTCGTCCGCGGCGAGGAAGAGCGCGGTCCGTGCAATTTCATCCGGGAGGAGGCGGCGCTTGATGATCTGCATCTGCGCAAACCGGTCCGCCTGCTCTTCGTTGTACCAGAGCCGCAATTGCCGTTCCGTGATGACGGCACCGGGGGCGATGGCATTGACCCGGATATTGTCCGACCCGAAAGCCCGGGCGAGGCTGTTGGTGAGGCCAAGCACGGCGGCCTTTGCCGTGCCGTAGGCAACCAGTTCCGGAATGCCCAGCATCCATGCCGTCGACGAGAAATTGACGATCGAACCGCCGCCCAGCTCCACCATGTGGGCGCGCACCGCCTGCGCCGCGAAGAACTGGTGGCGCAGGTTCACGTCGAAGGTGTTGTCCCAATATTCGGGACTGACGTCCTCCACCCGCCTGCGGTCGTCGTTGGCGGCGTTGTTGATGAGAACGCCGACCGGTCCGAGATCCCGCTTCACCTCGGCCAGCGCGGCCTGCAGTGCCGCGATATCGACGAGGTCGCAGCGGATGAAGCGCGGCCGGTGCGCGGCTCCGCCAAGCTTCTCGACGAGCTTCTCGGAGGCCTCGCGCTGGATATCGACGAAGGCGACCCGGGCGCCGCTTTCCGCAAAGGCCTCGACCATGCTGGCGCCGATGCCCGAGCCGCCGCCGGTGATGAAGACGACCCGATCCTTGAGACTGGGATAGGTGGCGAATCCCATGACGGACCTCAGGCTTCGCCGCCGGCGAGGGCTTTTCGCGTCGCCTGCAGCGCACCATGCGCTCCCGATGCCAGGAGATCGACGTCGCCGGTCACGGTCAGGATGCGCACGCCCTTTTCCACCCAGTGGCGTTGCTCCGCGGCGGGCGTGTTGATGCCGAGGAAAACCGGAATATTACGTTCCTTGCCCTTGCGGCAAATCGTGTCGACCGCGGCCTCGATCTTCGGGTGCTTGCGGTTGCCGAAGAGACCGGCCGTACCCGCCATGTCGTTCGGTCCGATGGCGACAGCATCGATGCCGGGGACCGCAAGATATTCGTCGAGGACGTCGATGGTGGCGATGTGCTCGATCTGCGGCATGACGAAGATGGCGTCATTGGCGGTGGCGAAATAGGCCTCCGCGTTCCTGTAGTAATTCGACGCACGCCGCGGTCCAACTCCACGGCGGCCCTGAGGCGGGTAGCGGCACGCGGCAACCAGGTCGCGGCACTCGGCGACGCTGTTGACCATGGGAGCAAGAATTCCCTCCACCCCGAGGTCGAGCAGTTGCTTGATACGGACGTGGTCGTTCCACGGCGCGCGCACGATCGGCACCGTGTCGGTACCGTTCAGGGCCATGAGCATGCCGTGGACTTCCTTCAGGTCCCAGGCGCCGCCGTGCTCGGTATCGATGATGAGGAAATCAAACCCCGTCCGCCCGAGGATTTCCGCAGCCGAGCCGTCGGTGACGGTCAGCCAGGCGCCGAGGGCGACGCCGCCGGCGCGCAGCTTCTTCTTCAGCGCCAGCGGGCGCTGAAGGATGGTGCCGGCACCCGTCGCGGTCCCGCCGAGGCCTTCCGATTCCGCCACGTTTGCGTTCCTTTCAGGTGACCGGGGTCAGGGCGCCGCGACCGGCGAACCACGAGTCGAGATTGTCGATGACGCAGGCGCCCATTGCCTTCAGCGTTTCCTCGGTCGAACTGGCGACGTGCGGCGTGAGGACAACATTGTCGAGCTTCAGCAGCGCCGCCGGCACTTGCGGCTCGTCGACGAAGACATCGAGCCCGGCCGCGCCAAGGCGGCCGTTGGCGAGGGCATCGACCAGTGCTGCCTCGTCGGCGAGCCAACCGCGCGCGACATTGACGAAAATGCCGCGCGGACCGAGCGCCTCGATCACGGCGCGGTCGACGATCGGCGGGGCCTTGCCCTTGGGTGCGCCGGCCGCCGCGAGGAAGAGGATATCGCTTTCGCGGGCGAGCGCGACCGCGTCGGGAAAGTGCCGGTAGGGAACGTCCCGCACGACCGGATCGGAATAACCGATGCGGCAACGGAAGCCTTCCAGCCGGCGTGCGATCTCGATACCGATACGGCCGAGGCCGATGATGCCGGCCCGCATTCCGGTCAGCTTTCGCCCCGGCGGCATGCGCCCCTGCAGCCACTTGCCGGCGCGGACGTACCGATCGCCCTCGGAAATGCGCCGGCAGGCGGCGAGCGCCAGACCAAGGGCGATATCGCCGACGTCGTCATAGAGGACCGGCGCAATCGTAATGACGACCCCGCGCTCGCGGGCGAAGGCGACATCGCTGGTCTCGAGGCCGACGCCGTGAATGGCGCAGATCTCGAGGTTGGGCATCAGCTCCATCTGGGCACGCGACAAGCCGGCCATGCCGTGGCTGACGGCGCCTCGGATGCGCGGACCGACGGCCTTAAGGGCAGCCAACGGGTCGGCGGCCGCATGCACCGCGTGCACCTTGTATTTGCGGAAGAGAGGCTCGGTCACCGTCGGACCGATCAATCCGAGGAGCGCCACCTCAATCTTGTCTTGCTGGCCGTCGGTGTCGCTCATCGCCCAAAATTCGCGAACATGGTGCCGTCCGCTTCAGGCGGTCGACTTCCGCCCGCTAGGTAGGCCGAATCCCCGATGGCGCACAAGCCTGATCCGGCTGGGCGATAGCCATGATCCGCCGAAAGCGCCGGACAATCTGGAACCCCCGTGCCCTTCATGTATGGTTATGGTCAGGGGCGGGCGGACTGTCGACAACCCAGGGCTTCCGGGGGATTGCAATGCTCTTCGACCGGGCGGTTTCAATGATTTCCGGCGGGCTGGCGCTCTGCCTCCTGGCCAGCCCGGCGTTCGCCGCCGAAAGGTCCTCGGGCCTGATCTTCACGCCCCCGGATCAGCTCCGCGGCATTCCCCTGGCATCCAGCCCCTATGCCGGCGCCGAGCTCCCGCCGGTTGTCGACCTCAGCGACCGGATGCCGCCGGCCGGCGACCAGGGCAACCAGCAGTCCTGCGTCGCCTTCGCCATTGCCTACGCGCTCAAGTCCTACCAGGAGAACCAGGAACTGAAGTGGGGCTTGGGCACGCCCGAACACATCTTCAGCCCATCGTTCATCTATAACCAGATCAACAACGGCGTCGACGGCGGCTCGCTTTTCACCGACGCGCTCAACTTGCTCTCGTCCGACGGGGTGCCGCCCATCTCGGTCATGCCCTACAACGAGCATGACTTTCACTCTCAGCCGACTGAGGCGGCGCGCGCGGCCGCGAAGAAGTACCGCATCGACACCTGGCGGCAGGTCAATCCGCAGGACGTTCGCGAGGTCAAGGCGCAGCTGAACGCGGGCTACCCGGTCATTGTCGGCGTGACCGTCGACGATGCCCTGCTCCACCTTGGGGCGGGCGCGGTTTGGGGCGCCGCAACAGGGACGCTGCGTGGCGGCCACGCCCTGCTCGTCGTCGGCTACGACGACGCCAAGAACGCGTTCAAGTTCCTGAACTCCTGGGGGACCGCATGGGGCGAGAACGGCTATGGCTGGATCGACTACACCTTTTTCCGCACCGAGGTCCGCGAAGCCTTCGTCGCCAAGGACGCCACCGATACGGCCGAGCCGCCGCCGGTTCCGGTTGCAGAAGGCCCCAACCCGCAGCCGCCGGAGGTCGCCTCCGGCGCCACGTTTGCCGTCACCGGCGTCGAGCCGAATGTCATCGCATTCGGGCTGAAGGGCATGACGTTCACCGGCACCCTCGACGTGCCGGAGAAGATCACCGGCCAACTGCAGATCGTGATCCGCGTCGTCACCCCGAACGGCGAGAAGGGCATACCGGTCAAGAGCCTGATCCCGGCCTATTCGACGCCGGACGGTTATGCCGCTACCGGCACGCCCATCCTGCCGCTTCAAGGCAGCCCGCTTCACACCACCTGGTACGCGTTTCTCCCGTACGAGACTTTGACCGTTCCGCACGGCATCCGCGCCGACCTGTCGGCAATCCCGACCCTCTTCATCAACCGGTTCGGTGTGCGCGACGGAAAGGCGATTCCGTTCTACGTGGTGATGGCCGCGCAACCGGATGAGACCTTTTACTATAACGACAACGGCAAGCCGGCGGGGCCCTTCGACCTGGCGACGATGGGGGCGAAGGTGGCGGAGGGAAAGATCATGCCGGACACGCTCGTCTGGAAATCGGGAACGCCGGATTGGGTGCCGGCAAGGCAGTTGCCCGAGATCGGTGGCCTGATCGAAGTGCGCTGACGCCGGCTCGCCGGAGGCGTCGCCAGCGGGAACGGGACGCGACGAAATTCCGATCGTGGGGAACAGGATGGACGGACGGCGCATGAGGTTGAAGGGGGCTGGCAAGGATGCGGCCAAGATCGCGATAACCGCCCGCGGCGTTCGGCTCCCGTCTTCGCCAAAGCCAGAGAGCGCATGAACCAGCCCGCCGAGCCCGCCCGCGCAGGCGCCCTGACCCACCAATTCCGCACGATCCTCGCCCTCACCATGGTGGTCGTGGCCTCCCTCGGGGCCATCGTTGCCGATCGCATAGCCCAGCTCGAGTTCCAGACCTCGGTCACCGAACGCCGGCTGACCCAGGGGCAGATGCTCGAACTTCAGTACCGGCAGGATTGGCTAGACCGGGGAAGCAAGCGCGCCGAGTTCGACCGGCGGCGCGACGAAATCCTGGCGGAGGCTGCGGGCTTCGCGTCGGCTGCCAAACAGATGCGCGAGAGAAACGCGGGGGCGCCCAGTGCCGCCGCTGACGAACTCGAGATTCGTGCACAGGAACGCTTTCAGCTGGCCCGCCTGCTCCGGCAATTCAACACGGTCCTCATCCAGACGGACGACAAGAATCTCGAGGACAGCCTGACGGCGCACGCGGTCCGGCTGTTGCAGCCGCTCGGCTTCCCGGTGTCGTGGCGCACGGGAGAGTCGGTCTCGCAGGCGCCGATCTGGCATCGCCTGATCGAAGAGCTCGAGGACGCCCACGGCAAGGTCCCGGAACTGGCCGCGGCAGTGCTTGGCTTTGTCTTTGCGCTCTTCCTTCTGACCATGGCGGACCTCGCCACCGCCCGCCGCAACATGGCCCTGCCGGCCGCCGGCCTCGCCTGCCTGGTATCGGTCTCGTGCGCCGTGTTCGTGTCCGTCATCGAGCCGGCGCTTGGCTGGTACATGCTGGCGATCCCCCTCGGATCGATCGCGTTCGGCATCGCGGCCTGGCAGTTCGGCCTTTTCGCGACGGAACACGGCGGTTCGCACCACCAGGATCCGCCCGAGGTCGAAATCCGCGGATTTGCCGGCACGCGCATCACCCGGCGCGAGGCCGGCGATTCATTTTCGAAATGGGTGATCGTCCTGCTTGCGGGCACCGTCGTGCTCAGCGCCTGGGCCGGTTACGGCTACACCAGCGCTTCGGCGAGGCTGAGCGGCGCCGCCCGCGAGGGCTTCGCGCAGCAGGTCGAGATGACCAAGCTCACCACCCGGCCGATCGCGGCCTCTCTGCATGTCCTCGACGACGTGGCGGCTCTCCTGCAGAGCCGGGTCGAATGTTCGGCCCGGAAGCAGGAGCTCGCGCTGGCGATTGCCGGCGCGGCAGCGATCGACGCCGCGGCGACGCTGCCGGCGGAGGAGGCGGTCGCCTGCGCCGCGCTCGATGCCCCGAGATCCGCGACCGCTGCGGCCATCGTTGATGGGCCATCCGGCATCGACGCCGACCCCTATTTTCCTTTCTCGTACTACGTCTCGACGCAGAACGCCGGCGAAGACGGCCCTTCGCGCGCCTTCGGCCGCTGGGATGGCTACACCCAGATAGCCGTGTTCTGGGGAGGCAAGGCGACGTCCTACCTGACCATCCTGACGCTCTGCGCCATCGCTCTCTTCCTGCTCGGGCAGTCGCTTGGCATCGGCGAGCGCCGGCTCGGCCGGTTCCTGGTGATCGCAGCGCTCGCCTTCGACGCCGTCGCGATCTACGCGATGATATCGACCGGGGTCCGGCAGAGCGCCGAAATCACCGGAACGGTGCCGGCCGAATGCCGGCCGGCCGGCGTGCCGGAGACGCCGGTCGAGATCGCCGCCTACTATTATGCCAAGGGCAAGGCCATCGAGGATTCGGCCGACACCGGCGCCGACTTCAAGGCAGCGGCGGGCTTCATGGGCTGCGCCGTTGCCGCGCGGCCGAGCTTCGCCCTTGCTCTCTTTGCGCTCGCAACGGATCGTGCCCTGGCCGGCTCGCCGCAGGCCGGCCAGAACTACTGGAGCATGCCCGACACCGCGACCGTCGCGGAGGTCGCCACGCATCGCGGCCGTGCCATCGATATCCTGCTGAGCAACGGCTACGTCGCTCCGTCCAGCCCGCTCAACAGCTACGGCGCTTCGCTTTGGCATCTGGCGATCGATAACGGTCGCCCCTCCGCCCGGGCCCAAAGCATCGATCTGCCGCTCGACCGAAGCATTGCTGCCTACAAGGCCTCGATCGATGCCCAGTTCCGGGAATCCGATTCGGACGCGCGCTGGATCCGCCCGAAGCCGGTCGCCGGCGCGCTGCTGCCTTACCTCAATCTCGGCCTTGCCTATCTCTCGAAACTCGATACCCAGCAGGCCCATGCCTGGTTCGGGAAGGCCCTGAAGCTGGGTGCGGGAAACGATTGGGACATCATCACGACGTTCATGACCACGCTCGAGGTTCTGGCCGCCAACTGTCCGCACCTCTACTCCGCCGCCGAATGCACGCGTCTCGGCCAGGAGATCGTCAGGACCAAGGAAGCCTTTATCGCCGGCACTTTCGATCCGCCGCCGCTGACCAGCCCGGCGAGCATTTCAAACGCCGACGGCTACGTGTCGCCGGATATCGTGCGCTGGAGCCTGGCCTTCCGGCAGTTCCTGCCGATGCGCGATAGACTTTCGGTCGTCTGGTACGTGAGTGACGCGCTCAAGCGCACCGCCGGGCCCGACGAACCTGACTACGGCCCTTGGCGGGCCCTCCCTTCCCTCGGCGGCCCGGTCAACACGCAATGGCTGCGCGACGTGGAAGGGAGCGACCTGAAATACGCCCTCGCCTCCAATCTCTATGGCACCGGCATGCACTCTTGCCTTGGCGAGGGCCGCTATCGCGCCGAGTTCTACCTGAATGGCGTGCTCAGCGTGTCGCGCGAATTCACCCTCGGCGGAGGCGCCATGGAGGCCCAGCGCCTCCGTGAACTCAACCTTGCCCTATGCCGTCCGGCGAGCCTGCAGGCCTGGCAGGATCCGGAACCGGACAAGAACCGTCCGGGCTCGATCAAGGGCCTGGTCACCAAGGGGGGTGCGCCCGCGGTATTCGTCGCCACGTTTTACGCGCCGACGAAACTCGCGGGAGACAAGGAGCCGAGCGCCTATTTCCTCGACCGGACTCTGGAATACCTGAACCGGCGTGGCGTTGCGGTTCCCACAGCAGACCGCCTCGCGCCCGTCGGATCAGCCTGCCAGCGGCGCGTCGTGCCGGGCGATGTCTCGCATTCGGAATGGGTGTCGGCCGAGGGCTTCGTGCATGTCGCCCTCGCCTTCACCGGCCCGCTGACCGCGGACCAGGTGTGCGACGTGATGATCTCGGTACACGAACTCAACCCCGAGACCGGCAGCACCGATTAGCTATTCCTGCGACTGTCCGCTGGCGAAGCGAGCCACCATCAGCGAGCCGAGGATGATCGCGCCGTAGATGGCCTGGATCCAGAACGACGGCACCTGGGCCAGCGTCAGCAGGTTCTGGACGACGCCGAGGAGCAGCACACCGGTCAGCGCGCCGAACATCGTGCCCTTGCCGCCATCGAGCGAGATGCCGCCAATCACCGCCGCGGCGAAGACGGTGAAGATCAGGCCGTTGCCCTGATTGGCGCTGATCGCACCGACGTAGCCGGTGATCTCCAGGCCGCCAAGCGCCGCGAGAATGCCGGCAAGCACGTAGACGCCCCACATGACCCGCTCGACGCGGATGCCGGCGGCGCGGGCCGCTTCCGGGTTGCCGCCGATCGCGTAGAGAGCACGGCCGAGCCGGTGGTAGCGAAGCACGACCCCGGCGATGAGGAATGCCAGCGCCGCCAGCCAGACCGCCAGCGGCATGCCGAGGAAGGTGATCACCATGAGGGCATAAAACGCATCGGGAAGGTCGAAGAGCGTCCGCCCGCTGGTCGCGCCGACGAGCATGCCGCGAAGGATGATCAGCATGGCGAGGGTGACGATGAACGCGTTCAGGCGCAGGTGGACGACCATGAAGCCGTTGATCAGGCCGACCACGCCGCCGACGAGGAGGACGACGATGATGCCGACGAAGGTCGGCAACTCCAGGCCGAAGCCGAAATTGGCGGCCGGCACGACCACCATGGCGCCGATCGCCGGGGCGAAGCCGTAGACCGACTCCAGCGACAGATCGAACTTGCCGCAGATAATTATCAGCGACTCGGCGAGCACGACCAGCGCGAGCGCCGCCGACGAGGTCAGGATGGTGTTGATGTTGCCCGAGGTCAGGAACACCGGGCTGACGATCGCACCGATGATGACCAGGACCACCAGTGCCGGGAGGAGCGCAAGATCGCGCAGGCGGGCGATGGCGAGCTTGCCGGCCGAAGGCGCTACCCGGGTCTCGGCGAACGGCATGGGACTGTTGGTGCTGCTCACGCTCAGATTCCTTCAATCGAAGCGACAAGGGCGTTGTCGCTCCATCCCGCCTTGTGTTCCGCAACCACTCCGCCGTGCCGCATGATCAGCACGCGATCGCAGGTCCGCAGGTCTTCCAGTTCGCCGCTGACGACTAGGATCGCCTTGCCTTCGCGGCGCATGTTTTCGACTACCCGGAGGAGCGCTTCCTTGGACTTCACGTCGACGCCGGCCGTCGGGTCCATGAGGACCAGCACCGACGGATCGTTGGCGAGCGCGCGGCCCATCACGACCTTCTGCTGGTTGCCGCCCGAAAGGCTGGAGACCAGCTGCTCCGGTCCCTCGGTGACGACGCCGAGCGAATTGATCGCATGGTTGGTCACCTCCGCGCGGCGTCCCGGGGAGATGAAGCCGAGCGGACCAAGGTTGCGCGTGATGGTCATGGTCGTATTGTCGGCGACCGACTGGCTGAGCACGAGCCCCTGCTTGTGACGGCTTTTCGGCACGCAGCCGACGCCGAGAGCCAGCGCCGCCGGCACGCTTCCCGAGCGCAGCGTCTTGTCGTTGATCCTGATCGAGCCGCTCTCGTAATGGCCGAGCCCGGCCACGGCTTCGGCGACCCCGATGCGGCCGCTGCTGGTCGCGCCGGAAATCCCGACGACCTCGCCGCGGCGAATCGAGAAGCTGACGTCGTGAAAATCCTCGCCACCGAGATTCCTGACATCGAGCGCGATCGGCGCGTCCGGCTGCGGCACCCTGCCGACGGCGTCGGCGGAGCCGAAATGCACCTGCTCGCCGGTCATCGCCTCGATCAGGCGATCCTTCGGCAGATCGGCCACCGGCGCCGAGATGATGTGCCGGGCGTCGCGCAGAACCGTCACCGCCTGGCAGATCTCATACACCTCCTGCAGATGATGTGAGATGAACAGGAAGGTGACGCCTTGCGCCTGCAGTTCGCGGATGCGGATGAACAGTCGCTTGATCTCGTCGCCGTCGAGCTGGGCGGTCGGCTCGTCGAGAATGATGAAGCGGGCGCCATAGGAAAGGGCCCGCGCGATCTCGACCAGCTGGCGCGCTTCGACCTTGAGGTCGCCGGCGCGCATCTCCTCGGATACCGCCACGTTCCACTGGTCGAGCACCCTGCGCGCCTGTTTGCGGAGGGCACTCCAGCTGATCAAGCCGCCGCTGGTCGGCTGGCGATTGATGAAAAGGTTCTCCGCGACGGTCAGGTCGGGAATGATGGTCGAGTGCTGGTAGACGCAGGCGACGTGGCGGCGCCAAGCCTCGCGGTCCGAGACCGGCGGCGCCAGCACGCCGGAAAAGCGTATCTCGCCGCTATCCGGTTCGCGCAATCCGGTGAGCACGCCGACCAGTGTCGACTTGCCCGCGCCGTTGCGGCCGACGAGGGCGTGCGATTCGCCGGGCATGACGCGGATGCGCGCATCGCTCAGCGCCACGGTCGCCCCGTAGCGCTTCGACACGCCGATCGCCTCGACAATCGGCAAATCGCCGGACGGGCGCGGAGTCCCGCGCCCGTCCGATCCCGAAAGTTCGGTCATGAGTGTCTGGGTTTCGAAAGACTAGAGATTGTTGCCCCAGAACTGCTTGTCGTCGACGTTTTCCTTGGTGACCAGCGGAGCCGAGAGCTGGTCCTCGAGCACGCCCGGCGCCACTTCGACGATGTTGCTGTCGTGGTCGGTCGGGCCGGCCTTGAAGGTCTTACCCTCGATCGCCTGCTTCAGGTACATGATGCCGTACTTGGCATAGAGGTCGGCCGGCTGCGACACGGTCGCGTCGGCTTCGCCCTTGCGGATGGCGTCGAATTCCTGCGGGATACCGTCGTTGCTGACGATGATGATGTGCTTCGGATCCGGCGCCGGGAAGAGCAGGCCGCGGCGCTTGAGCGTCTGCAGGGCCGGGGCCAGGAACACGCCACCGGCGTGCATGTAGATCGCCTTCAGGTCGGGCGTCGAGTTCAGGATCGTGTCAAGGCCGGCGGCGGCGTCTTCACCCGACCACGCCTTGGTCGGAATCTCGAGCAGCTTCAGCTTCGGGTAGTTCTTCTTGATGCAATCGCGGAAGCCGGTGCCGCGGTCACGTCCGTTGATCGACGCCTGGTCGCCCATGATCTGAACGACCGGGCCTTCCGCCACATGGTCGCCGATGTATTTGCAGGCCTTCTCGCCGTAGGCGATGTTGTTGGCGCGCACGACGATTGCCACCGGACCGGTGTCGGGGGCCACGTCGACGGCCACGACCGCGACCTTGGCGGCGGCGGCGGTCTTCAGCACGGTGCTGGCGGCCGAGCTGTCGAAGGGCGAGAAGATGATGCCCTTGGCGCCGAGCGTGATCGAATCCTTCACGCCGGTGATCTGCTTGGCGGTGTCGAATTCCGAGTTGAACGGCTGCAGCAGATCGACGCCCTGGGCCTTGGCTTCGGCGACGATGTACTTGTTGTAGGACGTCCAGAACGGCGAGGTCAGCGTCGTCAGATCGACGCCGACCTTCGGCGCGTCGGCGGCGCCGGCGGCGCTGGCGACCATCGCCAGTGCGGACGCGACGAGCGCGCCCTTCAGTGCGGTATGCATTCTCGACATGGGTTTTCCCTCCCGGTTAGTCGTTGGCAGTCATGTATCCGCAGCCTCTTTTTTTGGGGCAGCGGCAGTCAAGCTCAAGGACGGATCGGCAGCTCCTCCGGAGGCCGTGACAGAAACTCATCGCGGCTGGCGGTCAGGTGTGTACGCAACGCCGCGACGACCGTTTCGGGGCGCCCATTGGCAAACGCCTCGACGATGGCCGAATGTTCACGGCGCGTCCGGACGAGATCATAACGGAAAAGCGGGTAGTTGCGTATCGTCTGGGTCTGGCGAAGAACAACATGATGCCAGCCGATCAGCAGGCGGTTCCGGCTGAGGCCGACGATCAGTTCGTGAAACTCGCGGTCGAGCCGGATGGCTTCGGAGAGCGCGTCCTCGCGCTGCTTCTCGACGTGGCCCATCTGCTCGTCGAAGATTTCCCGAAGCCGGGCAACGAATTCCGGGTTGGCACGGCCGGCGGCGAGGCCGGTCTCGGCAGCGTTCAGTTCGAGGAGCATGCGCGCGTCGTAAATCTCCTCGATGTCCGCGAGGCTGAAGCGCCGCACGACGGAGGCCCGGCGCGAGGCGCCTTCGACCAGCCCGTCGCGCTCGAGGAGAGCCAGGGCTTCCTTGACCGGCGTCTGGCTGATGGCGAGCGAGTCCGCCAGTTCATCGGCGAGCAGACGATGACCCGCCGGCAGGATGCCGGAAACGATCCGGTCCTGCAGGGCCTCGTAGGCCTGCTCGGCAAGAGTCGATCGGACGAGAGACACCATCGATAAACCGTAGGAGAGGCGCCCGCGCGAGGCAAGATAGAATATTTTTTATATGGACTGCCGACCAAGGTTGGTTATCACTCATGCCCGTGACCTCATAGCTCCGGCTCCGTAGCCGGGACTCGGTTGCGGGCAAAGGCGCGAACGAATGAACGGCGAGACCGACCGGCGGCTTCTCCTCCTCGACGAGGCCGACAACGTGCTCGTCGCAACGTCGCGCATTCGCGCCGGCGAGACGGTGATGGTGGCGGGCAATGCCGTGGCGATGCCCGCCGACCTGCCCATCGGCCACAAGATAGCCCGCCGCGCCATTGGCCTCGGCGAGAAGATCGTCAAGTACGGCGCCCCCATCGGCTCGGCGACGGCGGACATTGCCGCGGGCGCTCATGTCCACGTGCACAACGTCAAGAGCGACTACACGCCCACCTATCATCTCGAGGACGTGCGTGCCGAATACGGAAGGCGAACCTGATGCGTGGCTACCTGCGCGCCGACGGACGAAAAGGCATCCGCAACACCGTCGTCGTCGGCTATCTCGTCGAATGCGCGCACCATGTCGCCCGCGAGATCGCCATCCCGTTCCGCGAGCACGACGTTCACGTCATCGGCTTCCCCGGCTGCTATCCCAATTCCTATGCCGAGACGATGATGCAGCGCCTGTGCACGCATCCGAACGTCGGCGCCGTACTGCTGGTGTCGCTCGGCTGCGAGAGCTTCAACAAGTACAAGCTCGCCCAGATCGTCCGCGAGAGCGGC
>JBBQGL010000062.1:0-20290 GCA_038323025.1 Hyphomicrobiales bacterium
CGCTTCCCCTTTGGCGGTCGTCGATCACGATCACCGCATCATTCGCTCGGGTGCTCGCGAGATCCTGACCGCTGTCGGCGAGGTGATCTATGAATGGTCGATCGGCGACGATACGATTCGCTGGGGTGGTAACGCCCTGGAAGTATTGAAGGTCGCTTCCCTCGACCAGATCGCCACCGGCCGCGCCTTCACCGCGCTCCTCGATCCAAATCATCCGGGCAGCCGGCATGACGCGGTTCTCAACAGCCCGACGGCCGATGAGGGACGGGGCGTGCCGTACCAGGTCCAGTATTCGCTCGCCGTCGACGGTCAGGGCGGCCGCACGAGACTGTGGATCGAGGATATCGGTCGATGGTACGCCGGCGAGACCGGAGCGCCGGCGCGGGCCCACGGCGTCCTGCGCGTCATCAACGATCGCCACGAGCAGGAGGAGCGCCTCGCCTTTCTGTCGCGCTACGACGAGCTCACCGGCTTCTCCAACCGAGCGCATCTCCTCGAGACCCTCGGCGAGGCGATCGTCAGCGCCCGCAGATTTCGCTCCTCGGTATCCTTCCTGATCGTCGCCATCGATAACTTCCGGGCGATCAATGAAGCCTACGGCTTCGACGTCGCCGATCAGGTTCTTGCCGCCGTGGCGCGGCGTATCGGCGGCGCGCTACGGCAAGGGGATGCGGCCGGACGCTACTCGGGCAACAAGCTCGGGCTGGTCCTGATGAACAGCGACGAGAGCAACATGCACACCGCCGCGGAACGGTTTCACGCGCTCGTTCGCGACGAGGTGGTCATCACCGAGGCAGGCGCCGTGGCCGTCACCATTTCGATCGGAGGCGTGGCCCTGCCGCGCCACGGGCGCACCGTCACGGACGCCATGGCCCGGGCCCAGGAAGCGCTTCATTTCACGCGCCTGCGCGGGTCGGGCCAGTTTGCCGCCTACACCCATTCCCCCGCCCGCCAGGCCCGGCGCCGCGACAACGCGGAACTGTCAAGCGAGCTCGTGGCGGCTTTCAACGAGAACCGCTTCAGCCTCGCGTTCCAGCCGGTCGCCGACGCGAAAACCCGGGCTCCGGTGTTTCACGAAGCGCTGTTGCGGCTGGCGCGCCCCAACCGCTCGACGAGTTCCGCCGGCGATTTCATTGCACTCTCGGAGCGCCTCGGTCTCATCCGCCTGATCGATCGGCGGGCCCTCGACCTGGTCTTCCAAACCGCCGCCGCGAGCCCGTCCCGTCTCTCCTTCAACGTTTCGGCCGAGACGGTTGCCGACAGCGAGTGGCTGGCCCACTTTTCGGGCATCCTCAGCCGAAGCCCGGACATGTCGGCTCGCCTGATCGTCGAGATCACGGAGACGGCGATCATGCGCAACCTCGACGAGGCGATGCGGTTCGTCGCCCTGCTCCACGACCTCGGTTGCCAGGTGGCGATCGACGATTTCGGCGCGGGCTTCTCGTCCTTCCGCAGCCTCCGCGAGCTGGACGTGGATCTGGTCAAGATCGACGGCGCCTTTGTCGAGAACCTGACGCGCAACCACGACGACCAGGTGTTTGCGCGCGCGCTCATCGAGCTGGCGCGGAATTTCGACATCAAGACGGTTGCCGAGAAAGTGCAGGATGAGGAAACCGCCCGCGTCCTCACCGAGTGGGGCGTCGACTACCTGCAGGGCAATCTCACCGGCGCGGCCAACAATGATCGGCTTATGACGGCGACGGGTCCGGCGATCAGCTGAGGCTCAGCTCTTGTCGGACATCTTGTCGAGGCGCTTCTGCACGTCATCGAGCTGGCGCCGGAGCGCGTCGATGTCCTTGTCGGAGCGGGAAGCGCTTTCGCCGGCGCCGGCCGAAGCGGGTGCAGGCGACGGCGTGGCTCCCTCACCGCCGCCCGGGCGCTGCGCCCCGAAAGGCAGGAACATCTTCATCGCCTGCTGGAACATTTCGGTATTGCGGCGCACCTGATCGCCGATCGCGCCCAGCGCCCCCGGAGCAAAGGCGGTCGGCCCGAAGGCGTTGGACATCTGGGCGCGGTATTTTTCCTGGTCGCGCACCAGGGAATCGATGGAGAAGTTGAGATAGGTGGGGATCAGGTTCTGCATGGAATCGCCGTAGAAGCCGATCAACTGGCGCAGGAACGCGATCGGAAGCAGATTCTGGCCCTTGTTCTCCTGCTCGAAGATGATTTGCGTCAGCACCGACCGGGTAATGTCCTCCCCGCTCTTGGCGTCGAACACGACGAAGTCTTCCTGGCTTTTCACCATGTCGGCCAGGTCCTCGAGCGTGACGTAAGTCGAGGTGCCCGTGTTGTAGAGTCGCCGGTTGGCGTATTTCTTGATGGTGGTGGGCGCTTTGTCCTTGGCCATCTGACGAACCTTCACACTGCTTCCAAAACGCCGGTGCTGCGCCGGCTATACGCGTAAGCCAACCCACGATACGGGCTTTTTGCTGCACTCGCCAATAATTTGTGCAACGCGCAATGCGCCTGGCCGCATTGCACGCGGGATCGCTCGGTTGACAGGCCTCGCGAGGACAGTCTGTAGTCGCTACATGGGGATCGTGGAGCGGCGCCGCTGGCCGGCAGCCCTCGGGACAGGAGTTTTCCAATGCCTTCCAATGAAATTGTGATTGCCGCCGCCGCGCGGTCCGCCGTCGGCACTTTCAACGGCGCCTTCGCGGCCACGCCGGCCCACGAACTTGGAGCCGCCGTGGTCGCCGATGTGATCAAGCGCGCCGGTCTCTCGCCGGGCGATGTCGACGAAGTGATCCTCGGGCAGGTCCTGACCGCAGGGCAGGGACAGAACCCGGCCCGCCAGGCAGCCATGCGGGCGGGCATCCCGCAGGAGAAGACCGCCTGGGGCCTGAATCAGGTTTGCGGCTCGGGGCTGCGCGCGGTTGCGCTCGGCATGCAGCAGATCGTCGCCGGCGATGCCAGCATCGTCGTAGCCGGCGGCCAGGAATCGATGTCGCTGTCGCCGCACTGCCAGCACCTGCGGGCGGGAGTGAAGATGGGCGACTACGCGATGGTCGACACCATGATCAAGGACGGGCTCTGGGACGCCTTCAACGGCTATCACATGGGCATCACCGCCGAGAACGTCGCCCGCGAATGGCAGATTACCCGCGACGACCAGGACCGGTTCGCCGTCGCCTCGCAGAACAAGGCCGAGGCGGCCCAGAAAGCCGGCAAGTTCACGGACGAGATCGTTCCTTTCACGATAAAGACGCGGAAGGGCGAGGTCGTGGTTAGCGACGACGAGCACATCCGCCCCGGCACCACGCTTGACTCGGTGGCCAAGCTCCGCCCGGCTTTCAGCAAGGACGGGACGGTGACCGCCGGCAACGCCTCCGGCCTCAATGACGGCGCCGCGGCGCTGGTAGTAATGAGCGCCGCCGAGGCGGCGCGGCGCGGGATCACCCCCCTCGCCCGCATCGCCTCGTGGGCGACGGCGGGGGTCGACCCTGCGGTCATGGGTTCCGGCCCGATCCCCGCTTCGCGGAAGGCGCTCGCGCGCGCCGGCTGGAAGATCGACGACCTCGACCTGATCGAGGCCAACGAGGCTTTCGCCGCCCAGGCCTGCGCGGTGAACAAGGACATGGGCTGGAATCTGGACAACGTGAATGTTAACGGCGGTGCCATCGCCATCGGTCACCCGATCGGCGCATCGGGCGCTCGCATCCTGGTCACGCTGCTTCACGAAATGAAGCGCCGGGGCGCGAAAAAAGGTCTGGCGACCCTCTGCATCGGCGGTGGCATGGGCATCGCCATGTGCGTGGAACAGTAGAGTGATGGGGGCGATCGGGCTCGGCTAACGAAGCACGGCGCCATTGGGAGGAGAGAAACGCAAATGGCAAAGGTCGCCATCGTCACGGGGGGTACGCGCGGGATCGGCGCGGCGATTGCTCGCGGATTGAAGGCCGCGGGAGCCACCGTTGCCGCCGTCTACCACGGCAACGAGAAGGCGGCGGAGGCGTTCAAGGCGGAGACCGGCGCTAACGTGTACAGGTGGAGCGTTGCCGATCCGGCCGCCTGCGCCGCCGGCGTGAAGCAGGTCGAGGCTGATCTTGGACCGGTCGAGATCCTGGTCAACAATGCCGGGATCACGTCCGACTCGATGTTCCACAAGATGACCTACGAGCAATGGACCTCGGTGCTGCGCACCAACCTCGATTCGATGTTCGCGATGACCCGGCCGGTGATCGAGGGAATGCGTGACCGCGGACATGGGCGCGTGATCAGCATTTCGTCGATCAACGGCCAGAAGGGCCAGCTTGGCCAGGTCAACTATTCCGCTTCCAAGGCAGGCGTGATCGGATTCACCAAGGCGCTGGCGCAGGAAAGCGCGCGGAAAGGGATAACGGTCAACTGCATCTGTCCCGGCTATATCGACACCGACATGGTCGCGGCAATGACGCCCGAGGCGCTGAAGGCGACCATCGCCCAGGTCCCGCTTGGGCGGCTGGGCAAGGCGGAGGAGATCGCCTCGATGGTGGTTTACCTCGCCTCCGACGCAGCCTCGTTCATCACCGGCGCCGTGATGACCGTGAATGGCGGACAGTACATCGCAAACGGCTGAGGCTCGGGAACATCCGAGGAAGGGGAGGAACGGCAATGTCGACCAAACGTTCGCGGAAATCGCCAATCCTGATTATGGCGATCGCAGCGCTTGCGGCGGGCACGGTACTCGCGCCGGCCCATGCCGACAGCCTCCTCAACCGCACGGCACGCACCGTCCATCATGTCGCCAAGGCGATCGGCGATGCGGCAAAGGACGTAGCGCGCGGTCTCGAAGTGACGTTCGGCGCCGGTTCGTACGGCGTCAAGAAGAAGAAGGGCGTTGGCGTGGGCCTTTCCCTCGCCGAGGGTCCGCCGGGCACCGAGCTTACCGTCACCGCTTCCGGATTGCCGCACGACGCGGATGTTGCAGTGAGTGCGGGTCCGTCGGCCGACACCACGAAACCTTTGGCGACCGGCAAGAGCGATGTCCACGGCAAGCTGACGACCGCCGTTCATGTTCCCGGCGATGCGAAGCCCGGCGACAAGCTCGTCTTCGTCGTTCAGACCACCGATAAGCACGTGCAACTGGTCTCCGGCCAATTCCATGTCATCGCGGCCACGCTTCCCGATGCAACGACGGGTGCGGCCGACAAGCCGGCATCGAACGACAAGGCGGACGGCGAAAAACCGGCCGCCGCTGCCGCGATCACCGTCGTCGGCACGCTGTCGAAGGAAGGCACGGAGTGTCAGGCCCTGCGCGGCGACGACGGCCAGCTCTACACGTTCGCCGCTTCGAAAGTCGGCAGCTTTGTTGCCGGCGATCGCGTCCGCGTCGAAGGGACAAAGGCGGAGGTGTCCACCTGCATGCAGGGCATCACCATCAGCGTGACGGCGATCAGCTCGGCCAAGTAGAGGCCCGGGCCGGAAGCCCGATCGTCAGTGCGGCTCGCCCTGCTGACGGGCGCGGCTGTACGAGGCGATGATCTTTTGAATCTCGTCGCCGATGTCCCCGCTGTCCTCGCCATCGCTCGCCACCGGCTCGGGCTTCGGCTCCGGCGTCGGGCTGGTCATCGGCGGCGCCGACTCGATCTCCGGGCGGGACAGCGTCCCGCCACTGTCCTCGACCAGTACATCCACGGCCTGCGCGATTGCGGCGAGGATAGACGATTCCAGCGCTTCCTTGTTTGCCTCGGAAGGCGAGTTTGCCCGCGCCGGGGGCGACAATGACCGCGCCATCGGCGGAGCAGGTCTTGCCGCTGGCGGCCGCGGAGGTGGCACCGCCCTTTCCCTTTCGGCCTGTGGCAGAGCCGGTCGCGGAGCAACGGCCGGAGCCGGCCGCGTGATCTGAGGCGTCGGTCTTGGCTGCTGCGCTACCGGTGCGGAAGCGGAAGAAGGCCGAAGCGCGGCCGCACGCGCCGCCACGGCGGCCTTGATCTCCTCAATCGTGCGCCCCTGCGGTGGAGGCGGTGGAGGCGAGAACACGGCTCCGCGACCGGCCCCGTTGCTTGCCGGCACCGGCACGCTCGAAGCCACCGGCGGCGGCGGTGACGGCAAGGCAATCGCCTTGGCGGGGGCGGCCTTTGGCGGTTGCGCCTGCGGCTTGCCGGCGCGCTTCTTCGCTGCCTTGGGCTCCTCGGCAGGTTTCGCCTCGACCTCCGGTGTCTGACGCGGTTGCGGTTGCGGTTGCGGTTGCGGTTGCGGTTGCGGCTCCGCCGCAACGACGGACGAGGGCGCGACCCGGCCAACGATCCACGATGCGAGCAAGCCCTGCTCGCGCGCGTCGAGCTCGAGACCATGGCTGCCGATCAGGTAGAGAACCTGCTCGCGGAAGACGTCAGCCAGGCGCTCGGCCGACTCGGTCGTGGAAAACACGTGCCCTTTCAGGGCGAGGCCCTTGACGACGAACATCACCTGCCGCCGCGTCACATTGCGGCCGGCAGCGGCGAGTTTCCCGGCAACGTTCTCGGCCGTGGTCTGGAAGTGATAGCCATTCTCGGCGACTTCCTGGGCGAGGACGCGAAAGAGATCGGCGAAAGTGCGCGGTGAGAACAGCGGCACGCTCGTGGCGTTGTGCACCTTGCGCGCCACCAGCTCGATGTCTCCCCGATCCGGCCCGGAAGCCGGAACCGCCCGAGGACGGCCTTCGCCGGCAACCGGCTGCGGCTCTTTGGCAACCGTGACCTCTTCGCCGGCCAGTATCTGGAGGAGCGTCGATTCTTCGACGACTGAATCCGGGAGAGCGCGATAGGCCGCCGGTGTCGCCTTGTTGGCATAGATCGCGGTTACGCGATTATGCGCGCGCAACCGCAGGAGAGCGGGTGTCAGGTCGGCGTCCGCCGAGATGAGAATGAATTCGTCGTAGCTGGCGGGATGCTCAAGCGCGTCCATGGCATCGAGCACCATGCCGATGTCAGCGGCATTGCGTTCGCGACCATCGAGCGCCGGGGAGTCGATCACCTCAAATCCGCTCGCAATGAACGCTGCGCGATTCTTTCCGATCAACCGGGGATCACCGTAGCAACGGCGAATGAGAACCCTCCGGCGCGAAACCTCGCTCGACTTCGCCGTCAGCAGGCGGCCCGACTCGATCGCCGCCACCCAGGCGCCCGCCCGTGAAGCCAGCTTCTCGGCAGCGTCTTTATTGGTCGCCCTCAGGCTCCGATAGATGCTGTCGTAGTCGACGAACAGCGCGCTCTTTACGGGTTCAGCCATCGTCCTCTCTCGAGCGTCCCCCGCCCGTGGTTCGGTGATTCGGTACCCCTGCCGACTATGATTAGCCCGTTCGGCTACAGGTGTCTCCCCCGTTTCCAGGCGCTTAAGGATGTTTTTGCGAAGATGGTTGTCGCGCGACTGAGGTGCCCGATTTGGCCTATTTGAAGGCGTCCTTGCGCTTGCGGATCTCGCCGAAAACCTCCGCCGCCGATGCCTTCGTCATTCCAAGCAATGCCCGGATAGCCGGCTCATCCACGCGCAGGAACGGGTTGGTCTGCTTCTCCAGAAGGATCGTCGTTGGCAGGGTCGGCTGGCCCGCGTTGCGGCGTTCGGTCACGTGCCTGGCCCGTGCGATAAGATCCGGGTTCTGTGGCTCGATGGTCAGGGCGAAACGGGCGTTGGTCTGCGTGTATTCGTGACCACAATAGATGTCGGTGTCGTCGGGCAGCGCCATCAGCTTTTCCAGCGACTGCCACATCATCGGCGCCGTCCCCTCGATGATGCGCCCGCATCCCATGGCAAAAAGGGTATCCGCGACGAAGGCGACGCCCGCGCCGGGGAACCAGTAGGAAAGATGATCGAGAGTGTGCCCTGGCGTGGCGAGGACCCGCACCTCGAAGGTACCGAGAGTGAAGATGTCGCCCTCGCGCACAATCTCGTCCCGGCCCGGGATCTGGCCCTCCGGCCCGATGATCCGGCAGCCGTATTCCTCCTTCAGCGCGAGATTGCCGTCGGTATGATCGGCGTGGTGATGCGTCGTCAGGATGAAGTTGAGCTTCCAGCGCCGGCGAACGAGATGCTCGCGGACCGCGTCTGCGTCCGGCGCATCGATGGCGGCGGTTACGTTGCCGTCCGGGTCATGAATCAGAACGCCGAAATTGTCGCTTCGGCAGATGAATTGCTCGATCATCAGCGCCATGAATTGCCTCTGTCGTTTGCGGGTCGGCGTACTGGGTAGCATCCGCCATCGCGCCGCACTACCCGCCCCGCTAGGATAGCCTGCATGTACCTCGACGTCGTCGACCTCCGCGCCTTCTATGCCGAGCGGCTGGGGCTTATCGCCAAACGCCTGATCGGCGAGAAATTGAAACGCCGCTGGCCGTCGGTTGCCGGCCAGCGCCTCCTCGGGATCGGCTACGCGACGCCTTACCTGCGCCAGTTCGGAGGCGAGCCGGAGAGCGTAATCGCTTTCATGCCGGCGGTGCAGGGGGTGGTGAATTGGCCGGGCGACGGGCTGAACGCCGCCGCTCTGGTTGACGATGACGCCCTCCCTCTCCGGGACGCCTCGATCGACCGCGTCCTCGCCATCCACAGCCTCGAGATGGCCGGCAATGCCCGTGATCAGCTGCAGGAGATCTGGCGCGTCCTGGTTCCGGGCGGACGCTTTCTCCTGGTCGTGCCCAATCGGCGGGGGCTATGGGCGCGCGGCGAGGCGACGCCTTTCGGATATGGCCACCCGTTCAGCCGCGGCCAGCTCATGGCCCTCCTCCGGGATGCGCAATTCTCGCCGCTCGGCTGGTCGGAAGCGCTCGCCCTGCCACCGAGCCGCCGGCGCCTCATGATGCGCAGCGGCGCCATGTGGGAGCGCATCGGCGGGATCCTCTGGCCGGGCTTTGCCGGCGTCATCGTCGTCGAGGCGACGAAGCTCCTCTATCAGGGGATACCGGCGCGCGTCCGCAGCCGCCTGCGCCCCGCATTCAACCCCGCTTTCCTGCCGCCACCGGCCAGCGCTCGCGATACCCTGCCGTAAGCGCGCCGCTATTTGCGCAGCAGGAACACCGCCTGCTGCCCGAACAGGTTCCAGAATGCCATAGGCGCGTTGAACGCCAGCCGCGACCCATCCGCCCTCAGCGCGAGTGCCTTTTCGACAGTGGCGTCGATCTCCCGGCAAAGCGTGACGAAGTCGCGGATCGTGCAGAAGTGGATGTTGGGTGTATCGTACCAGGAATAGGGCAGGCTTTTCGATACCGGCATGCGCCCGGTCAGCGCCAGGAGCGCCCGTACCCGCCAATGTCCGAAATTGGGGAACGAGACGATCGCCTTGCGCCCGATCCGCACCAGCTGTTCGAGCACGTCGCGCGGACGATGCGTTGCCTGCAGGGTCTGGCTGAGGATGACATAGTCGAAGGCGTGGTCGGGATAATCGATCAGGTCCGTGTCGGCGTCCCCCTGCACCACCGAAAGGCCACGGGCGACGCATTCGTTGACGTTCTTCTGGCCGATTTCGACCCCGCGCCCGTCGACTCCGCGCGTCTCCTCGAGAAGCTTCAGCAACTGCCCGTCGCCGCAGCCGACGTCGAGGACGCGCGATCCCGGTACCACCAGTTCCGCGATCGCCACGTGATCGACCCGCGTGCCGGTCGGGAAACTCGTCGGATGAGCGTTCATGTCAGGCGACGCCGCGGGCACGGGCGGCCGATGAGAGGAACCCGCGCACGGCCCCGAACAGTTCCGGCTCGTCGAGAAGGAAGGCATCGTGGCCGCGATCGGTATCGATCTCGACGAAGCTGACACTGGCGCCGGCGGCGTTGAGGGCACGCACGACGGCCTTGCTTTCCGACGTCGGAAAAAGCCAGTCGCTCGTGAACGAGATGACGCAGATGCGACTCTTCAGGCCGAGAAATGCGTTCGCCAGCCGGCCGCCCTGCTCCGCGGCGATGTCGAAATAGTCCATCGCCCGGGTGAGGTAGAGATAGGAGTTGGCGTCGAAGCGATCGACGAAGGTCGAGCCTTGATGGCGAAGGTACGATTCGATCTGGAAATCCGCGTCGAAGCCGAAGGTCGGCTGCGCCCGGTCCTGCAGGTTGCGCCCGAACTTCCGATGCAGCGCCTCGTCGGAAAGGTAGGTTATATGCGCGGCCATGCGCGCGACCGCGAGGCCCTTCCGCGGGCTGGTGCCATAGAGATAATATGCCCCGCCCCGCCATTCCGGATCCGCCATGACCGCCTGCCGCCCGACTTCATGGAAGGCGATGTTCTGCGACGAATGCCGGGCGCCTGCCGCGATCGGAAGCGCGCTGAACACGCGTTTCGGATAAGTCGCTGCCCATTCCAGGACCTGCATGCCGCCGAGCGAGCCGCCCGCGACCGAGAACAGCGTCTCGATTCCCAGGCGATCGATCAGCATGGCCTGGGCCCGTACCATGTCGCGAACCGTCACGATCGGCAGATCGAGACCGTAGGGCCTGTCGGTTTCCGGATTGGTGGACGCCGGGCCGGTCGTCCCCATGCAGCCGCCGACGACGTTGGAGCAGATGACGAAGAAGCGGTCGGTATCGATCGGCTTGCCCGGCCCAACCATCATCTCCCACCAACCGGGCTTGCCGGTCACCGGATGCGTCGAGGCAACATGCTGGTCGCCGGTCAGCGCATGACAGACGAGGATCGCATTGGCCCGGTTGCGATCGAGCTTGCCGTAGGTCTGGTAGGCGATCTGGAGATGATCGATACGGTGACCGGAATCGAGAAGCAGCGGCTCGTCGGGCCCGAAGCGCGCGACGAGGCTCGACGGAAAATCCGCCTGGTTCGTAGCGTGCGTCGTTGCCGGGTTCGCCGAAACCATTGCCGTGTCTGTTTCCGAAACCGTGGCCATTTGTGCTTTCGCGGCGAGACCGCCTGCCCGATGCCCGCGTTTTTCCGCCATTTCGGCCGCGTGGAAGGCGGCTTTTAGCTAGGGTGCCGGTCGCGTAACTGTCAATGTTTTCTTTGATTTCGGCGTTAGCCTTGCCTATGAATTGCCCGCATTCGCCTGCCCCTCCGGGCCCGGCGAGACCATCCGAGGCCAATCCGATGTCCGGGACCGGCGAAAACGACGCGCGGGCGCTCGCTGAACTACGCGGCAGGATCGACGCGATCGACGCCGAGATTCACCGGCAGCTGATCGCGCGGAGTTCCGTGATCGATGCCCTGGTCCGCATCAAGGGCACGAGCGCGCCCGGCGCCGCCTTCCGCCCGGCACGCGAGGCCGACATGATGCGCCGCCTGGTCGCCCGCCACCACGGAGCTCTGCCGCTCGCAACCGTCGAGCATATCTGGCGGGAGATCATCACGACCTTCACCCGCATGCAGGCGGATTTCGACGTCGCCTTCGACACCTCGATCGCGCCCGAGGAGATGCGCGATCTTGGTCGCTTCTATTTCGGCTTCTCGGTCGACCTGATCCCGCTCAGTGGTGCGACCACGGTCGTAGCTCACGTCGCCGAGGCCAACGACCTCGGGCTCATCGCCGTTCGCCAGCCGGCCGGCGCGGGCGCGTGGTGGCGTGCGCTGGTGGGGCCCTCGGCGCCCCGCATCACCGCGTTGCTGCCCTTCATCAGGGCGGCGGGAAGGCCGGCCAATCAGCCGGCCTTTGTCGTTTCGCCCCGCCTCGCCGACCCGACGCCGCCGGAACTGCACATCTACGCGGCCGAAGCGACCGGCTTCCGGCCATTTGCCGAATGCGAGGTACTCGCCAGCGACGGCGACGACGTCCTGATCGCCATTCCGGCCATGCTCGACCCGGCAATCGCGGCGCGGCGGGCGGGCATTCCGGCAAGCGCGCTGGTGGAAGTCGGCGGCATCCAGCAGGGCATCGCGCTCGACGGGATGGAGTCGCTGCTCTTCGCCGGCCCGCAATCCGCCAAGGTGGCGTCATGAGCAACAACGAACGGCCGGTTCCCAGACGCGGCATTCTCGAAATCGCGCCCTATGTGCCCGGCCGTTCGAAGGCGACCGGCGGCGCGAAGCTGCACAAGCTTTCGTCCAACGAAACGCCCCTCGGACCGAGCCCGGCCGCCCTGGCGGCCTATCACGCGGCCGCCGACCAGCTTTTCCTCTACCCCGACGGCGGCGCGACGGCTTTGCGGGCGGCGCTCGCGACCGCCTATGGTCTCAATCCCGACAGACTGGTCTGCGGTGCCGGCTCCGACGACATCCTTTACCTGCTCGCCTATGCCTTCCTCGGCCCCGGCGACGAGGCAATTCACACCGAGCACGGCTTCCTCATCTACGCCATCGCCACGCGGGCGGCGGGGGCGACGCCTGTGGTCGCCGCTGAGAAGGACCTGACCACCGACGTCGATGCCATCCTCGCCAGGGTTACCGGGCGGACGCGCATCGTCTATATCGCCAATCCCAACAACCCGACCGGCACCTACCTGCCGTTTAGCGAGGTCCGCCGCCTGCATGCGGGGCTGCCGCCCTCGACGCTCCTCGTCCTCGACGCGGCCTATGCCGAGTATGTTCGGCGCAACGACTATGAGAGCGGCATCGAATTGGCCGCAACCGCCGACAACGTCGTCATGACGCGTACCTTCTCCAAGATTCATGGACTGGCGGGCCTCCGTATCGGATGGGCATACGGCCCCGCCCATATCATCGATGCGCTTAACCGCATTCGCTCGCCGTTCAACCTGTCGGTGCCGGGCTCGGCCGCGGCAGTCGCCTCCCTTTCCGACAAGGCCCACATCGAGCGCGCCGCCGAGCACAATGCGCTCTGGTTGCCGCGGGTGACCGCGGCGGTCGAGAAGCTCGGCCTCGAGGTGACGCCGAGCGTCGGCAATTTCATCCTGATTCACTTCCCGGACCGGCAGGGACATCGCGCTGCCGATGCCGACACGTACCTGCTCTCGAAGGGCGTCGTTGCCCGCCAGGTTTCCGCCTACGGCCTGCCCCATGCGCTGCGCATGACGATCGGCAGCGAGGAAGCCAACGAAGCTGCCGTTGCGGCGCTGACCGAATTCGTCGGCAAGGCCAGGGCGGCACGATGACCGAGCCCATCTTCCGCCGCTTGGCGCTGATCGGGATCGGTCTGATCGGCTCCTCCATTGCGCTGGCCGCGCGCAAGAACGGCCTCGTCGGCCACATCGCCATCAATACGCGGAGCGCAAGGACGCTCGCCCGCGCGCGCGAACTGAAGCTTGGCGACAGCTATCACACCGATCCGGCCGAAGCGGTCCGCGACGCCGACTGCGTGATTCTCTGCGTGCCGGTGGGGGTGTCGGGAGAAGTTGCCAAGGCGATCGGTGGGGCGCTGATGCCCGGCGCCATCGTCTCCGATGCCGGCTCGGTCAAGGCGTCGGTGATCGCCCAGATGCAACCGCACCTGCCGAAGAGCGTGCATTTCGTGCCGGCGCATCCGGTCGCCGGGACCGAATATTCCGGACCCGACGCCGGCTTTGCCGAACTCTTCCAGAACCGCTGGTGCATCCTCACTCCACCGCCGGCGACCGATCCCGAGGCCGTGCAACGACTGGCCGGGTTCTGGCGAAAGATGGGCGCCAATGTCGAGGTCATGAACGCCGAGCACCACGACCTTGTCCTTGCGATCACCAGCCACGTGCCGCACCTCATCGCCTACAACATCGTCGGCACCGCGGCCGACCTCGAGACCGTGACGCGGTCCGAGGTCATGAAATTCTCCGCCGGTGGCTTCCGCGACTTCACCCGTATCGCGGCTTCCGACCCGACCATGTGGCGCGACGTATTCCTCAACAATCGTGAGGCCGTGCTGGAAATGCTCGGCCGCTTCACCGAGGACCTGACCGCCCTCCAGCGCCTGATCCGCTATGGCGACGGCGACAAGCTGTTCGAGCTGTTCACGCGCACGCGTGAAATCCGTCGCGGCATCATCGCCGCCGGCCAGGAGACGGCGGTGCCGGATTTCGGCCGTCCGCATACCGGCGGCGACGAACCGAAGGCCTGATACCGCGCAGCCTAGAGCTTGACCGGCGGGATAACGAACGGCAGCGGAAACATCCCGGCGAAGATCGCGCCGTCCTGGATGACGAGGTTGATCTCGCGCGCCCCGCTGCCATCGGCCATCGGCTTGGTGAAGGCGCTGATGCCTCCTACTACCTGCGCGACCTTGTCATGCGATCCGGGCTTCAGCGTCTCGGCGAGGTCGGCAAGCGTCTCCAAGCCAACGATCCGCACGACCAGCGTCCCCGACACGAGCCCGGCGGGAGAGAGCGCGAGTGCGCCGGTTGCGCTCGCCGACACCGGTCCGGCGGAGAAGGCAAGCCGATCCACCCGGATGGCGCCACCCGTGGCGACCCAGGCGCGGACAGTCTTCCCTGGTTCCAGGCCGAGGGCCGAGCCGAATTTCTCCGCGGTTATGGCGATGTCCCCGGAAAAGGTCGGGAGAACCCGGTTGTCCGTTCCCCCAACGACCAGGTCGTGGAGAGAAGCCAGAACGCGGTAGCCGCCCTGCGCATCCCCGCCGGTGGCAAGCGACGCATCTTTCACGGCCAGATGCCGCAGGGGAAACTTCGCCGCATCGCCGGTTCCGTCGAGCGCAAACGCAGAGAGGGTGCCGGAAATGCCGTTGAGGCCGCGGAAACCGGCGTCGACGTGCGCAGAAGCCTCCGTCCATGACGCCTTCAGCACGCCGCCGAGCGCGGGCGCATCGATGGTGAGCGGTCCGGAGAGCGATGCCTGCACGTCGCCCGGCCAGTAGAGGAGCGCTCTTGCCGAGGCTCCGCCAATGCCCCCCGCGATATGATCGCTCCCGGCAGCCACCTCGGCGCCGGTGCAGTGCAGGTTGAGCGTCAGGGGAAAGCCGCCGATGCCGCCATCCGTGCAGGTGACCTTGCGGCCACCGATCGAGAGAGCGGCAACCGCGCGCTCGATTCCCTGCCTCGCCACCCAACTCGCTGCGTACCAGTAGCCGCACCAGAGCACGGCCAGAACGATCACCAGGCCGATCAGAAATCGCTTGCCGCGGCCGCGGCGCCGCTGAGGTCTGTTCGTCACGATGGTATCCACGATTGCGCCCCGGGAATGCACCTGATAGCCCGAACCAGTCGACCCAACAAACATGTCGCTGTTGCGGCGCCTGAACCCGAAGCCCGTATGTCCGATTTCTGGGTATTTGGATACGGTTCGCTGATGTGGCGGCCGGGTTTCGAATATGCCGAGGCAGCGCCCGCCCGCCTCTCCGGCTATCACCGTGCGCTCTGCGTCTATTCGTGGGTACATCGCGGCACCCGCGCGCACCCGGGCCTCGTCCTCGGTCTCGACCACGGCGGATCGTGCCGGGGCACGGCCTACCGGGTCGAGGCGCGGCAGCGCGAGGCGGTCATCGCCTACCTGCGCGAGCGCGAATTGGTCACGAAGGTCTATCGCGAGGTGTGGCTCAAAATCAGGATCGGCCCTGAACAGCACTCCGCGCCGGCGCTCGCCTTTGTCGTGGACCGTCAGCATGAGCAATATGCCGGCGCCCTGCCGCGCACCGATCTGCTTGCGCTGGTTCGAGACAGTCACGGCAGTTCGGGATCGAACCCCGACTACGTCATCAACACGGTGCGCCATCTCCGGGAGGTGGGGATCCGGGATGCGACGCTCGAATGGCTTGCCGGGGAGCTCGCCCCGGGGCTGCGGGCAAAAGCGCTGGACTGATCGCGTCTAGGCCGCTCCGAGCACGACGAGGCGAGCCTCGGCACTGTCGGGGAATGGCGGTCGCGGCCGCGATCGCGCCGCCTCTACGAGCAGGCGATCCGATGCCGTTTCGATCGTGTCGGTCAGCCGATTGAGAAAGGCGCGCGCGTCGAGACCCGGCGGGATCGCGGGCAGGCATTCGATAACGATCGTGCCCGGATAGCGCAGGAATTTTCGTCGCGGCCAATAGAGGCCGGAGTTGAGCGCCACCGGCAGCGTCGGGACATCCACTCCGCGATAGAGGTGGGCCACCCCGCTCTGATAAGCCGGCGGCGATCCGGGCGGCCGGCGGGTGCCTTCCGGGAAGATCAGCACCTGCCGGCCTTTGGCGAGTTCTTCGCGGCAACGGACAGCGAGCCCCCTCAACGCCGCCATTCCGCCTTCGCGGTCGACATGGATCATGCCGGCCTTGATCGTGTATTGCCCGAAGATCGGTATGAGCTTGATCTGGCTCTTCATCACATAGGTCGGATTGGCGAAGACCGGGACCAGCGCGAAGGTCTCCAGCATCGATTGATGCTTGGCGGCGACGAGTATCGGCCCCGGCGGAATATTCTCGCGGCCGCGGATTTCGACCCGCGTCCCGGCGATCACGCGCAGCAGGAATATCCCGGTCCGTGCCCAGGTCCGCACGACCCACATGGCGAAAGCCTGCGGCAATATGAAATAAAACGGCAGGGAAGCCACCAGCATGAAGATCGTGGCGATGTAGAAGGCGACGTTGAACAGAAGGGAGCGCACGAACAGCATGGTGCCGGCACGCCTGTTTTCGGCGCTCATCCCTTGCCCATCGCGAGTTTCGCGGGGCCCGCAACATTCAGCATGCGGCGGGCTTCGGCAAACAGGTACTTGGAGTATTCGCGGATGAGCAGTGCGACCGTCTCGCTGTCGCTCCACCAGCTTGCCAGATGCAGATCGGGATTGTTGACCGGAAAAGGTATCAAGCGCTTCTCCGGCATTGCCTCGCCAAGCTCCGCCATGCTTCGCGGCATGTGGTAGCCGCTGGTCACGACGATCAGCGACGAATAGCCAAGCTTCTCCGCCCAGTCGCGCGTCTCCGCGGCGTTGCCGACGGTGTCCTGGGCCTGATGATCGAGGTCGACGCAGCACTCGAGCACGCGGTGGAGGCGCGGGCTCACGGTCGCCGCGATCGTCTGCAGCGTGACCGCCGGGTTGACCCCCGAGATGAGCAGCCTGCCGGCATGGCCCGCGGCCAGCAGCTGCAACGCCTCGTCGATGCGGTCGGACCCGCCGGTCAGGACCACAATCCCTTCCGCGTGCGGATCGGCAGGCTGAACGCCGCCGGCAACCTTGTCGGCAAATTCAACGAACCCAACGACCAGCCCGAACAAGACCGCTCCCGCGGCGAATATCGCGGCAAGGCTAACGAGCTTGCGGCGCCGGGGCCGCGCGGCGACCAGATGGTCGGTGTTCGGAAAATCAGTCATCTGAAACGGATGGTATCAAAAGAAGGCATCCTCCGGGCAGTTCGGTCAGTCGGTCTCGGCAAGGTACCGGTAAACCGTGATTCGCGACGTCACCGCGGTCATGATGGCAATGAGAAAGGCGATGCCGACGGCGCCGAAATAGGCGATCGGCCCGACGGCGAAGCGGCCAAAAAGGGCTGAAACCTGATCCGCTTCCGAACTCGCCATGGATGGCGCGATCACGAAGCTGAGCAGCACGAAGATGAGCGCCGCCGCCCCCGCCCCGGCAAGCCCGCCGCGCAGGCCGAGGAGCAGGAAATGGCGCTGGAACTCGCGGGCAATGAACCCGTCTTCGGCGCCGACGAAATGCAGCACGGAAACCACGTCGCGGTTCGATGCCATGGCGCCGCGGGTGGCAAAGACGACCGAGAGAACCGTCGCGACGAAAACAAGGGCGAGAATCGAGACGCCGATGAAGACGGTGGCGTTCGCCATGGTCTGCAGGCGCGCGGTCCAGGTGCGGTGATCGTCGAGATTGGCGCCGCGGACCTCGGTCTTCAGCCGGCTGGCCAGCCCCGCAAGGTCGACTGCGGCCGGGTCCGAGAGGCGCACCACGATCAAGCGGGGGATCGGCAATTCGGCAAGGTCGAGCCCGGTGCCAAGCCACGGCTCGAGCAGCTTGGCGTTCTCCCTGGCGTCGAGCACGGTCGTTCCGGCCACGCCCTTGAACGTTTTCGCGATCCCAGCCGCCTTGGCCGCCTCCGCGTCGACATCGACGCCTTCCACCGGTCTTACCTGGATCGTGATCTCGCGGAGGATATCGCTTTGCCAGTCGGACGAAGCGTCGTGAACCAGGGTGACTGCGCCGAGCGTCAGGCAGGCAAGGAAGCTCATGATCGATACAACGATTGTCAGCGCATTTCCGGCGATCGTGCCCTCCGGCACAAGCTGGCCGGTCTTGCGCATAGCCAGCCGCGACTGGCGGCGGAAGGCCGCGAGCTGGAGTTTGTGGCCGACATCGGCGTCAGTCATAGACGGTCAGCCGCCCTTCCTCGAGGACCAGGCGCCGCGCGTTGAACTGGTTCATGAGATTGATGTCGTGCGTCGCGATCACGACCGAGGTGCCGAGACGATTCAATTCCACGAACAGGCGCATCAGGCGGCGCGCGAGGGGCGGGTCGACGTTGCCGGTCGGCTCGTCGGCGAGCAGCACCTCCGGCCGGCCGATCAAGGCGCGAGCCAGCGCCGCGCGCTGCTTTTCGCCGCCGGAAAGAACGGCGGGCACGGTGTGCATGCGGTCACCGAGACCGACCCAGCGCAGGAGCTCCACGACATCGGCGCGGTAGCTCGCCTCGTCCTTGCCCATTACCCTCAGCGGCAGGGCGACATTCTCGAACGTGGTGAGGTGATCGAGCAGGCGGAAATCCTGGAAGACCACGCCGATGCGCCGGCGCACCGCCGGCAATTCACTCCTCGGCAGCACCGCCGAGTCGCGATCGAACACGGTGATCAGCCCGCGCGTCGGCTTCAGCTGCAGAAAGAAGAGACGGATAAGCGTCGTCTTGCCGGCGCCCGAAGGGCCGGTCAAGAACTGGAATGATTTCGGCGCGATCTGGAACGTCAGGTCGCGCAGGATTTCCGGGCCCATGCCGTAGCGCAGGCCGACATTCTCGAAACGGATCAAGTCTTCAGCCGAGCCTCCAGCCGCCGTCGTCGCATCACCGGGGCGCAATCTCGCAACCCTCCGTTAAGGCCCTGTTAACGATCAGGCCACCAGATCAAGGCAGGCCCGCGGCGAAATCGCCCGGGCCTCCCCGCGATATGGTTTCCGTGGCGTTAACCATCCTCGGCCCATAGTAGCGATCTGGCCAGGTTGAAGGGGTCGTCGGTGGCGATGCGCTGTCCGAAATGCGGGACGCCCGGCGGGTTCGCCGCCGATGAGATCGGCGAGGCCGGCCGCTTCGTGCGTTGCCCGCGCTGCCGAACGACCTGGCTTGCCCGGAATATCCGCGACGACGCCTTCGGCCGCGCCGGTTCCCATCCGCCGCCCGCCATCCGCCAACCGCCGAAGATCATCGAGGGCGCGGTAGTCCGCGCGACACGGCCGCGTCCCCAGCAAACCGCGTCGGCGATTCGCCTGCCCGATCCTCCGGCAAGGCCGTTCGTCATGCCGCCGGCACCCTTCCCCCCGCGCCCCAACAACCGCCGGCTCGCCGCGCTCGGCATCGCGCTGACGCTGGTCGTCATCGTCGGCCTCGCGGTGCCGATCGGCGCCGCCATCCCCGGGATCGCGTCGCTCTTCGCTCCGGAGAGCGGGCTCACCATCGAAGGCGTGAGGAGCGCGTCGCTCAGCCGCGGCGGCGTCGACACGATCCTGGTGGAAGGATCCCTCGCCAACCACACGGGCCGCGGCGTCGACGTGCCGGCGATCCGCATATCGCTGCGCAGCGACGCGGGCGGCGAGGTCTATTCCTGGCAGGTGGAGCCGACCGAGATGAGTCTCGCCGCCGGCGAGAGCATCGGCTTCCGCTCGGCGCTGACCAATCCGTCGCCGGGCGCCAGCCAGATCGCCGTCAGCCTCGCCGCGCGCCGCCCGATCACGATCGGGATGCGCTGATGCCGGTAGTTCGCGGCAGGTCGATCCGCGTCCTCTACGACGCGCCGACGATTGCAGCCCGCAATGCCGAGATGGCGGAAGAAATCCGCCAGGCCGGCTACGAAAACCTCCTCGTCGTCTCGATCCTGAAGGGCAGCTTCGTCTTCGCCGCCGACCTCATCCGCGCCCTCCATCCCGCCGGCCTCGCGCCCGAGGTCGAGTTCCTGACCCTCTCCAGCTACCGCGCCGGCACGGTCTCCTCCGGCGAGGTGACGGTGGTGCGCGACATCGAGAGCGACGTGAAGGGGCGCGACGTGCTTCTCGTCGACGACATCCTCGAATCGGGCCGCACGCTCGCCTACGCCAAACGGATGATGCTCGAGCGCGGCGCCCGCCGCGTCGGCATCGCGGTGCTCCTCGAGAAGCCCGGGAAGCGCGCGGCCGAAATCGCCGCCGAGCACGTCGGGTTCGTCTGCCTCGACCTCTTCGTCGTCGGCTACGGCATGGACGTCGCCCACGCCTTCCGCGAACTGCCGTTCGTCGGCGTGGTCGAGGACTAGTGGATCGCCCCATTCAGAGGATTCCCTGACTGGGCGAAGCAGTTCATGCTGCCGGCATGAGAGCAGGGATCGTCGTCGACGTAACTTCTGAGGATCGCCGC
>JBBQGL010000063.1:0-20276 GCA_038323025.1 Hyphomicrobiales bacterium
GGCGGCGTAGTCGGGGTGGCCGGGGCGTTGGTGGTGACCGGGACCGTGTCGAGGAGCGACGACGGCTTCTCACCCAGCCGCGAAATCAGGGCGAGCCCGATCGAGGTGGCAAAGAACACGGCCGCCAGAATCGCGGTCGACCGGGTGAGCACGTTGCCCTGCGCCCTGCCCGACAGGAAGGCGTTCTGGCCGCCGATGCCGAGCGCTCCACCCTCGGAGCGCTGCAGCAGCACGACGGCCACGAGCGCCACGATCACCATCAGGTGGATGACGATGATGACGGTTTCCATTGATCACTTTTTCCTTGAAGCCCGGGCCTTGTACACGATCGGGTTTTGCCTTGCCAGTGGCACGCCTTAGCTGACTGCCGAGCCGGCGACGATCGCCAGAAAGTCCTTGGCCTTCAGACTCGCCCCGCCGACCAGCGCGCCCCCGACATTGAGCAATGCCAGGATTTCCGCCGCGTTCGACGGCTTGACCGAGCCGCCATAGAGGATGCGGATGGCCGCGCCCTCCTGGTCGAAGCGCTCGGTCAGTCGGGAGCGTATATGGGCGTGAGCCACCGCAATGTCATCGTTGGATGGCGTCAAACCGGTGCCGATTGCCCATACCGGCTCGTAGGCGACCACCAGATTCGCCGCGGTGGCGCCATCCGGCACCGATCCGGCAAGCTGCCGGTCGAGGATCGCGAGGGTCTTGTTGGCCTTTCGCTCGTCGCCGGTCTCCCCGATGCACAGCACCGTCAGCAGGCCGGCGCGCCGCACCGCCTCGGCTTTGGCGCGCACCAAGGCGTCGCTCTCGCCGTGGTCGACCCGCCGCTCGGAATGCCCGACGATCACCAGCTTGCCGCCGGCATCGCCGATCATCTCGGCAGAAATGTCACCGGTGTGGGCGCCGGAGGGGTCCGGGTGGCAATCCTGGCCGCCGACCTGCAGCGCCGACCCGGCCACTGCAACCGCCACCATGGCAACAAGGGTTGCCGGCGGGCAGATCGCCACATCACAGGCGGCGCCCCAGACACCGGTCTTCATCGCATCGATCTCGGCAAGGCTGGCGCGCAGCCCATTCATCTTCCAGTTGCCGGCAATGAGCTGCCTCGCGGCCATGGGAGTCCCTCGGAAATCTTCGGAAAACAGCGTCGCGTTTTGAAAACGCGCCCGCTGCGGTAACAAAGAACCGGCGAATTGCAAATAGCCGACCGCGTTTCCGCCGGGGCCACGCCGGTCGCCTCCAGTCCGCCCGCCCGGAATCCACGAACGGAAATAAGCGCTTAGACGCATCGCCACGCGCCTTGCGGCGGACGGAGGTGCTCCCTATTATCCGCGCGCCATTCGAGGGCACCTCGCCAGGTGCCCGGCATTGCAAGGTTTTCTCGATATGCTCGACGCATTGCGCAGGGGTGCCGGCGGCTGGATCGCCCAGATTTTCATTGCCGCCCTCGTCCTGAGCTTTGCGGTCTGGGGCGTTTCGGACGTCTTCACCGGCTTCCGCTCCGACACCGTTGCCTCGGTCGGCAGCAGCAGCATCACGATTCCCGAATTCCAGCGGCAGCTCGACCTTGCGGTGCGCCAGTTCAACCAGCAATACGGCCAGCAGCTCACCGTCGACCAGGCGCGCGGCACGCAGATTCCGAATGACGTTCTTGGCCGGCTCGTCAGCGACGCCACCCTGAACGATGCCGCCCGCCGGCTTGGCCTTGGCATATCCAATCAGACGCTGGCTCAGCAGATCGTGGCCGATCCGACATTCCACGGCACCACCGGCAACTTCGACAAGGCCTACTTCAACCAGCTTCTCACCTCGGCCGGCCTGAACGAGGACGCATACATGGCGCAGCTTCGCGCTTCGTATATCCGCCAGCAGATCGCCGATGCGCTGTCCGGCGGCACGGTGGCGCCGGACGCTTACCTGCGCGCCCTGCACGAATACCAGAGCGAGGAACGCAAGATCAGCTACATCACGCTGACGCCCGCGCTCGTCACCGATGTCGGCGAGCCGACCGACGCCGACCTGAAGACATACTTCGACGCGCACAAGGCCGACTACAAGGCGCCCGAATACCGTGCCCTCAGCATCCTGCGGATGGCGCCGACGGATCTCGCCAAGCCGGACGAGGTCAGCGACGAGGATGCGAAGAAGTCATATGACGCGCAACTCGCGACGACCTTCACCAAGCCTGAAATGCGCAAGGTCGAGCAGATCGTCTTCAAGGACAAGGCCGACGCTGACGCGGCGGTGGCATCGCTTGCGGCAGGCAAGACCTTCGACGATCTGGTCAGCGAGCGGAACCTGAAGCCGGCCGACGTCGATCTCGGCACGATCTCCAAGGACAAGGTGGTCGATCCCGCTGTCGGCGAGGCGGCCTTCGGACTGGCGGCCCCCGGCGTCAGCGGCGTGGTCGAGGGCAGGTTTGGCCCGGTCATGGTCCGCGTCAGCTCGATCGAGCCGGCAAAGGTGACTTCCTTTGAGGACGCCAAGGCGGACATCAAGAAGACCCTGGCGACCCAGCGGGCCGCCGCGGAAATCTCCGATCAGCGCGATGTCGTGGTCGACGCCCGTGCCGGCGGTTCGACGCTCGCCGAGATCGGCAAGAAATATGGTCTCGACCTCATCGCCGTCCCCGCCGTCGACAAGACCGGCGCCGATGCGAAGGGCGAGGCCATCAAGGATCTGCCGGGCGGCTCGCAACTGGTCAACGCCGCCTTCGCCAGCGATGTCGGCAACGACAATGAGCCGATCGCGATCGAGGGCGGGTTCGTCTGGTTCGAGGTGACGGCCGTAACCCCCGAGCACGACCGCGAACTTGCCGACGTGCGCGACAAGGTGGTCGCCGCATGGAAGCACGACCAGGTCGACACCAAGCTCGCCGCCAAGGCCGGCGCCGTGCGCGACCGCATCGCCAAGGGCGAGGACATCGCCAAGATCGCCGCCGAGATGTCGCTGGAAGTGAAGACCGCCGACAAGCTCACGCGGGCGACTCCGCCGGCCGGTGATCTGACCGCATCGGTGCGCACCGCGGCGTTCGCCGGCCCGAAGGGCGCGGCCGCCATTGCCGAGGGCGCGGCCGATCAGTCGAAGGTCGTGCTGGTCGTCACCGACGCGGAAGTGCCGCCGTATTTCTCCGGCGCGCCGGATCTCGTCCAGAGCACCCAGCAGTTGTCCAGCCAGATCAGCAACGACTTCATGGAACAATATGTCGTCCAGTTGCAGAACCAGCTCGGCATCCGCGTGAACCAGACGGCGCTGCAGCAGGCGCTGGGCACTCCCGGCACGTAACCGGCGAAGGCGCCAATCATGCTGGTCGAACCCGCGGAGGCCGATTTCGCGAAGGCCTACGAGGCCGGCGAGGCGCAGGTCGTATGGACCCGGCTGGTCGCCGACCTCGAGACGCCGGTTTCGGCGATGCTTAAGCTTTCCGCCGGCCGCGCCAACTGCTTCCTCCTCGAATCGGTCGAGGGCGGCGCGGTTCGCGGCCGCTATTCGATCATCGGCATCGAGCCCGACCTGATCTTCCGGGCCTTCGGATCGAAGGCCGAGATCAACGCCGACCCGAAGGGCGGCCGGGACCGCTACGACCCGATGCCGGAGCCGACGCTCCAGGCGCTGCGCCGGCTGATCGGCGAATCGCGCATCCGCCTGCCGGAGGGCCTGCCGCCCATGTCGGCCGGGATCTTCGGCTATCTCGGCTACGACGTCGTGCGCGAGATGGAGGAACTGGGCCCGCCCAACCCGGATCCGCTTGGCTTCCCCGACGCGATCCTGATCCGGCCGACGGTCATCGTCGTCTTCGACTCGATCAAGGACGAGGTGACGATCGTGTCTCCGGTGCGCCCTGTGCGCGGGCAGAGCCCGGCTCAGGCACGATCGCGCGCCGTGGATCGGCTGACGACTGTGGTCGATGCGCTCGACACCCCGCTCGACAAGTCAGCCGAGCCGATCGAGGTCGACCTGAATGTTCCGGTCGCGTCGAACACGCCGCGCGAGCGCTACCTCGACATGGTCCGCCGGGCCAAGGAATACATTGCCGCCGGCGACATCTTCCAGGTGGTTCTGTCGCAGCGCTTCGAGGCCCCGTTCACGCTGCCGCCGTTCGCGCTCTACCGCGCGCTCCGCCGGGTCAATCCCTCGCCGTTTCTCTACTTCCTCGATTTCGGCGGCTTCGCCGTCGCTGGCTCCAGCCCGGAAATCCTCGTCCGCGTGCGCGACGGCGACGTCACCATCCGTCCGATCGCCGGCACGAGGCCGCGCGGCGAAACGCCGGCCGAAGACCGGCGCCTGACGGCCGAGTTGCTCGCCGACCCGAAGGAGCGCGCCGAGCATCTGATGCTCCTCGACCTCGGCCGCAACGACGTCGGACGGGTAGCCGAGATCGGCTCGGTGAAGGTTACCGACCAGTTCTTCCCGGAATACTACAGCCACGTCATTCACATCGTTTCCAACGTCGTCGGCAAGCTCGACAAGCGCCACGACACGGTCGATGCACTGGCGGCGGGCTTCCCTGCCGGCACGGTTTCAGGCGCTCCGAAAGTCCGGGCGATGCAGATCATCGACGAGCTGGAACTGGAGAAGCGCGGCATCTACGCCGGCTGCGTCGGCTACTTTACGGCCGACGGCGGGATGGACACCTGCATCGTGCTCCGCACCTCGATCGTCAAGGACGGGAAGATGTACGTCCAGGCCGGTGCCGGCGTGGTCGCCGACTCGATTCCGGAGAGCGAGCACGCCGAGTGCGTGGCGAAGGCGCGAGCCCTCTTCCGCGCCGCTGAAGAAGCTGTAAGGTTCGCCTCCGTGGTAGGGCGGGGACAATAGAGGAGCAAGATTCAATGAAGCGTTTCCTGATGACGGGCGCGTTCCTTACGATTTCGGTCTTCGCCGCCGGCAGCGCGTTCGCCGACGACGCCGAGATTTGCACCAAGGTCACGTCCATGGCCGAAGCGGAGAACAAGGCGGCGCCGGCCAAGCTCGACGACGTGACCACGGACACGGGCGCGGTGTTCGATTGCGGCGCCAAGACATACGAGTCGACTTTCGAGCTCAGCCTGGCGACCGCCGGCTTGCCGTCGGGATGGCAGGACCGCCTGCAGATGGCCTGGAACAAGGGCCTCTGCGCCGACGCCGACGTGCACGCCGCGATCACCGCGGGCTGGAGCGCCAAGGCCAAGTACAAATTCCAGGACGGCGTCGAGTACGCGACCGTCGCAAAGTGCGAATAGCTTCAGCCGAGAGCGCAACCAACCCTTCCAACCCCACTCTCCCGAGACGTCGGAGAGCCATAGGAACATCCCAGATGCACCGCATTCTCCTCAGCACTGCCTTCGTTGCCTTGACCCTGGTTGGCGGGAGCCGGGCCTTCGCGCTCGACGACGCGGCCTTCTGCTCGACGGTGACCACCGAAGCCAACGACGAAAACAAGAGCGCGCCATACGACATCGACGCCGTCACCAAGGGCGCCGGCGCGCAGTTCGACTGCGCCGGCAAGTCGTTCACCTCGAACCGCGCGCTCTCGGTAAACCAGGGCGATCTCGCCGCCGGCTGGCAGGACAAGCTCACCGCCGCGTGGAGCCAGGCCTTCTGCGCCGACGCTTCGTGGAGCGAGGGGGTCAAGGGCGGCTGGACCGTCACCGGCCACTACACGTTCAAGGACGGATCGGTTTACGACGTCGTCGCCAAGTGCCCATGATCCTGGTTGTCGATAACTACGACAGCTTCACCTACAACCTCGTCCACTTCCTCGGCGAGCTTGGGGCGAAACTCGACGTGCGCCGCAACGACAAGATCGCCGTTGCGGACGTGCTGGACATGGACCCGGACGCGATCGTTCTCTCGCCCGGGCCATGCACCCCGAACGAGGCGGGCATCTGCCTGCCGCTGATCGAGGCGGCCGGCCCGAGGATACCGATCTTCGGCGTCTGCCTGGGACACCAGGCGATCGGCCAGGCCTACGGCGGCACGGTGGTGCGGGCCCCGCGCCTGATGCACGGCAAGCTGAGCGATATCCGGCATACCGGGCGCTCGGTCTTCCGCGGCATCAACGGGACGTTCCGGGCAACCCGCTACCATTCGCTGACGATCGCGCCGGAAAGCCTGCCGGAATGCCTCGAAGTGACCGCCAGCGCCGACGACGACGTGATCATGGGGGTCATGCACAAAAGCCACCCGGTCCACGGCGTGCAGTTCCACCCGGAGAGCATTGCCTCCGAGCACGGGCACCACATTCTCAAGAACTTTCTGGAGATAGCCGCCGCCTGGAACGCAAAGAACCGGATCGAGCGCGTCTTCGCCTGAGCGGGTTATGTCGATGACCGACTTCAAGGCCCTGATCGCCAAGGTGGCCGGCGGCACCCCGCTCTCGCGCGCCGAGGCGGAGACCGCCTTCGGCGTCATCATGTCGGGGGCGGCAACGCCCTCGCAGATTGGCGGTTTCCTGATGGCGCTGCGCGTGCGCGGCGAGACCGTCGAGGAGATCGCGGGCGCGGTCACCATCATGCGGGCGAAGGTCCTGCCGGTGGAAGCGCCCGAGGGCGCCGTGGACGTGGTCGGCACCGGCGGCGATGCCGTCGGCACGTACAACATCTCGACCACGTCGGCCTTCGTCGTCGCCGGAGCCGGCGTGCCTGTCGCCAAGCACGGCAACCGGGCGCTCACCTCGAAATCGGGCGCCGCCGACGTGCTCACCGCTCTCGGCGTGAAGATCGACATTCCGCCCGAGGCAATCGCCCGCTGCCTGCGTGAGGCGAACATCGGCTTCATGTTCGCGCCGGCGCACCACGCCGCCATGAAGCATGTCGGTCCGACGCGGGTGGAACTGGGGACGCGCACGATCTTCAACCTGCTCGGCCCGCTCGCCAATCCCGCCGGGGTAAAGCGCCTGCTGGTCGGCGTGTTCGCGCCGGAGTGGGTCCTGCCGATTGCCGAGGTGCTGCGCGAGCTTGGCGCCGAAGCGGCGTGGGTGGTGCATGGCGCCGGCGGCCTCGATGAAATATCGGTCGTCGGCCCGACCAGGGTCGCCGCCTTGAAGAACGGCGAGATCGCCTCGTTCGAGGTCTCGCCCGGCGACGTCAATATGGCCTTCGCCTCGCTCGATGCGCTGAAGGGCGGCGACGCCAAGCGCAACGCCGAGGCGCTCTGGGAAATCCTGCGCGGACAGAACGGCCCCTATCGCGACACGGTCCTTCTGAACGCCGGCGCGACCCTGCTGGTCGCCGGCAAGGCCGCGGACCTGGCCGAAGGCGTGCGGCTCGCCGCCGCCGCCATCGACGACGGCAGGGCGCGGGCGACGCTCGAAAAGCTGGTCGCTGTGTCCAACGCCTGAGCCATGGCCGACATCCTGAAGAAGATCGAGGCGAGCAAGCGGGCGGAGATAGCGGCCGCCAAAGCCACGTTTCCGCCGGCGGATGTAAAGCGCCGGGCCGCCGCTGCTCCCCCGCCGCGCGGATTCCTCGCGGCAATCGAGAGAGCGATTGCGGCAGGCCGACCCGCCCTCATCGCCGAGGTCAAGAAGGCGAGCCCGTCGAGGGGCCTGATCCGGCCCGATTTCGATCCGCCGTCGCTTGCCCAGGCCTACCGGGATGGCGGCGCGACCTGCCTGTCGGTGCTGACCGACGCGCCGTTCTTTCAGGGCGCGTCGGCGGACCTGGTCGCGGCGCGGGCAGCGGTGGAGCTGCCGGTCCTCCGCAAGGATTTCCTTTACGAGCCCTACCAGGTCTACGAGTCCCGCGCGCTCGGCGCCGACTGCATCCTCATCATCCTTGCCGCGGTGAGCGACGCCGAGGCGCGGGCGCTTGAGGCGACCGCTTTCGACCTTGGCATGGACGCACTCCTCGAGGTCCACAACGAAGCGGAACTTGACCGCGCGTTGCAGCTCAAGTCCCGTCTCGTCGGCATCAACAACCGCGATCTGCACACCTTCGAGACGACCCTGGCGGTCTCGGAGCGGCTTGCGCCGCTCGTCCCTGAGGATCGCGTGCTGGTCGGCGAGAGCGGCATCTTCAAGCCGGCCGATCTTGCAAGGCTTGGCCGCGTGGGCATCCACACTTTCCTCGTCGGCGAGAGCCTGATGCGCGAGCCGGACGTCGCCACTGCGACAAGAACCCTGCTCGCACGCCAGACGGCCGGCGCGGACTAGGACCGTGGCACCGCGCCGCCTCACCCATCTCGACAAAGCCGGCGCGGCCGGGATGGTCGATGTGTCGGCGAAGGCGGTGACCGAGCGGGTTGCGGTGGCGGAAGGCGCGGTCGTGATGGCGCCGGCCACTCTTCAGCTTATCGTTTCGGGGAACGCCAAAAAGGGCGATGTGATCGGAACGGCGCGGATTGCCGGGATCATGGCGGCCAAGCGCACCCACGAGCTCATCCCGCTCTGCCATCCGTTGGCCCTATCCCAGGTGACGGTGGACATCGATCCGGACACCGCCCTCCCCGGCCTCCGCGTCCGCGCGACCACTCGTGTTGCGGGGCAGACCGGTGTCGAAATGGAAGCGCTCACCGCTGTTTCAGTGGCGTGCCTCACCATCTACGACATGGCCAAGGCGGCCGATCGCGGCATGGAGATCACCGCCATCCGGCTTGTTGAAAAACGCGGCGGCCGCTCGGGACACTGGCGGCGGAAGGGCTGAGCCGGCATGGGCGGTCTACTCCCGGTCGACGAGGCGATCGCCCGGATCGTCGCCGGGGTGACGCCGACGGAAGCGGAGGAGGTTCCGCTTTCCGAAGCCGCCGGCCGCTTCCTTGCCTCGCCTCTGGCGGCACGCCGGACCCAGCCGCCCTTCGCCGCCTCCTCCATGGACGGCTACGCGGTCCGCTCCGGCGATGTGGCGAGGGCCGGCGCCCACCTGACCGTCATCGGGATGGCGGCCGCCGGTCACGCGTTTCAAGGAACCGTGGGCCGGCACGAGACGGTCCGCATCTTTACCGGCGCACCGGTTCCCGGCGGCGCCGACGCCGTTCTCATCCAGGAGGAGGTTGATGCCGGCGACCGCAGGACCGTCGTCGCCCGCGCGACGGCGCGACCCGGCCAGAATATCCGTCGTGCCGGGCTCGATTTCACCGAAGGCGCGGTGCTCCTCGAGTCGGGGTGCCGCCTCGGCATGCGGGAACTGGCGCTGGCCGGCGCCATGGGCTTCGGGGCGCTTCCCGTGCGCCGGCGGCCACGCGTGGCGATCCTCGCCACCGGCGACGAGCTGGTCGCGCCGGGGCTGGTGCCAGGACCCGACCAGATCGTTGCGTCGACCGGCCCGGGTCTTGCGGCACTCGTGGTATCAGCCGGCGGCGAGGCGCTCGACCTTGGCATCGTGCCCGACGACCGCGCCGCGATCGCCACCACCATCGATCGGGCACTCGCTCTGCCCGCCGATATTTTCGTCACCCTCGGCGGCGCCTCGGTAGGCGATCACGATCTCGTCCGCGATGCGCTCGCTACCAAACGCATGGATCTCGGCTTCTGGAAGATCGCCATGCGCCCCGGCAAGCCGTTGGTCTTCGGGCGGCTGGGCGAAATGCCCGTCCTTGGCCTTCCGGGAAACCCGGTATCGAGCCTGGTCTGCGGCCTTCTGTTCCTGAAGCCGCTGATCGGCACCCTGCTCGGCCTGCCGCTAGTGGACCCCACCGAGCCGGCGGTTCTGGGGACGGCCATGCCCGCGAACGACCGCCGCCAGGACTACGTTCGGGCGAAGCTCACGGAGCTTGCCGGCAAGCCGCCGGTCGTCACTGCCCTGCCGGTACAGGATTCCTCGATGCTGGCTGTCCTTGCCGAGGCCGATTGCCTCCTCATTCGGCCTCCGCTGGCCCCAGCTGCGGCCGCGGGCGAGGCCTGCAGGATCATCCGACTCCCCTGAATCCTGGTCGGACGCTTCACCGAAAATTCAGGGCTATTGTGGAACACATATAGAACGTGTAGTTTCGTTCTTGATTTGTACCACATGTAGCGATTCCCGCCGGGACGGTGCCATGCTGACCAAGAAGCAATACGACCTTCTGATGTATATCCACGAGCGGCTGAAGGAGGCCGGCGTGCCGCCGTCCTTCGACGAGATGAAGGACGCGCTCGACCTTCGCTCGAAATCCGGCATCCATCGCCTGATCAAGGCTCTCGAGGAGCGCGGCTTCATCAAGCGCCTTCCCAACCGCGCCCGCGCCATCGAAGTCATCCGCATGCCCGAGTCTATGACCCCGGCAAGCACGGCGCCGCGTCCGCGCGGCTTCTCGCCAAGCGTCATCATGGGCAGCCTCGGCAGGGTGCGCCCGGTATCCGACGGCGAGTCGATGATCGAGCCGGTGGTCGTGCCGGTAATGGGCCGCATTGCGGCCGGTACCCCGATCGAGGCGATCCAGACCCATAGCCATTCCATCGTCGTGCCGCCGGACATGCTGACGCCGGGTGAGCATTTCGCGCTCGAGGTGCGCGGCGACTCGATGATCAACGCCGGCATCCACGAGGGCGACACCGTCGTGATCCGCAAGACCGACACCGCCGACACCGGCGACATCGTGGTGGCGCTGGTGGACGAGGAGGAAGCGACCCTGAAGAGGCTCCGCCGCAAGGGTGCGTCGATCGCCCTCGAAGCCGCCAATCCGGCCTATGAGACGCGCATCTTCGGACCCGACCGCGTGCGCATCCAGGGCCGGCTCGTCGGGCTGATCCGTAAGTATTAGGAGCGTTTCCTGTACGGCGGCGGCACCGGCGGCATGAACGGTCGCCGGATTGGGGGATAAGCCGTCTCGATCCTGAAATGCGGCGGGCCCGTGCCGGTCTCGTCCAGCCGGTAGAGCGCGGCCGATCCGCCTTTCTCGAGCGCCGTGCGCTCGATGACGATCGCACTCCGCGAGCAATCGGCCGGCGCCCAGAAGCGGCTTATGACGATCGCCGAGGTCTTGCAGGCATCGGCGAGGGCCTTCAGGTCGAGGACGACCGTGACCGCGCCAAAGGGGGTCTTGTCGACGCAGGTAGAGGCGTCGCACACAACCCCCGCGTCGAGGCTGTGATCGCGCGGCGAGCGTGGGTCGCCGTCGGCCCGCAGCCAGTTCTCGACCTCGAAGCTGGCGCCCTTGCCGCCGACGATGCGGTAGCGCCCGTCGTCCCCGCGCACGGCCGCCGCGGTGCCGCTCGCCGCGACAAGGATGTCCGGCCGCGGGGCCAGCATCATCACCGGCAGGGCAAGCGCGATCGGTACGAGCCCGGCGAGCCGCCAGCGCTCGTGCCACAGCGCCAGCCAGAGGAAGCCCGCGACGACCAGGAGAAGCGCAGCCAGCGGCGCCGCGCGGACGCCGCCGAGCCCCTCCGACCAGATTGCAGTTTCCCGGGCGACCCAGTCCATCCAGTCGATCCCGTAACCCATGACGGTGAGCGGCAGGACCTCGATGCCGAACGGCATGAGGATCACCGCTGCCAGCGCCATCGGCATGATGATCAGGCCCACGGCCGGCGCGGCGGCGAGATTGGCCACGAGCGTGAGCGGCGCCAGGCGCTGAAAGTGGAAGACGGCAAAAGGCGCGGTGGCGAGGCCGGCAATGAGCGAAGTCATGAACAGCCCGAGAACCACCTCGCGGGCGCGGTGGAACAGCCCGCGGTCGCTCGCCTCCATCCGGTCGGTCCTTCGCGTCTGCCATTCCGCGATGGCTTCGTAGCCTGCGATCAGCGCAACGGTGGCGGCGAAGGACATCTGGAAACTTGCGGAGATGATGCTCTCTGGATTCAACGCGAGGATGGCAAGAGCCGCGAGAGCGACATTGCGGAGCGTAATGCCACGCCGGTCGGCGATGACTGCCAGAAGCATGATCCCGAGCATGACCCACGAGCGCACTGTCGCCACCTCGGCGCCCGACAGGCCGAGATAGAACGTCGCGACCGCCAGCGCGCCGGCCGCCGCCCATTTCTTGATCGGGCGCCCGAGCGCCAGTCCCTGCGACAGGGCAAGCAGGGCGCGGAGCAGCCAGAAGACCGCGCCGGCGATCAGCGCCATGTGCAGGCCGGAGATCGACAGGACGTGGCCGAGGCCGGACGCGCGCATGTCGTCCTGAACCGCCTCGGAGATGCCGCGCTGGTCGCCCATTATCAGCGCCGCCGCGATACGCCCCGGGTCGCCGGGCAGCGCCTCCTCGATGCGGACGCGAAGCGTCTCCCGGAGATCGGCGAGCGGCTCCGCCGCCCGGATATAGAAAGGCGCCGGCCCGAGTTCCGCCGGCTTCGCCGCACCGTAGGCAAAGCCGACCGCGCCCAGCCCTCCGTAGAAGGCATCCCTAAAGAAGTCGAACGCCCCGGGCATGACCGGCCCGCTCGCCGGCTGCAGGCGCGCCGTCATGGTGACTGCGTCGCCGACTGAAAGGGCGTCTGCCCGGCTCCGCACGGTAACGCGGACGGTGCGCGGCGTTTCGGCGGGTGCGAAACGGCTCATCCCCGCCACGCGCAGGTAGATGCGCGCCCCGCTCTTGCCCGACGCCTCGCGGGCGGCGACCCAGCCGCTGACGGTGACGGTGGTTTCGCGGGCGAGGACCGGTCCGGCGACCGCGTCGGTGCGCACCTTCATCGCCGTGACGCCAGCGGCGACCGTGGCAGCGCGACCAGCAGCCGGAAGGCGCCGGCCCGGAGCCGGCTCCGCCAGGCTGCCGCTCCCAGCCCGCAGACCAGCGGGAGAAGCGCCAGGACCGACGGCTCACGCGGCAGGCTGAAGTAAAGGACGATCCCGAGGCCGAAAAGGACAGGAAGCCACAGAAAGCCGCGGCCGGCCTCCATTTCGCGCTCGAATGCGGCACCGGCGCCGGCTCGCGCGAGATCGAAACGCGCCGCAATTCGCGCCAGGCGCCAGGAGCCGGGAAGCGGAAAACGCCGGATGCCCGGACGCGGAAGGCCCGCCGCTTCCTCCGCCCCATCGTCCAACCGGTCGCGATCTTGGTCGCTCATCGGCCGCTCCCCCGGCCCACCTTACGCGGCCGGTTGAAGCGGCTCCAGAGAGTGAGCTTGCCTAGGGCTTGCCGCCGGCCAGGGTCTTGGCGAAGCTGTCACGCAGCCCGACCGTGCGGTGGAAGACGAGCTGCCCCGCCGGGGCCGAGGGCTCGCGGAAGAAGTAGCCCTGGCGCTCGAACTGGACCGGCGCCCCGGCATCGCCGCCGGCGATCGACGGCTCCAGGCGGCAGCCGGTCAGAACCTCCAGCGAATTGGGATTGAGATCGGCGGCGAAATCGCCGGCGTTCGGGTCGGGGCGCGCGAACAGCGGATTGTAAATCCGCACCTCCGCCGGAATCGAGTCGGCGGCGGCTACCCAATGCAGGGTCGCCTGGACCTTGCGGCCATCGGGCGGATTGTTGCCCCCGCGCGTGGCAGGATCGTACGTGCAGCGAAGCTCCACCACTTCGCCGCTCGCATCTTTCACGGCCTCGCGGCAGGTGACGAAGTAGGCGTAACGCAGGCGCACTTCCTTGCCGGGCGACAGGCGGAAGAACTTCTTCGGCGGGCTTTCCATGAAGTCGTCCCGCTCGACGTAGATCTCGCGGCCGAAAGTGATCCGCCGCGTTCCCTCGCCTGGGTTCTCCGGGTTGTTGATCGCCGCCAGCTCTTCGGTCTGGCCTTCCGGGTAGTTCTCAATCACCACCTTGAGCGGCCGCAACACCGCCATGCGGCGGGGCGCCGTCTTGTTCAGAACCTCGCGGACGGAATGGTCGAACATGGCAACGTCGACGATGCTGTCGGCACGGGCCACGCCGACGCGCTTGATGAAATCGCGGATCGCCTCCGGCGGCACGCCGCGCCGGCGAAGTCCGGCGATGGTCGGCATGCGCGGGTCGTCCCAGCCGTCGACATGGCGCCCGCGCACCAGTTCGGTGAGCACGCGCTTGGAGAGGACGGTGTAGCTCAGATTCAGGCGCGCGAATTCATACTGCCGCGGCCGCGAAGGCACCGGCAGGTTGTCGAGGAACCAGTCGTAGAGCGGGCGATGCGCCTCGAACTCGAGCGTGCACAGCGAATGGGTGACGTCTTCGATGGCGTCGGACTGGCCGTGGGCGAAATCGTAGCTCGGATAGATCGACCAGGCATCGCCGGTACGCGGGTGGGAGGCATGCAGGATGCGGTAGAGAACCGGATCGCGAAGGTTGATGTTCCCCGCCGCCATGTCGATTTTGGCGCGAAGCACCCGGGCGCCGTTCGGAAATTCGCCGGCGCGCATGCGGCGGAAGAGATCGAGGTTCTCCTCGACGCTGCGCTCGCGGAACGGGGAGTTCTTGCCCGCTTCGGTCAGCGTGCCGCGCGTAACCCGCATCTCGTCCTGGGACTGGTCGTCGACATAGGCCTTGCCGGCACGGATCAGATGTTCGGCCCAGGCAAAGAGCTGCTCGAAATAATCCGAGGCGTGGTGCAGGTGCTCGCCCCAGTCGAAGCCAAGCCAGCGCACGTCGCGCTTGATGGCGTCGATATATTCCTGCTCCTCCTTGGCCGGATTGGTGTCGTCGAAGCGCAGGCTGCAATGCCCGCCGAACTCCTCCGCCACTCCGAAATTCAGGCAGATCGACTTGGCATGGCCGATATGCAGGTAGCCGTTGGGTTCCGGGGGAAAGCGGGTGACGACGCCCTTGTGCCGGCCGGATTCGAGGTCGTTCCGGATGATCGTGCGGATGAAATCTCCGGTCGACGCCTCCCCGGCGACCGTGGCTTCACCATTGCCTGCTCCAGCGATTGACATGCAAATCCAGCTTCCGGTGTCATTTCAGCGCGTTGGATGCCGCTTGTGCCAAATCCCGGCGTCCGCGCCAAGTGCACTTCGCCGCACCGCAGGCCTGTGGTAACACCCGCGCCACACCGCCGCCGGCCGCCCGCCTGCCCAAGGGAACAGCCTTGACCGCCCCTGTCGTCACCCGTTTCGCCCCCTCGCCCACCGGCTTCCTGCATATCGGAGGGGCGCGCACGGCGCTGTTCAACTGGCTCTACGCCCGCCACACGGGCGGCACGATGCTGCTGCGCATAGAGGATACGGACCGGGAGCGCTCCACCGAGCCGGCGGTCGCGGCAATCCTCGATGGGCTGGCCTGGCTCGGCCTCAAATGGGAGGGCGAGCCGGTTCACCAGTTTGCCCGCGCCGCCCGGCACCGCGAGGTGGCCGAGCAGCTGGTCGCGCGCGGCAAGGCGTATCGCGCATACGAGACCGCCGACGAGCTGAACGACATGCGCGCCAGGGCGCGCGCCGAGGGGCGCTTCGCCCGCTACGACGGAGCCTGGCGGGATCGCGATCCTGCGACCGCGCCGGCTGGCGTGAAGCCAGCCACCCGCATCAAATCGCCGCCCGACGGCGAGACGGTGATCGACGACCGCGTGCAGGGGCGCGTCGCCTTCCCCAACCAGGACCTCGACGATTTCGTCATCCTGCGGTCGGACGGCACCCCCACCTACATGCTGGCCGTCGTTGTCGACGACCATGACATGGGCGTCACCCACATCATTCGCGGCGACGATCACCTGACCAACGCCGGGCGACAGAAGATCCTCTACGACGCGATGGAATGGACGGTGCCGGTGATGGCACACGTCCCGCTTATTCACGGGCCCGACGGCGCCAAGCTCTCCAAGCGTCATGGTGCCATGGGGGTCGATGCCTATCGCGCGCTCGGATACCTGCCGGAGGCGCTGCGCAATTATCTTGCCCGCCTGTCCTGGTCGCACGGTGACGACGAGATCATGTCGACTGAACAGATGGTCGAATGGTTCGACATCGACGGCATCGGCAAATCGGCGGCGCGCTTCGATTTCGCCAAGCTGGAAAGCCTCAACGCCCACTACATCCGCGGCATGGCCGACGATCGTCTGCTCGAGACGCTGCTCGCGGCCCTGCCCCACCTGCCCGGCGGCAAGACCTTTCTCGACCGGCTGACCCCGGCAAAGCGGGAGCGCCTTCGCGTTGCCCTCCCGGGGCTGAAGGACCGCGCCAAGACCCTGAACGACCTCATGGCCCGCGCCGGCTTCCTGCTCGCCGACCGCCCGCTCGAACTGGACAAGACCGCGGCCGCGCTGCTCGACCAGCCGGCCCGAAAGCTGCTGGCCGATCTCCAGCCGGTATTCGGTTCCGTTGCCGACTGGCAGCCGGCCACGATCGAGGCGGCCGTGAAGGCCTTCGCCGCAACCGCCGGCATGAAGCTCGGCCAGATCGCGCAGCCGCTCCGGGCCGCGCTCACCGGCCAGTCCACCTCTCCCGGCATCTTCGAGGTGCTCGCCGCCCTCGGCCGCGACGAGAGCCTGGCGCGGATCGCCGACCAGTCGGCAGCCTGAGACCGGCCGGGAAAGGAATCCCGGGCAGTTGCGGCAACCGCAACGATGTGCTGCTGCTCTTTTTCGCTTTGCAAAAATGGACTTGCCGCGATGCAACAAATAGAATGGCGCCCTATATTTGCTCCGCGACTGCGAGCGAACTGCCAGCGAGGTAAGCCATGGCGAATGTCAGCAGGATGGAAGCGCCGAAAGAGCCGAAGACCGATGGCGCCAGCCTGACTATCGACAAGAAGAGCCTCGACCTCGCAGTCCGACCGGGATCGCTCGGTCCTTCGGTGATCGATATCAGCAAGCTCTACCAGGATACCGGGCACTTCACCTACGACCCGGGTTTCACGTCGACCGCCGCCTGCGAGTCGAAGATCACCTTCATCGATGGCGACGAAGGCGTCCTCCTTTATCGCGGCTACCCGATCGAGCAGCTCGCCGAGCACGGCGACTTCCTCGAGACCTGTTACCTGCTGCTCTACGGCGATCTGCCGACCGCGGCGCAAAAGGCCGACTTCGATCATCGCGTGACGCACCACACGATGCTGCACGAACAGATGTCGCGCTTCTTCACCGGCTTCCGCCGCGACGCTCATCCGATGGCGGTGATGGTGGGCGTCGTGGGAGCGCTGTCGGCCTTCTACCACGACTCGACGGACATCTCGGATCCATACCAGCGCATGGTCGCCTCGCTGCGGATGGTGGCGAAGATGCCGACGATCGCCGCGATGGCGTTCAAGTACCACGTTGGCCAGCCATTCGTTTATCCGCTGAACGCGCTCGACTATGCCTCCAACTTCCTGCGCATGTGCTTCGCCGTGCCGGCCGAGGAATACCGGGTCAATCCCGTGTTGGCGCGCGCCATGGATCGTATTTTCATCCTGCATGCCGACCACGAGCAGAACGCCTCGACTTCGACCGTGCGGCTCGCCGGCTCCTCGGGCGCCAATCCCTTCGCCTGCATCGCGGCCGGCATTGCCTGCCTCTGGGGTCCCGCCCATGGCGGCGCCAACGAGGCAGCGCTGAACATGCTGCAGGAAATCAAGACGGTCGACCGCATCCCGGAATACATCGCCCGCGCCAAGGACAAGAACGACCCCTTCCGCCTGATGGGCTTCGGCCACCGCGTCTACAAGAACTACGACCCGCGCGCCAAGATCATGCAGAAGACCTGCCACGAAGTGCTGGCGGAGCTGGGCATCCAGGACGATCCCCTCCTCGAGGTTGCCCTCGAACTGGAGCGCATCGCCCTCACGGACGAGTACTTCATCGAGAAGAAGCTCTATCCGAACATCGACTTCTATTCGGGTATCACCCTGAAGGCGCTTGGTTTTCCGACGACCATGTTCACCGTGCTATTCGCCGTCGCGCGGACCGTCGGGTGGATCGCGCAGTGGAAGGAGATGGTCGAGGATCCATCGCAGAAGATCGGCCGGCCGCGTCAGCTCTATACCGGCTCGCCGCAACGCGACTACGAGCCGATCTCCAAGCGCCGCTGAGCTTTCTGCCGGACGGCTTCCAGGACCACGCTGGCCGCCAGACCGCTGGGCGTTTCGCCGCTGAGCGACATCACGTCGTCCAGCCGGCGGAATGCATCCAGTTGGCGCGTCCTTTCGGGCGTATCCGAGAGGAGCGGAATGAGCGCTCCCGCAAGCCGTTCCGGCGTTCCTTCCGCGTCGATGAATTCCGGGATCGCCTTCTCTGCGAGGATGAGGTTCGGAAGAACGATCGATTTCACCGGGCCTTTCATGCGCGCGGTCACGTAAGGCTTGATCAGCTTGAAAAAGGCATCGACGCGATAGGCGACGACCATGGGAACGTTGGCGAGCGCCAGTTCAAGCGTCACCGTGCCCGAGGCGGCGAGCGCCGCGTGGGCCCTGCGGAAGGCGGCGAATTTCGCCGCCTCGCCCTCGACGATGACCGGCCTCGATTTCCACGCCGCCGTGCGCTCGCGAATGCCGGCGGCAACGCCGGGAGCGGCGGGCAGGATGACGTCGAGCGGACCCACGGCGTTCGCGATCAGGGTCACGGCTTCGCCGAACGGTTGAAGCAGACGGTCGACTTCGGACCGCCGGCTCCCCGGCAGCACGATCAGCGTCCTCCGTTCGCCGGCGGCAACCGGCGTTCGCTCGCCCGGCGCCGGGCGCAATTCGCCGAGGCGCTCGATCAGCGGATGGCCGACATAGATGCACGGCGGTCCGCCCAGCCGGCGATGCACCTCAGGCTCGAACGGCAGGATCGCGAGCAGGCGGTCGACGAACCGCGCCATCTTCCGGGCACGCCCGGAACGCCATGCCCAGACACTTGGCGAGACGTAGTCGACAATCGGGATTCCAGGCTTCGCCCGATGCACGCGCCGGGCGACCCTCAGGTTGAAATCCGGGCTGTCGATCACCACCAGGGCATCGGGCATCGCCGCGACGACGGCGGCCGTCGTCGTACGGATCCGATCGAGAAGCTGCGGGATGCTGCCCAGCACGGCCGTGATGCCGTGCAGGGAAATCTCCTCGATGGGGAAGAGCGAGGTAAGCCCCGCCGCCGCCATCCGCGCGCCGCCGACGCCGAGAAAGTGCACGTCGCCGCCGAGGCGCTCGCGCAGTGCCCGCATCAGGCCGGCGCCAAGCTGGTCGCCGGATTCTTCGCCGGCGATCAGGAACACGGTGAATGGTCTGGCGGCGGCACCGTCGCTCACGCCGGGCTCTCCTCGATGCCAACAACGAAGAAACCCGTCGCATCCGCCCGTTCAATCATCTCGGCGCGATCGAGGATCATGACCTTGGTCGCCGCGACCGCTATCCCGGCAAGGCCGGCGGAAACCGCCGCTTCGAGGGTCTTGAGACCGATCGCCGGCATGTCGACGCGCAGGTCCTGTTGCGGCTTCGGGCATTTGGCGAGAACGCCGGCCTGGCCATCCCAGCGGACGCGGCCCGAGGCGCGGACCGCCTTGACCCGCTCGAGCATGGCGTCGGTGCCTTCCGCGGCCTCCAGGGCGACCACCCTGCCCTCCACGACCACCGCCGCCTGACCGGCATCGATGGCCCCGATAGCGTGCGCCGCCCGCATCGCCTGTTTGATATCGGCGGCATTCGCGCGCGAGGGCTTGCGTCGGCCGAGCGGTCCGGGCGAAGCGACCAGATCGGTCGCGATCTCGTGCGCCCCGACGATGCGCTGGCCGCGCTTCTCGAAGAAGCGGATGGCGCCGGAGAGCACGTCATTGTCGCCGCCGAGCACGATGGAAAGAATGTCCTTCAGACTGCGGATCGTGGCGAGGTCGAGGCGGATGCCCTTGAAGTCAGGACGCTTGTGAACGCTGCCGACGAGGACCAGGTCGCGTCCGCCGTGCGCTTTGAGCAGCCCGTCGAGCCGGCCGAGTTCGCCCCAGCCAATCCACTCATGCCGGAAGGCGGCGATGCCCGGGTCGGCTTCGCCGGCGATCCCGATGATCTGCACCGGCCGGCCCTGGGCCGTGGCGGCCGCCGCCACCCTTGCCGGGACCGAACCGCCGCCGGCGATGATCGTCAGGGGTTCGCCGGTCCGCTCACGCATCGTCGTCGCTGCGCCGGATGCTTTTCCGGCGCGGAGTGCAAAGCGGGCTGTCGCCGCCCGCCCTGATGAAATCGACGATCATCATGACCGCCGGTACTTCGGCGAACTCTTCGGCGACGCGGTTGACGCGCGCGGCGAGCGTGCCGCCGCCGCCGAAGATCGCCTGATAGGCGGAGCGAAGGGCGTGAATGGTCTTCCGGTCGAAGCCACGGCGCTTCAACCCGATGATGTTGAGGCCGCCGAGCTTCGCCCGCTCGCCGATCGCCGAGGCGAACGGGATCACGTCGGTCACCACCGCGGTCAGCCCGCCGATGAAGGCATGCGCGCCGATGCGGCAGTGCTGCTGGACGGCCGAAAGGCCGCCAAGGATGGCGCGCTCGCCAACGGTAACGTGGCCGCCGAGGGTGGCGTTGTTGACCAGCATGACATGGTCGGCGACGACGCAATCGTGGGCGACGTGAGCGCCGAGCATCAGGTAGCAGTTGGCCCCGACCGT
>JBBQGL010000064.1:0-20136 GCA_038323025.1 Hyphomicrobiales bacterium
GTATCGTCGGTCATGGCGGGTGTGGCCGGCTCGATGGGGCGGACAGGGTTGGCTTCAACAACCGAATCCTACGCCATATCAATTGCTTAGACTACATCCGCCATCCCCTCAGACGGGCCATCATGAATAAGACGGGCTAGATTGATCGGCATTCGCGTGAGGAATGCTTGCGTCAGGGGCGCTGACGGGATTTGTTCGAAGACAAGGCGGCGCGGCAAGCGCAGGCCGAACCGGGACATGTTCCAACGGAGGAATTACGAATGCTGAAGCTCTGGCATGCGGCTGCCGCCGGATTGGCAGCCATGACGCTGGCTACCGCGGCGAACGCCGCCGACCCCGCTTCCTGCAAGGCGGTGCGCTTTTCCGACGTCGGCTGGACCGACATCACTTCCACGACGGCAATGGCCTCGCGCCTGCTCAGCGCCCTCGGCTATGAGCCGAAGGTCGAACTGCTGGCGGTGCCGGTGACCTACGAGTCGATGAAGAACAAGGACGTCGACGTCTTCCTCGGCAACTGGCAGCCGACGATGGAGTCGATCCGCAAGCCTTATATCGACGACAAGACCGTTGACCTTCTGCCGACGGCGAACCTCGAGGGCGCCAAGTATACGCTCGCCGTGCCGACCTACACCTTTGACGCCGGCCTGAAAACGTTCGCCGACATCGCCAAGTTCAAGGACCAGCTCGACGGCAAGATCTACGGCATCGAGCCGGGCAACGACGGCAACAAGCTCATCCTCGACATGATCGCCAAAAACACCGACGGGCTGAAGGACTTCAACCTCGTCGAGTCGAGCGAGCAGGGCATGCTCGCCGAGGTCGACCGCGCCACCCGCCAGAAGAAGCCGATCGTCTTCCTCGGCTGGGAGCCGCACCCGATGAACTCGAAGTACGACATGAAGTACCTCGCCGGCGGCGATGACGTCTTCGGGCCCGACTACGGCGGCGCCACCGTCTTTACCAACACGCGCGCCGGCTACGTCAAGGAGTGCCCGAACGTCGGCAAGTTCGTGCAGAACCTCAAGTTCACGCTGCCCATGGAGAACGAGGTCATGGGCAAGATTCTGTTCGACAACGAGGAAGCGCCGAAGGCGGCCGAGGAATGGCTGAAGGCCCATCCCGACGCGTGGACGTCGTGGCTCGACGGCGTCACCACGATCGACGGAAAGCCCGGCCTCGACGCGGCCAGGAAGAGCCTCGGGCTCTAGGCATCACAGAGGGGCGGCGACGTCGTGTCGCCGCCCTTTTCGCATAATCCGCGATGAGCGACAGGCAACCGAGGGGCACCGGAGGGGCAGATGCTTGACTGGCTCGTCGCGCACAAGCTGCCGCTCGGCCTGTGGATCAAGCAGTTCGTCGACGTACTCACCAACAACGCGCAGGGCTTCTTCGATTTCATCACCGAAAAGCTCGGCGCGATCATCGATGCCGGGACGGCGGCACTGCTGTGGTTCCCGCCGCTCCTGCTGATCGCGATCTTCGGCGCTGGGACGTGGCTCCTGCATCGCTCGATCGTGCTCGCCGGCGCGGTCGTCCTCGGCCTGGTGCTCATCGTCAACCTCGGCTACTGGCAGGCGACGGTGGAGACGCTGTCGCTGGTCCTGTGGGCGACGCTCGTCTGCCTCGCCGTGGGCGTGCCCATCGGAATCGCGGCGGCGCACCGCCCCTGGCTCTATACCGCCATCCGGCCGATCCTCGACCTGATGCAGACCATCCCGACCTTCGTCTATCTCATCCCGACGCTCATCCTTTTTGGCCTCGGCATGGTGCCGGGACTGATCTCGACGGTGATCTTCGCGATCGCCGCCCCGATCCGGCTGACCCACCTCGGCGTCTCGTCGGTGCCGAGCCAGCTGCATGAGGCCGGTCTCGCCTTCGGCGCCACGCGCCGTCAGCTGCTGTGGAAGATCGAGCTGCCCTATGCGCTCCCGACGATCATGGCGGGGGTCACCCAGTGCATCATGCTGTCGCTGTCGATGGTGGTGATCGCGGCGCTGGTCGGCGCCGATGGCCTCGGCAAGCCGGTGGTGCGGGCGCTCAATACGGTCAATATCGCCACCGGCTTCGAAGCCGGGCTCGCAATCGTCATCCTCGCCATCCTGCTCGATCGCGTGTGCAAGCGCCCCGAGCGCGCCAGGAAGCACTGATGGCGGTGGTCGAGCTTCAGAAGGTCGACATCGTCTTCGGCGACCGGACCAAGGCGGCGCTTGCGCTCATCGACGGCGGCGCCACCCGCGAGGAAGTCATCGCCAAAACGGCCGCGGTCCCCGGCGCGATCGGGATCAACCTCGCCATCGAGCGCGGCCAGATCTGCGTACTCATGGGCCTGTCCGGGTCGGGCAAGTCGACGGTGTTGCGCGCCATCAACCGGCTGAACACGATCGCCCGCGGCGCCGTCTTCGTCGAGCATCAGGGCGAGCGCGTCGACGTGAGCACCTGCAGCGAGGCGAAGCTGCGCGACATCCGCATGCGAACCGTCTCCATGGTCTTCCAGCAATTCGCCTTGCTGCCGTGGCGGACGGTGCGCGAGAATGTCGGGCTCGGCCTCGAACTGCGCGGCATGGCGGCCCCGGAGCGAAAGAAGATCGTCGACGAGAAGCTTGCCCTCGTCGGCCTGTCGAACTGGGCGGAAAAGTTCTCGCACGAGCTGTCGGGCGGCATGCAGCAGCGCGTCGGCCTCGCCCGCGCCTTCGCCACCGACGCCGAAATCCTCCTGATGGACGAGCCGTTCTCGGCGCTCGATCCGCTCATCCGCGACAAGCTTCAGGACGAGCTCCTCGAACTGCAGAAGCGGCTGAAGAAGACCATCGTCTTCGTCAGCCACGATCTCGACGAGGCGCTGAAGCTCGGCAACACCATCGCCATCCTGGAGAGCGGGCGCATCGTGCAATGGGGTACGGCCGAGGACATCCTGCTCAGGCCCGCCAACGCCTACGTCGCGGAATTCGTCAAGCACATGAACCCGCTGAACGTGCTGCGCGGCACCTCGGTCATGACGCCCGCCTCGGCGCTCAGGCGCGAGGGCCAGACGCTTCTCGTCGAGGCCGGTGAGATCCGCATCCGCATCGATGCGGACAACCGGCCGGTGGGCGCGACATTCGGGGGACGCGAGGCGCGGCTCGCCACCTCGGACGGCGAGACCGGCGACATGTCGGCGGCGCAATACGACATGATCGTTGCTCCGGTCGACCTTACGCTGCGCGCGGCGATCGCGCTGAAGCGCCAGACCGACCACCCGATCCTGCTCGTCGACCAGCTCGGCCGCCTCGCCGGCCTTTGCGGCGACGACGAAATCTACCGCGGCCTGCTGAGGCGGCAATGAGCGCCCGTTGCGCCCCCTCCACCGCCCTCCGGGCGGTCCCCCTCCCCCGCGATGCGGGGGAGGAACCGGCGCCCTTTTCTGATCGGGAGTCGGTCTAGTGCGGGCGCCGTCGCGAACCGTCGGCCGCGCACGCTCGCTGCGCAGCCGGATGACGCTGCCGGAGGCGGTTCTGTGGCAGTTGTTGCGTGGCAGTCGGCTGGGCAAGCTGCGCTTTCGGCGGCAGCACCCGGTCGGACCTTACATTCCCGATTTCTTCTGCTCGTCGGCTCGTCTGGCGGTCGAGGTCGACGGGACGATCCACGGCGATCCCCAGGCCGCGAATCGCGATGCGCGGCGCGATGCGTGGCTGCAGGCGCGGGGCATTCGAGTTCTTCGGGTTTCCGCCGCGGCGGTGCTGAAGGACACTACCGTCGACGATGTCCTTTCCGCCATCCTCGCCATGGCAGAAGAAGGCGCCGGGTCCTCACCCGCGGAGCGGGGGAGGGGGACCATGCGAAGCATGGTGGAGGGGGCGCTTCCATGAGAACCCACGCGCGCGCGGTTGTCATCGGCGGTGGCGTAGTTGGCGTCGCGACTCTCTATCACCTTGCCAAAAAGGGCTGGAGCGACGTCGTTCTCCTCGAGCGGAAGGAGCTGACGTCGGGCTCGACATGGCACGCTGCCGGCCTGCTGCCGTTGTTCAACCTCAGCTATTCGGTCGGGCAGATTCACAAATACTCGGTCGGCCTTTATCCCCAGCTGGAGGCCGAGACCGGCCAGCACGTCGGCTTCAAGCGCGTCTCCAACATCCGGCTGGCGCGCACGAGAGACCGCTGGGACGAGTACATGTACTACGCCGGCGTCGCCCGCACGATCGGCGTCACGGTCGAGGGCCTTACCCCGGCCGAGGTCAAGGCGCTGTGGCCGCTCTGCGACATTGCCGGCATCATCGGCGCCATCCGCCACCCCGACGACGGTTACATCCAGCCGGCCGACCTCACCCAGGCGTTCGCGAAGGGGGCGCGCACGCTCGGCGCCGAGATCAACCGCAATACCGCCGTCACCGCCATCGAGCGGACGCCATCGGGCGAGTGGCGGGTGAAGACCGATGCAGGAGACATCGTCTGCGAGCACGTCGTCTCGGCGACCGGCAATTTCGCCCGCAAGACCGGCGCGATGGTCGGCCTCGACATCCCCGTCATGCCGGTCCAGCACCAGTACATCGTCACCGAACCGCACCCGGCCTTGCTCGAGCGCAAGCGCCAGGGCCTGCCCGAGATGGGCGTGCTGCGCGAATCCGATTCGTCCTGGTACCTGCGCGAAGAGAATGGCGGCTTCCTCCTCGGCCCCTACGAGAACGGCGCGCCGGCCTGCTACATCGACGGGCCCGGTGCGGAGTCCGAGTATGAGCTCTTCCAGGAGGACATCGACCGCCTGGTGCCCCACATCGAGACGGCGATCGTCCGCGTCCCTGCCTTCGGCGAAGTCGGCGTCAAGAAGGTCTATAACGGTGCCATCGCCTATACGCCGGACGGCAGCCCGATCATCGGGCCGGCCTGGGATGTGCCGAACTTCTGGCTGAACGAGGGACATTCGTTCGGCGTCACCGCGGCGGGCGGCGCCGGCTGGCAGCTGGCGGAATGGATCGTCGAGGGCGAGCCCACTATCGACATGCTCGGCGTCGATCCGCGCCGCTTCGGTCCCTATGCGTCGCGCGGCTACCTCAAGGCGAAGAACGAGGAGGCCTACGCCAAGGTGTTCACCGTCCACTACCCGGACGAGGAACGGATTGCCGCGCGGCCGCTGAAACGGGCGCCGAGCTACGAGCGCATGAAGGCGCTCGGCGCCGTCTTCGGCTCGATCTATGGCTGGGAGCGGCCGAACTGGTTCGCCCCGCCGGGCTACGAGCTGAGCGAGGCGGACCTGGCGAAGCCGGACGTTCTTCTCAACGAGAACCATCCGCCGGCGAGGCCCGGCGAGAAGATCCGCGAGAAATGGAGCTTCCGGCGCTCGAACTATTTCCCGTTCGTCGGCGAGGAATGCCTGAACGTTCGCGACAGCGTCGGTCTGCAGGACATGTCGGCGTTCGCGAAAGCCCTGGTTTCCGGGCCGGGAGCGCGCGACTGGCTCGATGCGATCTTTGCCAACCGCATCCCCAAAAAGCAGGGGCGCATCGCGCTATGCCACCTGCTCACCCGGCAAGGCGGCGTCCGCAGCGAATTTACCGTTTGCGAGCGGGCGCCCGGGGAGTTCTACCTCGTTTCGGCGGGCGCCTGGGAGCGCCACGATCACGACGTCCTGCGCAAGCTGCTGCCGGCGGACGGGAGCGTCGTGTTTCGTCCGGTGACCCCGGCGCGGGGCGTGCTGGTCGTCGCCGGGCCGAACTCGCGCTCCCTCCTGCAGAAGCTCACCGACACGGACCTCTCCAACGCAGCCTTTCCGTGGCTGACGGCCCAGCGCGTGTCCATCGGTCCGGCGCAGCTCGACCTGCTCCGCGTCAACTTCGTCGGCGAACTCGGCTACGAGCTGCACCATCCGATCGAGATGCAGAACACGATCTTCGATTTGATCTGGGACGCCGGCCGCGAGTTCGGCCTGAAGCCGTTCGGCATCCGGGCGATGCTGGCGATGGCAGTGGAGAAGTCGTACCGCCTGATCGGCCGGGAGCTCTCGATCGAGTACGCCGCCCTCGAGTCCGGGCTCGATCGCTTCGTCCATCCCAATAAGGGCCAGTTCATCGGCCGCGATGCGCACGTCGCGTGGGGTGAGCGCGGCTTCCGCAACCGGTTCGTAACCCTCGAGGTGCAGGACGTCAGCGATGCCGATGCGCGCGGCTCCGAGCCGATCCTCTTCGGAGACGGGATGGTCGGCCGCTGCACCTCCGGCGGCTTCGGCTGGCGGATTGGCAAATCGCTGGCGCTCGGCATGGTCAGGCCCGACCTCGGCGAGCCTGGGCAGGAACTGACGGTGCAGATCCTCGGGCAAATGTATCGGGCGATTGTCGTGCCGGAGTCGCCGTATGATCCGGAAAACCTCAGGTTGCGGGCATGATCCGGAACACAGCTCACATGGTCGTCCCGTGCGCGATGCGGCACGAAGTGATGCATCGCGGACACGGGACCTCGTTTGGCTTGAACGGGAGTGGTACCGAGGTCCCGGATCGGCAGCGCGCCACTCCGTGCTGCGCCGCGTCCGGGACGACAAGGCGAGTTTGATATGTCCGCTGCCGACGATCTCGACCTCAGCTCACTCCCCGACGATGAACTCGTCGCGCAGATGCACGACGACCTCTACGACGGGCTGACCCCGGAGATCGAGGAAAGCGTGCGCATCCTTTTGGCGCGGAAGTGGACGCCCTACGACGTGCTCACCAAAGCGCTGGTCGAGGGCATGCGCATCGTCGGCGTCGATTTCCGCGACGGCATCCTGTTCGTGCCGGAAGTGCTGCTCGCCGCCAACGCCATGAAGGCCGGCATGGCGATCCTGCGTCCATTGCTGGTCGAAACCGGTGCACCCAAGATCGGCAAGATGGTGATCGGCACGGTCAAGGGCGACATCCACGACATCGGCAAGAACCTGGTCTGCATGATGATGGAGGGCGCCGGCTTCGAGGTGATCGATCTCGGCGTCAACAATGCGGTCGAGAAATTCCTCGCAGCGATCGCCGAGCACCAGCCCGACATCGTCGGGATGTCGGCGCTGCTCACGACCACCATGCCTTACATGAAGGTGGTCATCGATACGCTGAAGGAGAAGGGCATCCGCAACGACTACATCGTGCTGGTCGGCGGCGCCCCGGTCAACGAGACCTTCGCCATGTCGGTCGGCGCCGACGCCTATTGCCGCGACGCGTCGATCGCGGTCGAGACCGCCAAGGCGTTGCTCGCCAAGCGTCAGGGTTCCGCCCAGGCCCGGGGGATGGCGTGAGCGCCCCCCGTGAGAGGGCGCGACCGTCCCCCTCCCTTGGAAAGGGAGGGGGGAAACCGGCGAAGGCCGGTTCCGGGGAGGGATCTGTGCTCGATGACAGCAAGAGGATCCCCACCCGGTCGGCTGCGCCGACCGACCTCCCCTTTTCAAGGGGAGGAATCGGCAACGATCTTGGAACTGGATCGAAGCCCGACCTCGTCATCATCGCTTGCGGCGCGCTGGCGCGCGAGATCACGGCGATCGTCGCCGGCAACCGCCTCGACGTGAAGGTCGCCTGCCTGCCGGCGAACCTGCACAACCGGCCGCAGCTCATTCCCGAGGCGGTGCGCGGCAAGATACGCGCGCTCCGCAAGCTCGGTGCGCCCATCTTCTGCGCCTATGGCGACTGCGGCACCGGCGGCGAACTCGATCGCGTGCTGGAGGAAGAGGGCGTGGAACGCCTGCCGGGCGCGCATTGCTACGCCTTCTATGCCGGTCTCGAGGAATTCGAGGCGCTGCACGAGGCGGAGCCCGGCACCTTCTACCTCACCGATTTCCTTGCCCGCCATTTCGACCGGCTTCTGGTGAAGGGGCTCGGCCTCGACCGCCACCCTGAGCTGTTCGACGACTATTTCCGCCACTATCGGCGCGTCGTCTACCTGGTCCAGGCGGCCGCGCCCGAAAATGCCGAGCGCGCCCGGAAGGCGGCGGCTTTCCTGAAGCTGCCGCTCGAGATCCGCCAGACCGGCTTCGGGCTGCTGGGCAGCGAAATCCTGGCGCGGGCGCCGGTCGATGCCTGATCTCACGATCGTCTACTGGCGGGACATCCCGGCGCAGGTCATCGCCCGGGCCGGCCGCAAGGCGGCGAAGACCGAGCTGTCGAAGCGCTTCATGGAGGCGATCGATGCGGCGGCCATGCGCGCCGGGGCAACGGAATCAGACGCCTACCTCGCCGACTGGCGGCGCGGCCAGCCGGCACCCTGCGGCGACGACATGGACAGGGCGGTTGCCGAGGCCGCCGCAGCCATCGAGGCGGCCTACGACACCGCGAGGCTGAGGCAGCTGATCGAAGGCGGCGGCAAGGACGCGGGCAACGCGGATCGCGCCACGCCATGATCGCCGATTCCCTCGTCGTCTTCACGCCGTCGGGGAAGCGCGGCCGCTTTGCCGCGGGGACCAGCGTGCTCGATGCGGCGCGCAAGCTCGGCGCCGACCTCGATTCGGTCTGCGGCGGCCGCGGCATTTGCGGGCGCTGCCAGGTCGAGGTGGCGGAAGGCCAGTTTGCCAAGCACGGCATTACCTCGAGCACTGCCAATGTCAGCGGCTGGAACGCGGTCGAGGCGCGCTACGCCGACAAGCGCGGAGGTCTCGCCGCCGGCCGCCGGCTCGGCTGCCAGGCGCTGATCGAAGGCGACCTCGTCATCGACGTGCCGGCGGAGAGCCAGGTTCATCGCCAGGTGGTGCGGAAGGCGGCGGACGGGCGCGCGATCACGCTCGATCCGGTGGTGCGCCTTTGCTACGTCGAGGTCGCCGAACCCGATATGCACGATCCGGCGGGCGATTTCCGCCGGCTGGCGGCGGCGCTCGCGAGGGAATGGCAGATCGCCGAGGCCCGCGCCTCGCTGTCGGTGCTGCGCGGCCTGCAGAAGACGCTGCGCGCCGGCGGGTGGAAGGTCACGGTTGCGCTGCGCGAGGGCCGCGACGTGGTCGCGGTGTGGCCGGGGCTGGTCGACCGCGCCTTCGGCGTCGCCGTCGACATCGGCTCGACCACCATTGCCGCGCACCTTTCCGACCTCGTCTCCGGCGATACGCTGGCCTCAGCCGGCACGATGAATCCGCAGATACGTTTCGGCGAAGACCTGATGAGCCGCGTTTCCTACGTGATGCTCCATCCCGGCGGTGACCGCGAGATGACCGCCGTCGTGCAGGAGGCGGTCAACCGCCTCGTCGGCGAGGTCGCCGAAGAAGCCGGCATAGCCCGCGACCGCATCGTCGAGATGACCGCGGTCGGCACTCCGATCATGCACCACCTCTTCCTCGGCCTCGATCCGGTGGAGCTCGGCGGAGCGCCCTTCGCGCTGACGGTCGATACGGCGCTGGATACGACCGCCGCCGACCTCGGCATCGCCATTGCGCCGGGTGCGATGGTGCACACGCTGCCGCTCATCGCCGGCCATGTCGGCGCCGATTGCGCCGGCATGATCCTCGCCGAGGCGCCGTACGAGCAGGACGAGATCGCGCTCCTCGTCGACGTCGGCACCAACGCCGAGATCGTGCTCGGCAACCGACACCGCCTGCTCGCCTGCTCCTCGCCGACCGGTCCGGCCTTCGAGGGCGCGCAGATTTCGTCAGGGCAACGCGCCGCGCCCGGCGCGATCGAGCGGCTGCGCATCGATCCGGCGACGCTCGAGCCGCGCTACAAGGTGATCGGCTCCGACCTCTGGTCAGATCAGCCCGGGTTCGACGAGGCGGTCGCGCACCTCGGCGTCACCGGCATCTGCGGCTCCGGCATCATCGAGGCGATCGCCGAAATGTTTCTCTCCGGCATCGTCACCCATGATGGCGTCATCGACGGGGCTCTCGCCGCGCGCTCGCCGCGGATCGTCGGCGAGGGGCGGACGTTCTCCTACCTGATCCGCGACGGCGCGCCGCGCATCATGGTGACCCAGGCCGATGTGCGCGCCATCCAGCTGGCGAAGGCGGCGCTCTATGCCGGCGTCCGCCTGCTCATGGATCACTACGGCACCGACAAGGTGGACAGCATCGGGCTCGCCGGCGCCTTCGGCAGCCACATCGACGTGAAGTACGCGATGGTCCTCGGGCTCATCCCCGATTGTGGGCTCGACAAGGTGCGCTCGGCCGGCAACGCTGCCGGAACCGGCGCGCGCATCGCCCTCCTCAATGCCGCCGCGCGCCGCGAGATCGCATCGGTGGTGCGCGGAATCGAGAAGATCGAGACGGCGCTGGAGCCGCGCTTCCAGGAGCACTTCGTCGCCGCCATGGCGTTGCCGCACAGGACTGACGCCTTCCCGAACCTGTCGCGGGTGGTTTCCCTGCCCGAGCGGGTTGCCGCCGTGCCCGGCGAGCGGCGGCGACGCCGGGCGAATGCTACGCCGTGAAGCCGAATGAGCTTCTACGTGCACATACTGGCCAGCAGCCGTAATGGGACGCTCTACGTCGGAATGACCGATGATTTGAACCGGCGTTTGTACGAGCATCAGAGCGGCGCCATCCGCGGCTTCACCCAGCGATATGGCGTGAAAACGCTCGTCTGGGTCGAGGTTCACGCGACTCGGGAATCGGCCTTCATGCGCGAGCGACAAATCAAGAAATGGCAGAGGAAGTGGAAACTGCAGCTGATCGAGGCCACTAATCCCCTCTGGCGTGATTTGACCGCTGATGGAATTCTCTGAGGTATCGTTGATGTCCCGCATCCCTTATCCCGCTCATCCCCGCGCAAGCGGGGATCCAGTTTGGTCCCCCGCAGGCCGCCGAGGGCGTACTGTTTCTGATGGCGGTTCCTTAGAAAGCTGGGTCCCCGCTTGCGCGGGGACGAGCGGAGATGGACTGGACTTCCCGTAAAGAACTCGGTTGAGCTAGCAGATGCACACCTCCCTCCAGTCCCTCCTCGCCGCAAAACCCGTGCTGCTCGCCGACGGCGCCACCGGCACCAACCTCTTCAACATGGGGCTCACCTCCGGCGACGCGCCGGAGCTGTGGAACGAGACCCATCCCGACAAGATCCGGGCGTTGCATCAGAGCTTCGTCGATGCCGGGGCCGACATCATCCTGACCAACTCGTTCGGCGCGAACCGCCGGCGGCTGATGCTGCACAAGGCCGAGGAGCGCACGCGCGAGCTGAATCGCCTCGCGGCCCGGAACGCCCGCGCGGTCGCCGACGCGGCCGGGCGCCCGGTGGTAGTGGCCGGCTCGGTCGGCCCCACCGGCGACCTGCTCGCGCCGCTCGGGCCGCTTACCGAGGCCGAGGCAGAGGAAGTCTTCGTCGAGCAGATCGAGGGCCTGAAGGAGGGCGGCGTCGACGTGATCTGGATCGAGACCATGTCGGCGCTGGAGGAGATCCGCGCCGCATCGCGGGCGGCGTCGCGCCTCGGCATGCCATTCACCACCACGGCGAGCTTCGATACCGCCGGCAAGACCATGATGGGCATCGCTCCCGGTGCGCTCGCCGACTTTGCCGTGTCGCTCCCCGATGCGCCGCTGGCGGTCGGCGGAAACTGCGGCGTCGGCGCCTCGGACCTGCTCGTCTCGGTGCTTTCCATGACCGAGCGGCGGCCGGACGCCATCGTCATCGCCAAGGCCAATTGCGGCATCCCAACCGTTCACGGCGACCACACCGATTATTCGGGCACGCCGGAGACCATGGCGGAGTACGCGCGGCTGGCAATCGACGCGGGGGCGCGGATCATCGGCGGCTGCTGCGGCACGTCGCCGGCGCATCTCGCCGCCATGCGCGCGGCCATCGACGGCCACGCGCGCGGGCCGCGGCCGAGCATCGACGAAGTGGTCGAGCGGGTCGGCCCGCTGGTGGCGCCGCTCCCGAAGGACGACGGCGACGGCAAGCGGGCGCGCGAAGGCCGGCGCGGGCGGGAGGCGCGGCGGAGCGCCCGTCTGCAGAGCCGGGCGGCCTCGATCCCCTACATCACCCGCAACCTGCCGCTCACCAACATCCTCGACGAGGAAGGCCTCGCGATCATCGAGGGCAATGCCGAAAGAATCCTCGAGGAGATCGGCATCGAGTTCAAGGAATACCCGTCGGCGCTGGAGCGCTTCCGGGAAGCGGGCGCCGACATCAAGGGTTCGCGCGTCCGCTTTCCGCCCGGGCTGGCGCGAAAGCTTTGCGCCACCTGTCCCGAGACGTTCACCCAGGTCGCGCGCAACCCGGCGCGCAGCGTCCCGATCGGCGGCAAGGCGACGGTCTTCGCGCCGGTCTACGGTTCGCCCTTCGTCCACGACCTCGATCAGGGCCGCCGCTACGGCACGATCGAGGATTTCCGCAACTTCGTGAAGCTCGCCTATTCGAGCCCCTATATCCACCATTCCGGCGGCACGGTGTGCGAGCCGGTCGACCTGCCGGTCAACAAGCGCCATCTCGAGATGGTCTATTCGCACATGCGCTGGTCGGACAAGCCGTACATGGGTTCGGTGACGCGGCCGGAGCGCGCCGAGGATACCGTCGCCATGTCGCGCATCCTCTTCGGCGAGAAGTTCCTCGACGACAACGTCGTCGTGATGAGCCTGATCAACGCCAACTCGCCCCTGGTGTGGGATTCTTCCATGCTCGGCGCGGCCGAAGCCTATGCCCGCGCCAACCAGGCCGTGATCATGACGCCCTTCATCCTTTCCGGCGCCATGAGCCCGGTGACGGTGGCGGGCACGCTCAGCCAGGTGCTGGCGGAAGTGCTCTCCGGCACGGCCTTCGTGCAGCTCGTCCGGCCGGGCGCGCCGGTCGTCTTCGGCACCTTCGTGTCGACGCTCTCCATGCAGTCGGGGGCGCCGACCTTCGGCACGCCGGAAGCGGCGCTCGCCATCTACGGCGCCGGCCAGCTGGCGCGGCGGATGAAGATGCCGTTCCGCACCGGCGGTTCGCTCTGCGCCTCGAAGATCCCCGACGCCCAGGCGGCCTACGAGAGCGCGCAGACGCTGATCCCGACCATGCATGCCGGCACCAATTTCGTCCTGCACGCGGCCGGGTGGATGGAGGGCGGTCTTGCCTCGTCCTACGAGAAGTTCGTCATGGACACCGACCAGCTCGGCATGATGCACGTGCTCGCCAAGGGCATCGACCTTTCCGAGAACGGGCAGGGAATGGCGGCATTCCAGCAGGTGGCGCCGGGCGGCCATTTCCTCGGCTGTGACCACACACAGGCCAATTTCGAGAAGGCGTTCTACCGGTCGATTGTCGCCGACAACAACTCGGTCGAGCAATGGGAAGCCGAGGGCAAGCTCGACGAGGCCCAGCGCGCCAACGCCATCTGGAAGAAGATGCTCGCCGATTACGAGGCGCCGGCTATGGATCCAGGCATCGACGAGGCGCTCCGCGATTTCATCGAGCGGAAAAAGGCCTCGATGCCGGATACGACCCACTAGTTAACCCTGAGCGACCGCCTACATCTCCTTGAAGCAGACATCCTACTGCAACGCGGCGTAGTTTATGCTGCACTGCAGCGCAATCGGCCGCTAGAATGTCCGCCAACCGATTCGCCAAGGATTTGTACGAGGAGACAGGACATGGACGACAAGGAATCTGCCATTCGGCAGAAGGCCTACGAACTTTGGGAAAAATCCGGCCGCCCGCATGGCAGGCACGAGGAGCACTGGCATCAGGCGGCGGCCGAGGTCGGAAAGACCGCGCCGAAGCCGAGCGTGCCCGTGACGGCAAGCGCGCCGGGAATCCCGGCGTCGGTGGCCGCTCCGTCAAAGCCGGCTGCGACGATCGCGCCAACGCCGGCCGCCAAGGCGGCACCGGCCAAGCCGGCGAAGGCGGCGGCCGCGCTGGCCACTCCCTCGCCGGTCCGACGGAAGAAATAGGCGCGGCCAGGCCGACAGCCGGCCGCGGATATCGCTGCGGCCTTATGCCCCCGGCGTCCCGTCGGTGATGGCGAGAATATTACCGTCGGCGTCCTTGAACCAGGCGGCATGCATGGTGCCCATGGTCATGACGCCGTCGACGGTTTTCAGGCCGGGCATGTCGTAGTTCTCGAACTTCACGCCGGTCTTCTTCAGGGCCGCGACTTCGGCCGTCACACTCGCGACCTCGAAGCCCATCAGCGTGTTCGGCGCCTTGCCGGCGTTGGTCGGCGTCGGATAGAGCATGAAGCCGGTCCCGTCGGCGACCTTGTAGATGGCGCCCATGTTGGCATCCTGCCTGGCGGGCTCGAGGCCGAGCTTCTCCTTGTACCAGCGCACCGCGCGATCCAGGTCGGCGACCGGGATGGTCGGGCTGACGCTTTTCGGTTTCATGACATCCTCCCTGTTTCACTACCGCAGGTAGGAAGATATGGCGCGCCGGCCAGGTCCGGCAACTAGGCGGCGTATTCGCGGCAGGCCTCTTCGAGACAGCCGAGAACATAGGGCGCGAAGGAGCGCCAGACTTCGATACGGAATGCGTCCGCCCCGGTGCGCCACAGCACGATCTCGGCCTTGGCGAAGACCGTGCGGGTGCACATGCCGACGGGAAATGCCGTCAGGTCGAGGTCGAGGGGGTTGAAGGCGTTGATCGCTTCCGCGGCCTTCTGCCCGATGGCCGCGATGGCGACCTGACGATCCGAAATCTCCACGATGCTCGCCGCCTCGCCCTTCAGGGCGCGGGCCATGATCGCGGCAAGGTCCGCTGCCTCGCCTTCCGGCGCGATCAGAAGCCATTCGTCGGGGCCAAGCCAGAGGGCCGACCGCTCGCCCACGGTCTCGGCGCGGCAGGCGGCGCGGGGCAGGGCGACGCCGAAGGCGGGGCCGAGCGCGGCTATCGCCTTCTCGCCACCGCGGACGATGAAGCGCGTCGCCGGTGGAAGCAGCGCGACGGTCATCTGGGGCTCAGCCATTCAGCCGCTCCCCGTCCTTGTCGTAGAACACCGGATCGACCACCTCGACCTCGATCGTGCGGTCGGGCATCGGCACATAGAGGTGCGAGGCCTTCCGCGCCCGGCCGCCGGCGACCAGCGCCAGAGCGAAGCCACGGCCGAGGGCCTCGCTCCAGTACGACGATGTCACGTGCCCGAGCATGGTCATCGGGATCGGCGCGTCCCGCTCTGCAACGATCTGGGCGCCTTCCTCGAGCACGATCCGGGGATCGGTCGGCAGCAGCCCCACCAGCTGCTTGCGGTCGGCCCTCAGCATGTCGGAGCGGGCGAGCGAGCGCTTGCCGACGAAGTCGGGCTTCTGCTTGCCGATCGCCCAGTCGAGGCCGAGGTCGCCCGGGATGACCGTGCCGTCGCTCTCCTGGCCGACGATGATGTAGCCCTTCTCGGCGCGCAGCACATGCATCGCCTCGGTGCCGTAGGGGGTGATGCCGTGCGCCCGCCCGGCTTCCATCGCCATTTCCCAGACGGCGCGGCCGTGGCTCGCCGGCACGTTGATTTCGAAGCCGAGCTCGCCGGTGAAGCTGACGCGGAACAGGCGCCCGGGCACGCCCCAGATGCGGCCCTCGCGCACGCTCATGTGGGGCATCGCCGCCGGCGACAGGTCTATGCCTTCCGTAAGGGCCGCGACGACCTCGCGCGACTTCGGGCCCTGGATGGCGATCACCGCCCACTGCTCGGTGGTCGAGGTCAGCCAGACGCGGAGTTCGGGGAACTCGGTCTGCAGGTAGTCCTCCATGTGATGGAGAACCCGCGGTGCGCCACCGGTGGTGGTGGTGACATGAAAGCGGTCGGACGCGATGCGGCCGATGACGCCATCGTCCATGATGAAGCCGGCTTCGGTGAGCATCAGGCCGTAGCGGCAGCGACCGGTTTCCAGCTTCGTCCAGGCGTTGGTGTAGAGGCGGTTCATGAACTCGGCCGCGTCGGGGCCGACCACCTCGATCTTGCCGAGGGTGGAGGCGTCGAAAATGCCGACTCCGGTGCGCACCGCGCGGCACTCGCGCGCCACGGCGGCGTGCATGTCCTCCTCGCCCTTCGGGAAATAGCGCGCCCGCTTCCACAGCCCGACGTCCTCGAAGACGGCGCCCTGCTCCGCCGCCCAGTCGTGGATCGGCGTCTTGCGGATCGGATCGAACAGGTCGCCGCGCGAGGCTCCGGCGATCGCGCCGAAGCTCACAGGCGTGTAGGGCATGCGGTAGGTGGTGAGCCCGACCTCGGGAACGGACTGCCCGCGCGCTTCGGCGACGAGGGAGAGCGCGTTCATGCCCGACGTCTTGCCCTGGTCGGTCGCCATGCCGGTGGTGGTGTAGCGCTTGACGTGCTCGATGGAGCGGAAGCCCTCGCGGAGCGCCAGCTTCAGGTCCTTGGCGGTGACGTCGTTCTGGAAATCGACGAACGCGCGGCCGTTGGACGGACCGTCGGCCGAGGACCCCCCCCACCGGCCTGCGGCCGGTCCCCCCTGCCCGTGCCGGGGAGGGATGGCTCCCTCGCCTTGCGTTGAATCCTGGAGTTCGTCGTCTGGCTCTCGTCGTTCGCCGGTCGCGGACAATCCCGATGGGATGAGACCGCCTCGCGATTCGAGAGCGCCATCCCTCCCCGGCACGGGGAGGGGGGACCGCGCGAAGCGCGGTGGGTGGGGTCCGTCACCGCCGGCCGCCTGCGCCGCGGCTTCCCCGGCCGCATGTCCATCGGCGATGCAGGCCGCCAGGTCGTAGATGCCGCGACAGGCGCCTGCGGAACGCTCGTGCTGGACGGAATCGCCGGGAACGAAGGCATCGAGGCGATCGTCGAAGCGGAGCTTGCCGCGCGACTGCGAGAACAGGTGCACGGTCGGCGTCCAGCCGCCGGACATGAGCAGAAGATCGCAGGCGATGCGCTCGCCGCCGCTACCGTCGGTGCCTGTGAGGTCGACGGCCCTGATCCGCCGGCGGCCGAGGGTGCCGGCAACCGCCGTTGCCGGCAACACACGGATTCCGGCGGCTTCCGCCGCACCAACGGCCGCAGCGCCAGGCTCCCGCCGCAGATCGGCGATGGCCGCGATCGCCACGCCTCCGGCATGAAGATCGAGCGCCGCGCGATAGGCTGAATCGGTGGCTGTGGCGACGACGGCGCGGGTTCCCGGGCGGACGCCGTAGCTGTTGAGGTAGGTGCGCGCCGCTTCGGCCAGCATGATGCCGGGGCGGTCGTTTTCCGGGAAGACCAGCGGGCGCTCGAGGGCGCCGGTGGCGAGCACGACTTCCAGCGCCCGCACCTGCCACAGGCGCTCGCGGGGAAGCGCCGGATCGGGATCGGCGAGGTGGTCGCCGACGCGCTCGACCAGGCCCACGAAATTGTCTGCGAAATAGCCGAAGGCGGTCGTGCGCGGCAGGAGAGTCACGCCATGCCGGCGAGCCAGTTCGGCACGAGCGCCGGCCACCCAGGCGCGGGCACTGGTGCCGTCGACGATCGCCGTGTCCTGGAGGAGCGAGCCGCCGAATTCGGCCTGCTCGTCGCACAGAATCACCCGCCCGCCGCCCGCCGACGCGGCCAGGGCCGCGGCGAGCCCGGCGGGTCCGGAGCCGACAACCAGCACGTCGCAATGGACATAGCGATTGAGGTAGCGATCGGGATCGGGCCGGCGCGGCGCCTTGCCGAGGCCGGCGGAGGCGCGAATCGCCGGCTCGTAGAGCCGCGACCACAGCGCCTGCGGCCACATGAAGGTCTTGTAGTAGAAACCGGCCGGCAGGAGGGGCGAGAGCAGGTCGTTCACCGCGCCGATGTCGCGGCGGAGCGACGGCCAGCGGTTCTGGCTGACGGCGCTGAGGCCCTCGTGCAGCTCGACGGACGTGGCCCGCAGGTTGGGCGTCTGCCGGCCGCCGCCCCGGTCCACCGTCACCAGCGCGTTCGGCTCCTCGCTGCCGGCGGCAAGGATGCCGCGCGGGCGATGGTACTTGAACGAGCGTCCGACGAGATGGATGCCGTTGGCGAGGAGCGCGGACGCGAGCGTATCTCCGGCGAAGCCGGTCAGCCCGCGGCCATCGAAGGTGAAGCGCAGCGGCCGTCCGCGATCGACGCGCCCGCCGGACGGGGTGCGGAAGGCGGTCACCGCGCCGCCTCGCTCGCCGTCCGCAGGGCTTCCGCATCCGGCTTCGGCTCGCCGGCCCTGTAGGTGAGGAGGATTCGGTCGCTCACCGTGTCGCGCGCGCAGTTGAAGAAGCGGCCGCAGCCGTGGATGTGGCGCCAGCGCTCGAAATGAAGCCCCTTCGGATTGTCGCGGAGGTAGAGGAACGCCAGCCAGGCATCGTCGTCCAGATCGGCCGGCCGCGCCGGGCGGGCGATGTGGGCCTCGCCGCCGTAGCGGAACTCGATCTCCGGGCGCGGGCCGCAGTGCGGACAGGGGATGATCAGCACGTCAGTGCGCCACGGCGGCGGCTGCCGCCTCGTCGATCAGCCGGCCGGCCCTGAAGCGGTCGAGGGAGAAGGGCGCGGCAAGCGGGTGGGGCTCGTCGCGCGCGATGGTCGCGGCGAAGACGTGGCCCGAGCCCGGCGTTGCCTTGAAGCCGCCGGTGCCCCAGCCGGCATTGACGTAGAGGCCGGGGACCGGCGTCAGGCCGATGATCGGCGAGCGATCGGCGGTGACGTCGACGATGCCGCCCCAGTTGCGCAGCATCTTCATGCGGCGGAAGACCGGGAAGAGGTCGCAGATCGCGTCGAGGGTGTGGGCCGGCACGTGCAGCGCGCCGCGCTGGCTGTAGGAGGTGTAGGCATCGGTGCCGGCGCCGATCACCAGTTCGCCCTTGTCGGACTGGGAGATGTAGGCGTGGACGGTGTTCGACATGACGACGCAGGGGAAGACCGGCTTCACCGGCTCCGAGACGAGCGCCTGGAGGGGATAGCTCTCGATCGGCATGCGCACGCCCGCCATCGCCATGACGACGCTGGTATGGCCGGCGGCGACGACGCCGATCTTCTTCGCCGCGATGAAGCCGCGCGTGGTGTCGACGCCGGTCACCGCGCCGGCCGGATCGCGGGCGATGCCCGTCACCTCGCAGTTTTCGATGATGTCGACGCCGCGCTCCGAGGCGCCGCGGGCATAGCCCCAGGCGACGGCGTCGTGGCGGGCGGTGCCGCCGCGCCGCTGCAGCGCGGCGCCGGTCACCGGATAGCGGAGATCCGGCGAGATGTTCAGCGGCGGACAGAAGCGCTTCGCTTCTTCCGGCGTCAGCCATTCGTTGTCGATGCCGTTCAGGCGGTTGGCGTGGATGTGACGCTTGAGGACCTGGGTGTCGTGCACCGAATGGGCGAGCATCATGACGCCGCGCGGCGAGTACATGACGTTGTAGTTCAGCTCGCGCGACAGCCCCTCCCAGAGCTTCAACGCGTGCTCGTAGATCGCCGCGCTTTCGTCCTGCAGGTAGTTGGAGCGGATGATGGTGGTGTTGCGGCCGGTATTGCCGCCGCCGATCCAGCTCTTCTCGAGGACCGCTACCCGGGCAATGCCGTGTTCCCTGGCGAGGTAATAGGCGGTGGCGAGCCCATGGCCGCCGCCGCCGACGATGATGACGTCGTATTCCGCCTGCGGCTCGGGCGAGCGCCACTGCTCCGGCCAGTTGCGGTGGCCGGTGAGGGCGTTGCGGGCGAGGCTCAGGAACGAAAAGCGCGTCATCAGGAGGTGGCGCGGACGCTGTCCAGCTCCACTTCCAGCTGCTGCAGTTCCTCGCCGCCGGCCATCATGTTGGTGACCTCTTCGCGGCTGATGCCGCTCTTCGGAAAGTCGCCGAGCGAGTGGCCGCGGTTGAGAAGGAAGAAGCGGTCGCCGACCGGGTAGGCGTGCTGGACGTTGTGGGTGATGAAGATGACCGCCAGCCCTTCCGCCCGGGCCTGGGCGACATAGCGCAGCACCATCGAGGCCTGCTTGACGCCGAGGGCCGAGGTTGGCTCGTCGAGGATGAGCACGCGGGCGCCGAAATAGACGGCACGCGCGATGGCGACGCACTGGCGCTCACCGCCGGAGAGCGTGCCGACGGGTTGGGCGGGATCGCGGACGCGGATGCCGATCTTGGCCATTTCCTCGCTGGCCACGGAGTTGGCGAAGCCGTGGCGGAGGCGCTGCCACGGACCGCGACCCTGCACCGGCTCGCGCCCCATGAAGAAGTTCCGCGTGATCGACATCAGCGGGACCATGGCGAGGTCCTGGTAGACGGTGGCGATGCCGCGATCGAGCGCCTCGCGCGGCGAGGCGAAGGCGACCGGCTTGCCGTCGAGCAGCATTTCGCCGTTGTCGGGACGGTGGACGCCGGAAAGGATCTTGATCAGCGTCGACTTGCCGGCGCCGTTGTCGCCGAGGAGGCA